>NZ_JAKREZ010000100.1:0-1223 GCF_022348345.1 Alteromonas sp. CNT1-28 | reverse complement strand
CGTTGAATGTTCTCGATTTAGAACCACTAAACCGTCAAACATTCGCCTTGTCTAGATGGCACACAGACCGCTGCAAAAATGTACAACAAAGGTCAACAGACCCTAGCGACAAAAACTTTCATGGTTGACCTCGTGGTTTAAAATTACACTTTCGAGACAGTCAACATTCGGCCAGTGCATTTGTACTGGCCATTTTTCTTTCCTTTAAAAGCAAAACGCACTCGCATAAATCAGGTTAATCAGTTTTGCTGATTTTCTGTCATACAGCATATCTGTTATTATACTTACCGTTCTAAAACACCGTTATTTTTGTTGTCAAAAGCCGCGTTCTTCAACGTGACCTTTCAATAAAATAACCTGTGAGGCTTTGTGTCAGATATCATTTTACTTGGACAAAATTTCCTAGCACTTTTCGTTGAATCCGCGCCTTGGTTACTTCTCGGTTTGCTGGTGGCGGGTATCATGCACGAATTGGTACCCGTTTCGTTTTTGGAAAAGCACATGGGCAGCTCATCGTTTGGCTCAATTACAAAGGCCGCGGTTATTGGTGCGCCTTTACCTCTGTGCTCTTGCGGCGTTATCCCAGCGGCACTTGGGCTTAGGCGTAGCGGTGCATCTAAATCTTCCACTATCTCGTTTTTAGTGTCTACGCCCGAGACTGGCGTAGACAGTGTTTCTGTGTCCTATGCATTGCTTGGACCGTTGTATGCCATTGTTAGACCCATCGCGGCCATTACAAGCGCTGTTTATGCTGGATTGATGGTGCGTTTTTTCGCAGAAGCAGAAGAGGTTCAACAACGACAATCTGAGGCGACGCAGTCATCGTGCTGTGGTTCAAAGCAAGCACCTAAACCAGAACCGCAAATACAGGCCAGCACGTCCTGTTGTGCAAGCGAAAAAACACTTGTTCATAACCACGAAAGCACAGACAAGCCTAAACACGAGTCTTCGCCTTCGAAAGTCACAAGCGTGCTTTCATACGCCAGTGGCAAGTTACTTGAAGACATTGTGATATGGTTATTAATTGGATTAGCACTTGCCGCGGCAATTAAAACGTGGGTACCCACCGACTTTTTAACGCAATGGGGTGATGGCGTGGTCGCCATGCTAGTGATGGCGCTAATCGGCATTCCTATGTACATATGTGCTACAGCATCAACGCCACTCGCGGTTGGGTTTCTTGCGGCGGGGCTATCGCCCGGTGCTGTTTTAGTGTTTTTAAT
>NZ_JAKREZ010000099.1:0-1245 GCF_022348345.1 Alteromonas sp. CNT1-28 | reverse complement strand
GGCCAGCATCCGACGTAAACAGCGCATTGCGGCTATGGATACTGCGTATCTTGAAAAAGTGATAACTGCTTAAAAAATGATCACGCTCTTACCCTGGGGAACCATCAGCTTTGCTTAAAACAGCGCTACCGTTAGATAATTTAGTTTCAACCTCACTCAAATCAATGAGAATAGCCACGACTTTATGACCTAAGTCAATAATATCCTTTAAACAGATCGGAGATGCGAAATTACGAAGAAACTCACTTTCATTGTTGGTTATTTTTATTTCATTTTTAATTTCAATTACCCAATCAACTAAGCCATCAAATGATGACTTGTTATCCCTATGGCTAACTCTAGAAGTGCTAGGTGTTAAAGTGTATGAGTCTTCACCGACTTTCATTCTAAAATTGCTTGGGATTGATCGGCTAGATGAATTAGATGAAAGGATTCCATTTAAGCTTTTTGCTTCTAAAGAGCGAGATCTTATTACAGCATTAGAAATACTCATATTTTTCATGGTAACTCTCTCATATTCAGGGTTTTTATTACCATGAAAATGACAAAACTTTTCATAATCATACTCACCTATAAAAGAAGAAAAATGTTTTTCTGGTGAATCGACATACTTCTTCAAAATAGCTAAAGCATCATTACATTCAATTAATAAAAGATAAGCATACTTTTGTTCTTTAACCTTAGTACCAGATAAAAATGAAGGTTCAGCCTCAATTTTATATGAAACAAAGGAGTAGATAACTTTGTTACCAGTGGCTGTAGTATATTTTTTTCTCACGAGGTAACTATTTTTAAGGTAGTTTCCTACACGTTCTTTAGAGATTTCTCTGAATGTATCTTCAATAGACTTTACGGTAAGTGCTTTATTGAGCTCATAAAACTGTACATTCTTACTTAAACTTAAGTCATTAATCATTTTACAAAATCCTTTTATGAACGACTAAACTCAAAAAATAGCCCTAACAGTTACTCGTCCCCAAACCGTCATTCTAATCTATACCACTCTGGGGCTATTCTCCTTTTTACTTCTCACTACTCTAAACCACGACCAGCAGAAAAATAAAGAAAAACCGTACTGCCGTTTATCACCCACATATTAAAAAAAACATGTCTGCGCTTAAATACTAATACTGCATTCCCCCCAAAAAAACATCGAGTAGGGTGAGGCGTCACCGCCTCATCCCTCTCACAGAACCGTACATACGGGCCTCGTATACGGCTCATGTACATAGTTATTTAGCGTAA
>NZ_JAKREZ010000098.1:0-1261 GCF_022348345.1 Alteromonas sp. CNT1-28 | reverse complement strand
TGACGTGGTCAAGCAAATTCACACAACCCAGTTAAGCCGCTTTTCCTAAATTTGCCATATCAGCCTCATATTGATTTGGACTTTTGTAATCCAGGTATGAGTGCATTCTTTGGCTGTTATAAAACATACTGATGTATTGCAGGATATCCTGCTGAGCAGCATGGCGGCTCTGGTAGTGACGCCATTGCACTCGCTCTTGTTTCAATGTGCCGAAGAAGCTCTCTACAACAGCATTGTCCCAGCAGTCACCTTTTCTACTCATGCTGCCAGTTACCTTGTACTGCGTCAGTAGCTGTCTAAATTGACGGCTTGCATATTGAGAGCCTCGATCTGAATGATGTATCAGGCCCGCGTTGGGTTTACGTTGCCATAAAGCCATTGTTAAGGCATCACACACAAGCTGGGCATTCATGCGCGACGCCATACTCCAGCCCACGACTTTTCGTGAGAATAAGTCAATCACTACAGCCAGATACAGCCAACCTTCTTGCGTCCAGATATAGGTAATGTCAGAGGCATACGCCTGATCTGGCATTTGTGCATTAAAGTCGCGTGACAGCACGTTATCGAAGACGGGTTGCTGATGATCGCTGTTAGTCGTTACTTTGTATTTTCTCCGCCGTCTGACGCTCACGTCGGCTTCTTTCATCAAGACTTTCGTTCGCTGTTTTCCAACCGGATAACCCAGTGAATTCAGCGCGCGTTTCATGCGTCTTACGCCATAGGTAAAATCACTGGCATCAGCTATTTTCTGCACCCACTCAATTAGCTCATCATGTTGCGGATCGGGTTCAAGTTGCTCATTTCGGCGCACGGCGCTGTAGTAATTACGGCGACTGACTCCCAGAACCTGACACATCAGGCTAATCGGCCAGGTCTTCTTATATTGGGTTATGAAACCGTATTTCACTTGGTTTCTTTGGCAAAGAAGACCGTCGCCTTTTTTAGGATCTCTTTCTCCATTTTCAGGCGCTTATTCTCTTCACGCAGCCGACGGATTTCTTCCTGTTCCGGCGTCAACTTGCCATTGCCACGAAATGCGTGAGCGCCGTCTGATTCTTGCTCTTTCAGCCAGCGGCCCAACATATTCGCGCTAATACCAAGACTACGTGCAGCCTCAGAAATCTTGTAATTTTGTTCTGTAACCAGACTCACAGCATCCAGTTTGAATTCTTTCGAGTAGCTTTTTCGCGTTTTCATATACACTCCAGTTGAGATGATTATCTCTTAACTGGGTGTGTGAATCTATTGAACCACGTCA
>NZ_JAKREZ010000097.1:0-1299 GCF_022348345.1 Alteromonas sp. CNT1-28 | reverse complement strand
CAAAGGTCAACGATGGAATGGTCTCCCCCCTCAAACGGCATCGCAATGTGCCAAACTTGGAATTGAACAATCAAGTTAACAAGGTGAGGAGACCAAAATGAATATTACAACGGTTGGACTGGATTTAGCAAAAAGTGTGAGCCATTTAGTGTGCTGTAATCAGGCAGGCAAGATTGTGCGTAAAAAAATGTTGAGACGAAATCAGGTACTGCATTTTTTTAGTGAGCTATCCCCCTGTTTGGTGGGAGTTGAGTCATGTGCCAGTGCGCACTATTGGGCGAGAGAAATAGCGAAGTATGGGCATCAGGTAAAACAAATCGCACCACAGCATGTAAAAGCGTATGTGCGAGGTAATAAGACGGACTTTAATGATGCGCTGGCGATAGCAGAAGCAGTTGTACGCCCCGAGATGAGGTTTGTGAGAACGAAAACGCAAACCCAACAAGATATTCAGGCGATACACGTGATGCGAAAGAAGTGTGAGCGGGATAGAACCGCCAACTGTAATGAAATACGGGGATTGCTCAATGAGTACGGAATAATTCTTCCGGTAGGCATAAACCATGTGTATAAATCACTGCCTGAGTTGTTTGACCGGCAGGTTGAGAATGGTTTGAGTGAATTATTCAAAGAACTGTTAGAGCGACACTATCAAAAGCTTGTAGAGCTGGATGAGCACCTGGACTGGTATACAAAGAAAATTAAACAACTAAGCCAACACGAAGCTTGTAGACGACTACAAAGTATTCCCGGAGTTGGCCCAATTATAGCCAGTGCGCTTTATCAACATATCGGCAATGGCAGTGAGTTTAAGAATGGTCGGGCAGTTTCAGCATCACTGGGGCTGGTACCCAAACAACATAGCTCAGGGGGCAAGCATAATTTACAAGGGATTAGTAAGCGTGGAGATAGCTATCTAAGAACCTTACTCATTCATGGTGCCAGGGCTGTCATGCGAGTGAGTAAACATAAAGAGACGCCATTGTCTCAATGGATAAAGCGAATAGAGCAAACGCGGGGGAGAAACAAAGCCGCCGTTGCACTGGCTAATAAATTGGCCCGAATAGCTTGGGCACTATTAGCACAAGGTGGCGATTATCAACCTGAGTTGACAACCGCATAAGTTAATAATGAACCAGTTCACTTCCAAGGATTGCTGAATAAACATAACGTGATGACAATACGGTTAAACCGACATATCGAAAACCTGATAGGGGCTGTGGATTTTAATCCGTGTCAACGATAAGGACGATATGGGCGAAGTTCATCAAGGCTCGAAGTGAAAATACTTCAACGAGA
>NZ_JAKREZ010000096.1:0-2544 GCF_022348345.1 Alteromonas sp. CNT1-28 | reverse complement strand
TCCTCATCGACTTTTACCCAGATCGTTGCTTCGTCATCAAGGTCGTCAATTTTTTCAATTACTTCTATTAGTTTCATTTTATGAGACAAAGTACATAACTTTCCAATAACGGGCGCATACATACGGGGCATAATGGCGAAGCCGCCCCGCGTGTATGCGTCCCAGCGAACGCAGTGAGTGTGTTGATTGGGTTGTTAGCTGCCAATTTCATTTTGACTATGTTTGATATTTTTCTGTGTAATTTTGCTAGCTAAGTAAAATATAAGGCTAAACATAACCAAAGAAAGAAACATTGGGCCAACAATTGACGGTCCAATGTTTCCTAAGACACCAAAAATCGAAAAAATGGCAAGGAAGATAAACCCTGTGCGGACATGAGACTTTAGTGAACATTTAGAGGTTGAACTGGCAAAGAAATACCATTTAAAACCGCAATAAATAATACTAAAGACTGCGACTAAGTTAGCGATGAAAGAAATAGGTTTGGATATATTTATGAGTAAACTAATAGCCGAAATAAACACCGAACAAGCTAATAAAACTAAAATAGCTCTATTGGGTTTAATTTCAGCCACTTGCGTAGCCGTGTTAACGTTCAAACTCTCTAGCGAGATTTGAAAAGTCGCTGCTAAGCATACTTTTGTTTCCATTGATGCTTTGCTTTCAGATTCTACACGTTGAATTGTGCGCAAACTTAAGCCGGATGCGTTGGCTAGTTGTTCTTGGGACCAGCCAGACTTTTTTCTTAGTTCTTTTACAACAGTTGAATTAATCATTAATTCTTTTTCCATTTTTTGTTTCCTCTCGACTAATGTAGAGGAATTAAATATCCAATATTTGTTGTATTAATCTACGACAGTTACACGTGGGCTAAAATCCGAACGAAGTGAGTCAGCCCACGTGTTAGCGTCCCAGCGACCGGAGGGAGTGCCAACAGCGTTTTGTTAGGCGTACAAAGGAAAGTACGCAGCTTTGCTGCCACCACTAGCCGATAAGGCCACTTATTTAAATTGTTGAAATTAAGATAAAACAACCCTGTGCGAAATGCCAGATGTTAACGACATTGCTGGATAAAAGAGCGAGTTTAGAAGACTGGTGATGCAGAATGTCGGCGTTGCTGTGTGATGAAAAGTACGTTGCTAAAGCCGTTGAAACTACCGAAAAAGCCAGCGGTAAAGACAACCTAGCGAAACAACCTTGATGCTGGAATGTCACGGCTGAACCCACATTTTAATGCTCATTTTCGTGGGTTAACTTTTCAGCCAGAGCCATAATTAGTTTGTTCAATACTAAATCAATTTGGAGGCTAGCATGAACAAACATAGCATGATTTTTATAGGGTTGGATACGCATAAAGAGTTTCATGAGGTTGCTTATTGTGAGGAACAGCGTGGGGCGAGTCCGGTTCATTATGGCCGTATCTCTTCTTCCAAAGTCAGTGTCAAAAAGCTGCTACGTCAGTTTGAATCTAAATATCCCGGCTCGACACTGCACGTGGTTTATGAAGCAGGACCGTGTGGTTATTGGATTTATCGGCTGATAACGAGCTTGGGGCATTGTTGCTATGTTGTGGCACCGTCTCTTATTCCAAAAAAGCCAGGAGAGCGAATTAAAACCGACCGACGGGATGCCCTTAAGCTCGTTAGGTCACTAAAGTCTGAAGACCTTACCCCCATCTATGTACCAGAGCCGGAGGACGAAGCTGTACGGGATTTATCTCGAGCTCGAGAAGCCGCAATGAAGGATTTAAAGGAAGCCAAGTACCAGCTTAAAGCGTTACTGCTTCGCAGCAACATACGCTATGAAGGCACTGCTAACTGGTCGAAGAAGCACCTTCGCTGGCTTACAGAATTGATATTGCCTCATCCGGCGCAGCAAATAGTTTTGCAGGAACAATTGCAAACCATAGAAGAGCGCATCCGTCGACTGGAAAGGCTAGATAATGAATTAACTCACCACGTTCATCAATGGCGTTATTATCCAGTAGTGAAAGCCATTCAAGCGATGCGCGGTGTTCGATTATTAGTCGCCGTTGGTGTTGTGGCGGAACTCGGTGATCTACATCGCTTCGACCACCCAAGAAAGCTCATGGCTTATCTGGGCTTAGTTCCCAGTGAACAATCATCAGGTGGAAAGCGACACTTAGGAGCCATTACCAAAGCCGGCAACGGCAGAGCAAGGCGTTTACTGATTGAAGGAGCGCATAGCTACCGGTATCCAGCGAATGTCTCTACCGAATTACAGTTAAGGCAAGAAGGTTTATCCAAAGACATTGTTGATATCGCCTGGAAAGCTCAGCTGCGTTTGTGCAAACGCTATCAGCGCATGAGTAAAAAGGGTAAACACTACAATTTAATCATTACCGCGATAGCCAGAGAAATGGCCGCATATATCTGGGCTATCGCAAAAGAAGTGGTACTTACACCGGTTAATCCAAAACTAAGGCTGAGCCGAGTACCTGCATGATAAACGAGTTTGAGCTAACGCATTCGGATCAGGCCGCGGAATGTGGCACAACCTACGAGGGCGTTATGATGGCAATCA
>NZ_JAKREZ010000095.1:0-1308 GCF_022348345.1 Alteromonas sp. CNT1-28 | reverse complement strand
GTTGCCAGCGGCTATTTGGGATAGACCATTTTAGTTCTGACTTACCAGGTATAACTTCGACGTATTTGTTGTCACCACTGAATATATGTGTGCCAGCCTCTTTCAATTTCACTTCAAGCTGATACTGCTTCTCATCCAAGGTTTGGTTAATTGGTGCTGATAGTTTATCAAGCCCTGTATTTTCAATAATATCGTCTTTGTTTTGCCATTCTTTTGGCTGGATTAAATCTGAACTCAGACTACGATTATTGACACTCTCTTTTACGGTAAGGCTATTGTTTTGAAATAGTTGCTCTGCTTTACGATACAGGAAGTACTCAAAACGAATAGCTATTTGCTTAGAAACTTCTCCTTGCAAATACCCTCGGTCACCTTTGGGTACCAAGTCTAGGTTGATGGTTCTAACAGCCTTGCATTCACTGAGTTCAGAGCGCAACGTTACATACTGATTATGTAAATCATCTTTTAAATGGATAAACTCAATGTCTATGGCCATGAACAAGGAGCGTAGAAGTTTACTCACCTTGCTTGACTGTTTATCAATAAATTGCCACTCATATTTACGCCCATCAAAATCATTGCTATCAAGATGTTCGCTAAGCAATTTAATGTTCTCAGCAGGTAGCAACTTAAAGGCTTTTTTGCGTACATCGCCAAAGGTCAATGCATCGTCAATATCGCTGTCAATGAAGTAATTCAGCAGACTGCCAGCCGATTTCAATTTTGTTCTGACAATGTTTATATCTTCGATAACTCCCTGTTTGGCGTGACTCTTTGCTCCTTCAGCAAGCTTTCGGACGAGATAGATAAATGCAGAAACGAGGTTGTCGTTAGTTTCGCGGTACCTGAAGAATAGATAACAAACAAGATATAACAAGGTTTGACTATCAGCATGTCTTTTTAACTTATAAACCGACTTGTGTTTTACTAAAGACGCGTAGTATTCAAGGTTTTTCGGTGACAGCTCTAATTCAGCAATCAGTGTCTTAATTTCTGGATAAAGCGCACGTATGATTTTATGCGTCTTTAGTTCTTGTGATATTTGGCTGGCTGAAAAATCCTTCGCCATGCGCTTTAACATAGCGAGATCTGTGAACGTGCTTTTGGAATCAAGCAATCTAAGAAGCGTAGCTTTTGTATCACTGCCTAGGTTTTGGTTCAGGACAGACTCAATGCGACTACGCTCACTAGAAAGTACACTCGATATGATATCTTGAAGTGTCGTATAACCAGCTAACGCAATCCTGTTTTGTCCAAAGTAAGCAATGCATTCATCAAACACATATCTTGGCTCTTGATTGATTTTAA
>NZ_JAKREZ010000094.1:0-1314 GCF_022348345.1 Alteromonas sp. CNT1-28 | reverse complement strand
TGATTGCCATCATAACGCCCTCGTAGGTTGTGCCACATTCCGCGGCCTGATCCGAATGCGTTAGCTCAAACTCGTTTATCATGCAGGTACTCGGCTCAGTCTTAGTTTTGGATTAACCGGTATAAGTACCACTTCCTTTGCAATAGCCCAGATGTATGCCGCCATTTCTCTAGCTATTGCGGTAATGATTAAATTGTAGTGCTTACCTTTTTTGCTCATGCGCTGATAGCGTTTGCACAAACGAAGCTGTGCTTTCCAGGCAATATCAACGATGTCTTTAGGTAAGCCTTCCTGCCTTAACTGCAATTCGGTAGAGACATTGGCCGGATAACGGTAGCTGTGCGCCCCCTCAATCAGTAAACGCCTTGCTCGGCCATTTCCTGCTTTTGTAATGGCTCCTAAGTGTCGCTTTCCACCTGATGATTGTTCACTGGGAACTAAGCCCAGATAAGCCATGAGCTTTCTGGGATGGTCGAAGCGGTGTAAGTCACCGAGCTCTGCCACCACACCAACAGCAACGAGCAATCGAACGCCGCGCATCGCCTGAACGGCTTTCACTACTGGATAATAACGCCATTGGTGTACATGGTGGGTTAACTCGTTGTCGAGCCTTTCCAGTCGCCGGATACGTTCCTCAATGGTTTGCAGTTGTTCCTGCAAGACAATTTGCTGGGCTGGGTGAGGCAAAATCAGTTCGGTGAGCCAGCGCAGATGCTTCTTCGACCAGTTGGCAGTGCCTTCATAACGTATGTTGTTGCGAAGTAATAAGGCTTTGAGTTGATACTTTGCTTCTTTTAAATCCTTCATTGCGGCTTCTCGAGCTCGAGATAAATCCCGCACAGCTTCATCTTCCGGTTCGGGCACATAGATGGGTGTAAGGTCTTCAGACTTTAGCGACCTAACGAGTTTAAGCGCATCTCGGCGGTCGGTTTTAATTCGCTCTCCTGGCTTTTTGGGAATAAGAGACGGAGCCACGACATAGCAACAATGCCCAAGACTGGTAACGAGACGATATATCCAGTAGCCACATGGACCTGCTTCGTAAACAACGTGAAGTGTTGCACCAGGGTATTTTGATTCAAACTGGCGGAGCAGCTTTTTAACACTGACCTTAGATGAAGGAATACGCCCATAATGAACCGGCGTCGCTCCACGCTGTTCTTCACAATAAGCAACCTCATGAAACTCTTTATGCGTATCCAACCCGATAAAAACCATGCTATGTTTGTTCATGCTAGCCTCCAAATGATTTAGTCTTAAGCAAACTAATTATGGCACTGGCTTTCAGCTAACCCACGAAAATGCGGAGGCTAG
>NZ_JAKREZ010000093.1:0-1338 GCF_022348345.1 Alteromonas sp. CNT1-28 | reverse complement strand
GGCGATTGATCTGATCACCAAACGTCATGAATGTTCCTATCTTTTTTATCTTATTGATATCGCAATATTATTTGTGGGGATACCTCAGGGTCAGAGTACTTTATTGGCTGATTATTGTATTCATAGTAAATAAAATAAACACTTCAAGGTACATGTTGCCTCACTCGTAAGGAGTCTACTTTACTTGGACTCTATCGCTTATAAACGCTTTTTTATTACTAACTGTTATCTGGTACTAACTGGTTAAGGTGCAAAACCATCCAACCGTTAATATAAATATTTCGAGGCCGCCTAGCATCGTAAATGGCACCAGAAGTAACCAAGTCATTTACTTTTGTTTTGCTAAGCACAAGGTTATCAACACGATAGTAATTGCGCAGTAATAACGCTTTATCAAATTTCGCATGTTGACTCGGCGAGACAGGTGTTGTGTGAGCAATGTTTCCGACTTTAAAAGTAAGAGTATCATCATCAACACTAAGTAATTTCAGGGGGACATAGCGAAATCGAGCATCCGATGAAGGATCTATAGCTCTATAGTCAATATAGAAAAAGTCGTTTTTCTGAGGATTAGCTAAGACCCGCTCTTTTTCACTATTTTCAATAAATGCATTACCAACAAAGAAGAATGCTATTAGAAGAAAGCAAACAAGTTCTGCATGCAGTTTTAATAAAGCGGTCACAGGTTCAAGCTGAAAATTACCCCGCAAATAAGCTGGGTTATTATTGAATGGTAAGGCTGACATACAAACTTCCTAGCTGTTGAGTGTTTTTATACCATACCGATTATTTTTCAACCTGTCGCTTTTTCTATACATTCAAACAAGTCCACAGCATTGATCCCTCGAATAATGGGGTCAGAGTACATTTCTCTAATAAGGTATGCTGGCGAATTAGAGTACTTCTCCCACACTGTTATGAAATCACGCATAGTTAAATTCGTTTGTTAAAAAAGTACTCTGACCCCTTTATTATTTTTGTGGTGAGCTATTTATGAAATGCTTTCTGGCACTGCCTAAGCATTAAAAGCGGCCGAAGAGTAACTCGCCTTAATTCTGGGGTCAGAGTACATTTCTCTGATTTAACGGCATTGGGGGATAAGGGAATAATTATGTCCTGATGTTTAAAGCAATAAAGTACTCTGACCCCATTTTTTCTTTCTTCCAAACGCAAAAAACCCGCCGTTAGGCGGGTTTCTTTAAATGGGACCTGGCAGTGTCCTACTCTCACATGGGGAAGCCCCACACTACCATCGGCGCTAATACGTTTCACTTCTGAGTTCGGAATGGAGTCAGGTGGTACCGTATCGCTATGGCTGCCAGGAAAAACTGGTAACAA
>NZ_JAKREZ010000092.1:0-1369 GCF_022348345.1 Alteromonas sp. CNT1-28 | reverse complement strand
AATGATTTAGTCTTAAGCAAACTAATTATGGCACTGGCTTTCAGCTAACCCACGAAAATGCGGAGGCTAGCATTTCACAGGGAGTCATTGTGTCTATGTATCACTATGAAATTGAGTCTTATTGTCGTATTTTATCTTTTTTCTTGGGATGTTATTGCAATGGAGCGCAACACCGGCGTCATTGATAAATTAATTCAAAATAACAATTACTCAGTGGAACTTTGGGAGCCTCGCGGGTTAATACCATCTCCAACCGCAGTCATTATCTCTCTTGAAAAAACAACGAATGAGTTTTTGATTTCGCTAAGGAAAATCCATCTCAATGACGGCCTTACTAGCGAGCAAAAGAAAGAACAAATTCAATTGTTAGTTGATCAGCTTCCATGGCTTGATTTTGATACTGAAGAAAGGGAGTTTCTTGCAGACACCATAGCGCCCGCTATTCAGTCTGTTGGGTTCAACCCTTGGAGCATCATTTGAGTAAAACACATAACAAACACATTAAGTCGGTCGCAAGCTCCCTGGGACAGTAACACGTGGGCTCTGTCGCTTCGCTCGGATTTTAGCCCACGTGTTACTGCCCCTTATGTGGGTGTTAGGTTTATAAGGAAGTATTGTGTCAACTCAAGCAAATCAAGATAAAAAACAAATGGCTTTGGGGTTCGTTTTACTTGGAGCGATACTTTATGGAGGCTACTTACTAATAGCTAAGCTCTGGTCAATTTTTTCGACTGTCGACCCCAAGCTTGCTGTAGGAATCGTCGCAGCATCAGCTACTGTAATTGTTTCATTAATTTCGGTATTGGTTTCGAAGCATCTTGAGAGAAAGGCTCAAATACTTGCTCATTTGCGCGAGAAAAAGGTTCCAACTTACGAAAAAATAATCAACTTTATATTTAGCCTTACATTTGCGGAAAAGCTTGGTAAGAAACAGCCAACTGAAAAAGAGATGATTAAATTTATGGCTGAAGTAACACAAGAATTAGTCATTTGGGGTTCAGATGAAATGATAGATGCATTTTATAAGTTCAGAATGAAAAGTATAGATAGTGCTAATGGCGCCAAACAAGAGCCTAACGAAATACTGTTCACAGTGGAAAGCTTGCTGTTGGCAATAAGGAAAGATTTAGGCCATAAAAATAAAAATATGCCAAAAGGCAAGTTGTTAGGGCTATTCGTTAATGACTTGCAAGTATAAACCTAACAAGTCAATTATGTTCGCCCAACAAGTTGGGCTGGGACGCGCAAACTACGCGCGCCCCATATTGAAGCGTTGGTATGACTCCCTTTGTCAACCCTGAACGAGCGTATCTCTGACATTCTTTCAGTCCATAATTAGCTTTGTTTCTCATTTAAAATAAATGAGCTA
>NZ_JAKREZ010000091.1:0-1473 GCF_022348345.1 Alteromonas sp. CNT1-28 | reverse complement strand
ACAACCTACGAGGGCGTTATGATGGCAATCACTTAATCGTGATTGACCCACGAGCATAGACTGATGAGAAGGTGCTACGGCGGAACATGTAAGGTCAGCACTGCTCATTCAACGAATGAGTAACCTACGAATACCAGCATACTAACCGACGACATTACTGCCTCATCCGGTGCGTTAGCTCATTTATTTTAAGTGAGAAACAAAGCTAATTATGGACTGAAAGAATGTCAGGGATACGCTCGTTCAGGGTTGACAAAGGGAGTCATACCAACACCCCACTAAGGGGCGATAACACATAGGCTAAAATTAGGAACGAAGTGACGCAGCCTATGTGTTAGCGTCCCAGCGAGCAGCGCGAGTGCCTTTAGTGTTTTGTTATACGACACTTACAGCCTCTGCCTGAACTGTAAGCTCACAATCGTTTTCTAATGGAAGTACATTATTCTTGTCAGGCCAGAACAAGACCCAAATTGGTATTTCTCTATCATAGTAATCCAATGCAATACCGGCATATTCGCTTTTCCATTCACTTCGCATTTCTTTAAACATTGTTTCAAAGTTATCGCTAAGTAAGCCGCTAAACTTTGTATCACAGTTAAAAGTCGCTCCGTTTTTTATTTCAGCAGCGATGTTTGAAAGAAGTGTATGCATAACATCCTTTCTCAGGCCGAATACCATGATTTCAGGGTGAGAATAACTTTCGAACAAACCTATTGTATACGCAAAATTTGGTCTATCCCCTTCGGCATCAAATACATACTGGAATTGCCATCCATATTTTTCAATATTATCCGTTATCTGCACAATGTCTCCATGTCGTATAACGCAGTGTTAACCGGCAAATTGTAGTGGAACAGGCATGTGGTAAACAGAGCGCAGCGAACCACATGCTTGTGGAGCGTAGATTTGTCCGCGTTTAACACTTTGTTAGGCGAATTTTTCTATTTTGGATAATAACATTTGTTTCAATTTAGCCTTATCACTACATGAAAGATTTGAGATTTGAACAATACTTCTATCATTGGCTGTCTGAATGATTAGTTGACCTAATCTGAAAATCACTCGCTCAATACTCGAATAGCTAATTACAAATCCATTTTTGTTACTTGCTCTTTGCCGAATCACCAAGAAACTATCGCATAACGTTATAACTGGAAAATTAACAGATTTATAGAAAGATATCGAAACCAAAAATAAGGCAATCATGCAGAATGGAAGAAATGTAATTAAATGCATAAATGAATCACGACTATGATCAAAAAAATGCCAGAATGGAAATACAGCTACAATGATAGTCAAACACAAATATGAGCATCTATTTAAATTACTTTCCCAGAATTTCATATCAAACATCACTCTCTAGACTCGATCGCCTAACTTTTCAATAACGGGCGCAGGAACGTAGGGCATAATGGCGAAGCCGCCCTGCGTGTATGCGTCCCAGCGAACGAAGTGAGCGAGTTTATTGAGTTG
>NZ_JAKREZ010000010.1:0-142533 GCF_022348345.1 Alteromonas sp. CNT1-28 | reverse complement strand
TTTTTGATCGGATAAAACCGAAATAGGCGATCGGATTAGACCGAAATCAGTGATCGGATTGAACCGAAATGGGTGATCGGAATGGGCCGGAACATGCAGCGATGCTTCAGGTTGAGTTTCGCATAGGTTTTATTGATGTAGCATATGTAAAATATAGTGAAAGTGCTGAATAGGAACAAACCAGTTTTACAGTAATTCCACCGCATTGGAAAACTCTGCGCCTGAGGCAATGGCGAATCGAGCAAGCGATTCTGATATTTCGCTATTGACTAATGCTACAGACTTAGGCCATACCTTATGCCAGAATGGTTTGATTCGATTGTTCCAGTATTCTTTTTTTTGTTCACCGGCTGCCTCTACAGCTTGAACAAGTGCCTGAGCGCATTCTGCTAACCCACTTGCAGGAAAAGCCGCGAACGCTTCTTGATATTCGGCTTGACTAAAGTTGTCCGTCATGTCTAACGCAGCAAAGGTTAAAAATACTGCATACTGTTCTACGTTTTCCATGTTCACTTCTCCCTTTTAATCGTTTCACTATGAATTGTGCTAACCACATTGCCTCATCAAACTTAGAGGTCTTAAGCGATGCGACAAAATGTGACGAGTCGAGGGTAAGGTAGCTTAATTTTTGAAAAACGAGATTTTTTCTTATACGAAAATAATAATTTTTAGAGTTTTTAATGCGGTATAGATATAAAGGAGTGCGCAACATAATTCACCTTTTGCGTGGCAAAGTTATGTGGCAAAAAAGAAAACCCCATTTTTAAAATCAGATAAACTGTTTTAAATCATGGGGTTATAGTATTTGGCGGAGAGAGAGGGATTCGAACCCTCGATACGAGCCTTAAACACGTAAACCTCTGATATAAATAACAATTAATATTCAAAAAGGAGTCAAACTGTACCACCAAGTCGTACCACCATCAATGACTAAATTATCATTTATAACCAACCCAATCCCCCTTGAAGTTAATATCAACTTCAAAGGTTTCGTCAATAAATGCTTCACTTTCTGTCTCACATTCAACACTAGGTTTATTCTCCCACGAGTAACCTAAATGTACTTTTGCAATATACTTCATATCTTGACGTAGCTTTTCTTTAATCTGCTTCGCATCACCTAACTTTCTCACATTTTCAGTGGAATAACCCCAGTGAAGAAAAGGTCTAAAATCAGAGGTTACAGATAGCTTCACAAGCATGTCTTTACAAAGAAAGGCTGCATTATTCATATTTGGCTTTAAATTAGTTTGATATTGCGATGTCCAAGTTCCCTCAGCGACAATTAAAAACTTAGCTTCATCTACTGCAAAATCAACATACCCACTTCTTTGCACCAACGGATGAGCTATATATGAGTCTTCTGGGTCTAACTTTTCTAACTTCCCTTTAAACACCACTCCTACTCCCGCGCCTAAATCAGCAAAAGCATCCTTCGCCACGTATACAGAAACATTTTGATTCATGTTGAACATAGTAAAGTCAAAAAGGCTCACACTCTCATTCATTAAAACAAGCTGGTAGTCTTTAAGGCTTCCACCTGCACTCACACTCAAGCTAAAGGTAAGAGTGCTCAAAAGAGCTAATATTTTCACTTTCATTGTAACGTCCTTATAAATATGAGCTCTCAAGATACCACCAAAAGTTTGACTACAAAAATCTGAGAGGCCAAATCGACAATGATGAAGCCTCAACTCCCCCCATAGGGTGCCTCTATGCACCACAGGAACACCGCTGAGACAATCTTCAAGTCAGTCGCAAAGCTCATCTTGACAAGGCACGAGAACAACGCGCAGACTTTGTTGGTGGCTTGTTTGAGTGACTCCCTGACTTAAGCAAGAAAAAGTTAAAGCACAAGAAACGGCACGAGTACGCTCTGCCATTCTGTCCACCAAAGTAAACTTTTTTGAACTTACCTATTGACCGTTCACTTACCGTTCACTATCTTGTTGGTCACTTAATCTTTAGACTTTATTGAACAGGATGGATTTATCATGACAGGTCAACTTATCGGTTACGCACGAGTATCTACCACAGGCCAGAAGTTAGACGTTCAGTTAGACGCATTGAAGGCGAAAGGCTGCACAAAGATTTACCAAGAGAAGCGCTCAGGTAAAACAGCAGACCGTCCAGAGTTAGAGAAGATGCTTGATTACGTGCGTGAAGGTGAAGCCATTGTTGTGACCAAGTTAGACCGTTTAGGTCGTTCTGTGGCTGACCTAGCGAATATCTCGAAGTTACTCGATGATAAAGGCGTAGGTCTCATTGTAATTGACCAAGGCATCGACACAACCACACCACACGGTAAGCTCATGTTCCATATGATTGCTGCTGTAGCTGAGTTCGAGTTGTCTCTACGTTACGAAAGACAGATGGAAGGCATCGCTAAGGCGCAAGAGAAAGGTATTAAATTTGGACGTAAGAAGTCTGTAGACCGAGAGAGAGTCCATCAGCTACGAGAAGAAGGCTTGAGCATGGCTAAAATTGCTGAAGAATTAAGCTGTAGTAAGGGAGCGGTGCATAAGATAATCAGTGAGCCCATAAACCAGAGTAATTAATCCAGCTAATTCGATCACTGAAACTTATAGTTCGTGTGGTCTGTCACTCCTCTACAAGACATCTTCAGCACTATCATAACGGAGTCTCACGCTTAACTGCTTGAGGCTCTTTAAAGCTTTCTCAGATCGAGTTGTCTCACCCAATGCAATCGTATTAGTTACGCCTAGAAAAGCCCGTAGAGAGCCGCTGTCGATCTGTAGTGAGACTATGTGTCCGCACTTATCGCTTGTCCGTTGGTTAGACCTAATGACCATAAAATCCTTTCAGATTTATTATATTTAACTAATGTTCTCTCAAGCCAGTAAAATCAAGGGATACACGACTCCCTGACTTAAGAGAAAAGGAAGCGAGTCTAATCGGGATGACTCCCTGACTTAAGCAAGAGAAAATACGGAGGAAGCACAGATGAACACACACGAGCATACATGCTTGAGGCAGTCTCAACGACTGTAACCCTGCATTCGACATTAACACCTAGCAGATTTGGGGGGGCTGCTAACGGTGGTCGCATGTGGGAAGGGGGGTCTATAAGATTATCTTTAAGACTTCTAACAGTCTTTCATCTACATATTAACTAATTAGTTATATCTATATACATAAAGTCTTATAGATTAACTATAAGACGTCTTAAAGATTGTCTTAGTCATACCTTACTCATGTGTATTGGTTCATGTGTGTATGGTCTAACTTGATTTATTTACTCATATCCTTCTAAGCCTATGGACTTGTGCTCTACCTCCAGCACTTGTCCTAGGCATCCTTTCGTTCACTGAATACAACCACAAGAGGGTTCTCTGTAGGTAAGCCCTAAGATACCTACATGCAGCCTGAGAGCCTTCTTGTCTTTGTATTCATTTATTTTCTCGAAACTTCAACTATAGGAGAAACACTATGACTGACATTAACATTGTATACGGCCTTATGCGTGACGGTAAGATTATCGCTATGGATGACGGTACGGTGACATTTACTACGCCTGAGAAAGCCCTCGATGCTAAGAAGACGCTTAACTTCGAGGAGTCGAAAGGTGTCTCTACCAAGGTTCAAGCATTCACACTATCACGTACTGTAGTTGCTGGAGGCTAACGATGAATGCACTAGGTAAACCACACAAAGTTGTGTCTCAGCCTTGCATCAACGTGTATCTAACCAGTAAGAACTTCGAGACCGTCCAGAAGTACCAAGCACGACTTCAAGACACTAGAGGTGTGAAAGTAAGCGCTAGTAGTATCGTGAATGAATGTATCCATAATTACTTAACTAACAAGGTTTAAGGCTATGACAACTTCCACATGTAAGGTGTGGGGTTGTTCTCGTCCTATCGATAACGCTAAGTACGGCAAGCACTGTAAGCGACACCGTGAAGCTAATCTGCACAACGGTCATCCAACGTTTAAGCCACCAGCACTATCCAAGCGCTATGCCTCTTACAACCAAGAGCTAACTAAAGCTTTTCACGGTGGTAAGCAATGGTACTTAGAGGCTGACTTAACTCACTACGAGAAATCCTTTGGTGGCTTGCTAGATGAAGCTGAGAAGCTCAAAGCACTATCACCGTATAGGCGACTCGGTGACTTACCAGTTCGCTCTCAGTTGCTGTATCTGCTCAAAGCATCAGTTGAAGCAGTAGGTAGGCATGTGACCATGAAACAGTGGTTGTGTATCTACCTCGCTGCTTGGTTCAAGAAAGACCTGTTCCCTAACAGGAAGACCTTAGCAATCTTTGTGTGCCGTAAGAGCCTTGTGAGGATGATTAACATGCCTCAGCACATCACAAGGACAGGTAAAAAGAGGCGTTATCGACTGAACGCTAACAGAGCCTTGAAGATGCTAGACATTCTTGAGCCTATCTTCGAGTTATCGCATGTGCCAATTAATAATCTCGGCCTTTGGACTAGGCATTACACATACAAGCTGAACCTATCCAACATCCAGAAGCGAGTTATGAGAGAGAAGCACGAGAAGAACCCTTTTCACGCCAAACAACTTAACCGAATTAAAACCATTAAATCCCTTGAACGAAAATACTTAGGAGGATAAATCCATGAGCAAACAAGCTGACATTATTAGAGAACTACAAGACAGTCTAAGAGAACTACAAGACCGCATTAACGCTAGTGAAGCTATCTGCAAAGATTTACTAAGTCACTTGTATAACAGCGAAGCACAAGGTCGCATTAAGTTCGATGACTACCGCATTAAGTACACACAAGAAGCTATTGAACGTCGAGAAGCTGAAGCCAAGGCGAAACAACTTCGAGACAACTTCAACACGGCTAGGGCTGACTTCAGAGATATGGCTGAGGCTAACTTCTGGACTCTTGTTTTCCTGAACGACAAGGAGCGTCAAGAGAAACTAGACGACATCTGGAGCACTATCACGGATAGCTTGGTGTTGCCTGAAGATGCTAAACGTCCTCAACACATTGTGCCTGAACTGACAGTAGACCAGCTTATTAGTCGTCGTGCTGAGTTACTGGATTCAATTAACAGAACTAACGCTACTCAGTACTACGACACCATTGAGCACTGTAACCAGTCTAAAGCTGATTTTGGGCTGAACATGAAGCGTGAGCGAGACAAGCAGGTTGCTGAGATAAATCGCAAGGATGGACTTTCGGAGTCTGTACGACAACGGCAAGTCAGTGAGACACAAGCTTACTTCAAGCGTGAGATTCAGAAGCACTTGCTCGAAATGAACAGACAAATCAGTTCAGCAGAGGTTGGCCTTAAACGTCTTGAAGACTGCAAAGCAGAACTAGCCAAGGTTCAACAAGCTCTAGCTAAACAGTTAACCCATTAATCGGAGGAATTAGGATATGAGTACACTAACGCCACGACTTATCTTTACTGACGGTGCAGCGCCTAACAACCAGAACGGATGTAAACACGGTGGCTTAGGCGTTGTCGTGTTGAACGACCAAGAGGAAGTCTTGGAGACCTACAAAGCACGAGTAGAGCCAGTAGAAGGCAGAGAGACAACCACTAATGTTCGTTGTGAAATGCTGGCAGTCATCAAGGCTCTCGAACTGGCAGAGTCAGAAGACATTATCCACACAGACAACGACATGATTGCTAAGGGCTACAACGAGTGGCTCAAAGGGTGGAAGCTGAAAGGCTGGAAGACTGCCAGCAAGAAGCCTGTAGCAAATCAAGACCTATGGCAACGTATCGATAAGCTGAAGCAAGAGAAGCCTTCAGTCGTCGTTAAGTGGGTTCGAGGTCATAGCGGTATCTACGGCAATGAACTTGCGGATAACTTAGCGACTGACGCTGCGGCTTAACACTTTTCTTAACCACTCCCTGACTTAAGCAAAAACAATTATTGGAGGATATTGAATATGAGCAAAGAAATCACACTGAAAATTAACGGCAATGAAAAGACTTTCTACTCCACTGAAGACGGTTACTTCTGCCTGAATGAGGTATGGGAAGATTTTGACCTGAAAGCCTCTCAACATCCAGCGGAGTGGTTAGAGGAAGTTGAAAACAGACCAGTCGAATTAGGTTACGCCTATGACCTGTCTGAATATAACGCAGGCATTTGGGCTACAAAGAGAATCTTATTTATGTACGCGGGTTGGGTCGATATTGAGTTCTTTATGACAGTAATAGAAACATTCGCTGCGTTGACTCATGGTGAGACTGAAAAAGCCTCTGAACTAGCCTCAATCTGTTCCTAAAACGATCTTTACGACCTCCTGAGAAGATTTATCTCCTTAACTAAGGCATTCCCAATGCTAGAGAAAAAACTATCTTGAATCGCCTTTCAGGAGGTCTTGTTAATTAGCTTTACCCATTGATTATCTTGAATCTGTTGTATGGTTTAATAGAGTATGTAGGCAGAAATCTTTTCGGAGTAAATATGAAAATGGTGTGTAAAGGATGTGGTGAAAGTCGAAAAGGAGTTAGGTCACACATAATACCTGAGTCATTTTTCAGAGTAATCCGCGATAATGATTATACACTCAAGATAATATCTACTCAGCCCGGAGAATATTCAAAGAAAGCTCCCATTGGAGTTTATGATTCCGGTATATTATGTAAGAACTGTGAAGACCTATTTTCTAAACTAGACGATTATGGTGCAAAAATTCTAATTAGCAGGAAAGAATTAAAACCTCTCTTTTCGAACAATAGCACTGTGGGCTTTATGCTGAACGGTGTTGATTATAGATTGCTCAAGTTGTTTTTCATTTCGATTTTGTGGAGAGCTTCAGTTTCAAATATGCCATTTTTCAAAAAAGTGAAACTTGGAACTCTTGAACACGAGGCCAAAAGACTAATTTGGAGTGGGGATTCTGGCGGTGAGCATACTTTTTCATTCGTTTTAGCTAAATTCACGGGTGACAGTTCATTCAATAAAGCGATGCTCTATCCATACCCAAGGCGCGTCGCTGGAACACTTTATTATCTATTCTATCTCGCGGGATATGTTTTATACATAAAAGCAAGTTCTAACCCGACCCCTAGGGTCTTTCGAAAGTTTATCAGTAACTCCGATGAACTCATTATCGTCAATAGGGGAGACCTCTTGGAGTCAGAGGAATTTGATGTGCTTAAACAGGGTAATGTCTAAGCACATTCCTGTTTTTATAAGCGAATCTCAGATAAGTTGAACCCAACTAATCAGGGAAAGCTCTACAGGCACTGACGGAATCTTATCAACAGCGTCTTTAAGCACGGACAGTGGATATTCGCCATAAGTACCAGATACATCACCTGATGAATGCCCATTGATAATGTCAGCAACGTCTTTAGGTATGCCAGCTAGACGAGCTTGTGTCTTGAAGGTGTGCCTGAATGCGTGTAGAGCTTTCACTTCATGGGCAACATCTAGCTTTCCACGGAAGTAATCAGCTAACCAATCACCAACACGGAAGGCGTATCGTCCATCACCTATCCTTTTCAGCTTAGGGAACAAGCGACCTGATGACTCCAGTGATTCGAGGTATGACAAGAACCCTAAAGTGATAAGGTCTTTATGCAATGGCACATAGCGCGTACTGCCAGCGTTCTTAACAGATTTATCTGGAGCACCCGCTTCGATAGATAAGTAGTGGACACCGTCTGTTTCACGAATGTCTGAAACATACAGTTGAGCCAATTCTTCCGCTCGACAACCCGTGTAATAGGCTAATAGAGGCAGCCAGTACACAGCCTCACCATACTTGCTTTGCTGCCCTCTGAATCCAGATGTGTATATGGGAGAGCTAAAGATGACTTCAAGGTCTCGACTGGTGTACTGCTTATCACTGCCTTTGCGTCTTTCGATGGACGAACTAAGGCGTTTCGTTGAGCCGTGAACAGGATTTACTTCGATAATGTATTGCTCTTTAGCAAACTCGAAGACAGCACTGAGAGCCATTAGCTGTTTCTTAACCGTAGACGGAGACAAGCGAGGCAACTCTTGTTCATCTGCCTTCTGAATTTGCTGGTGGACACTGAGACACGATATATTTCTTTTTGGTCTTGTCGGCATTTTAAGCAATAGTGTTCTAAACGTGTCAACATCTTGTCGAGTTACGTCAATAACAGCTTTATTAGGAAACACTTCTGAGAAGCGCTTAACGACAACGCCATAGTCTTTAAGTGTCTTATCTATTGTCTTCTCTCTGCCCTGATTGTGCAGTCTTAGAGACTCCTCGTACTCAGCAAATACAGCCTCTATTGTCTGCACTGATTTAACAGTTGCTGGCTCTGTACGAGACTTTGACAAGCTCTGTTCAGCTATAGGAAGAGGTTGGCTTGATTCATAATCTCCCACATGCAGTTGAGCAGAGACCAACTGAAGACGCTTAACTACCTTAGCCAATTCAAGCATTAACATGAGATAAGATTGAGAAGACTCTGGTACAGCTAACCCTTCTTCTTGGAGTAGAGAATGCGCTTCATCGCCAAGTACCTCTTGAAGACTCTCAATGTCGTCTAACTGGCGACTACTTGAGTCATTTAGAGAATTAACAGCCTCTTGAATCTGTGCATCAGTTTCTATTTCTGACCACTGCCCTAGCCTCACCAGCATAAGGTCGTACTTAGCGATGTCAGTAAAGCCTGTAAGTGAATCAGACTCGTGCATACGTTTAAGCTCTCTATTGTAATAGCGAGCACTCAACACACTGATGTCTTTGCGAGTCAAAGAGTCTGGATTAGAGGACTTACGTTCAACGAGAGAACGCTCAACGTCCAGTTTCCGCTTACAACTCTCAAACTCTAAGGATATGGATTCATAGACAGATGGGTACAAACGCCTAGCCTCGGACAATACTTTTGTTCCAAGTGAGCGTCTAACTTCGGTCTTACCGAATGCCTTTCTGATGTCTTTAGGTACTGAACGTCTACAGTAGTAAACGTTAGTTTTAGGATGTTTCCAAGGTTGAGCCATAAGGTTCATCTGTACCACCCCACTGTACCACCTGCACAACGTGGGGCTGATATAACTACTTGTTTTATGGTCTTTTTCTTAACTATCAGGTAGTTAAGGTATTTGGCGGAGAGAGAGGGATTCGAACCCTCGATACGCTATAAACGTATACACACTTTCCAGGCGTGCGCCTTCAGCCACTCAGCCATCTCTCCAAATTTTGATCAAGAAGATTTCAACGACGAAAACCCTTGAGCGCGCGTATAGTAGGTAAAGCCGCGCGCTTAATCAAGAACTTGCTGGAAAATATTCAGCAAGTGCTTATAAATCGTGCGCTTATAGCCCGCCTTTCGCTTTTAACTCGGCTGAGAAGTTAAGCATGCGATCAAGTGGAATAAGTGCGCCTTTACGCAATTCATCATCAACAAAGATTTCATGCCCATCAGTTTCGCCCGTTAAAGACGCCTTAATCGCTTCTAAGCCGTTCATTGCCATCCAAGGGCAGTGAGCACAGCTTTTACACGTAGCGCCGTTACCGCCCGTTGGAGCCTCTATAAACGTCTTCTCTGGGGTAAGTTGTTGCATCTTGTAAAAGATGCCTTTATCAGTAGCAACAATAAAGGTGTCGTTATCCATGGTTTGCGAAGCTTTTATTAGTTGACTGGTTGAGCCAACTGCATCTGCCATCTCTACCACACTTGCGGGTGATTCAGGGTGAACCAGAACCGCTGCGTTTGGATACAGTGCTTTCATGTCTGCTAGTTTCTGTGCAGAGAACTCGTCGTGAACGATACACTCGCCCTGCCACATTAGCATGTCGGCACCCGTTTGCTTGGCAATGTACGAGCCTAAGTGTCGGTCAGGGCCCCAAATGATTTTCTTGCCCTGGCTGTCTAAGTGCTCAACGATTTCAAGCGCGATGCTCGACGTTACTACCCAGTCGGCGCGTGCTTTTACTGCCGCTGATGTATTCGCGTAAACCACGACGGTGTGGTCAGGGTGCTGATCACAAAATTCGCTAAACTCTTTTACCGGGCAACCAATATCAAGCGAACACGTTGCTTCAAGTGTTGGCATTAGTACGGTTTTTTCAGGGCTAAGAATTTTTGCCGTTTCACCCATGAAGCGAACGCCAGCAACAATTAAGGTTTGTTCTTGTGCATCTCTACCGAAACGCGCCATTTCCAATGAGTCTGCCACGCAGCCACCTGTCTCTTCAGCGAGTGCCTGAATTTCATGGTCGGTGTAATAGTGTGCGACAAGCACAGCGTTACGGGCTTTAAGTAAAGCTTTGATCTCAGCCTTTAATTCAGCTTTACGTGCTTCTGACAATGGCTGTGGTTTTGCTGGGAACGGGTACTCTACCTGATCCACTCGAAATGCTACTGACATTAACCTACATCTCTGTTGCGACAAGGGTGCGGATTATACCCAACTGTCATAAAAATTACACACTACCTAATCAACATAAGGGTAATTAAATAGTCGTAGTTATGCTTACCTGTTCTACTACATGGGGTTAGGTAAACCAGATCAAAGTGCAAATGAGACGAGTAGCGTTTTAAAACGCAATAAGCATTGGTGTTTTGTACAGAGGAGATTATTTAAAAAAGGAATATTTGAGTTTGAGACTTGATGGTGGGTCGTGCTGGATTCGAACCAGCGACCAATTGATTAAAAGTCAACTGCTCTACCAACTGAGCTAACGACCCATCAAGTGACACACAGATAAGTTTCGCAATTCAAATGATGGTGGGTCGTGCTGGATTCGAACCAGCGACCAATTGATTAAAAGTCAACTGCTCTACCAACTGAGCTAACGACCCATCATTTGATGCTAGGAGAGAAAGTGGTGGGTCGTGCTGGATTCGAACCAGCGACCAATTGATTAAAAGTCAACTGCTCTACCAACTGAGCTAACGACCCTTTCTTTCCTGTTGTTGCCTGTGTCTTGGCAACGGCGGCATATAATACTCAGATTTTTATTCGACGCAACCCATAACGTCTTTTTATTTTCATTTTTCTGTCAAATTACGACTAAACGGTCAAAATGAAAACAAATCGCTGAGTATTTATACCAGTACTAATTGAGTTTAGTCAGGTTTCTACGAAATACAGTGAAATTTGGTGCAGAAGTTTTATGCACTCTAAATGGAATTTTTTGAAAAAAACTTTTCTCTAACTCATAAAAAAGCCTCTTTAAAAGAGGCTTTGTTCATTACAAGTTATTTAACCGAGATTCAGCGAGGCGTTTTGCCGATGAATCAGGGTAATCATTTACAACTTGTTGGAACAGCTGACGTGCTGTTGAACTGTCTCCCGTTCGCTCAGCAATGACACCTAGTTTTAATAACGCATCAGGGCGCTTGGAAGAATCGGTAAAGCGATTAGCTACAATATTAAATTGCTCACTTGCTTCGCTCCACTGCTGCTTATTAAACAGCAGTTGCCCTAACCAATAGTGCGCGTTTGGTGCGTAACCACTGTTGGGAAAGCGTGAAATGAACGATTGAAACGCAGGAATGGCTTTATCGTACTCACGAGACTTAAGGATCAAATTCACCGCATTTTCGTAGGCTTCATCTTCACCTGCTTGCGGAGCTTGCGTTGGCGTAGGTGCTGTTGGAGAGCTCACAGAGCCCGAATCAACACCTGCACTAGGCATGGCACTACCTTGTAGCGCGCCGCTTTGCTTAAGTGCTTCCACGCGTTTATCTATTTCAAGGTAAAGCTCACGCTGACGCTCAAGTACTTTTTGAAGTTCATTGGTATTAACTTCAACCGCACCACGCAGCTGGTCGACTTCCATTTGCATATTGTCTAATTGCGTTTGAAGCCTGTGTTGCATTTCGGTTCGGCTCTTAACAATACGCTCTAGTACAACAATACGCTGTTCTAATTCACTGCCGCCATTGGCGTCTACCACAGGCGCTTGCGCAAATGCGGTAGAAACAGCAAGGGCGGCACATAAAGTGACGCCCATTTTTAATGTCTTATTCGTTAGAATAGTCATTAGCGGTAAACAACCACTCCGCGACGGTTTTGAGCAAACGCATACTCAGTAGAACCCATCACTGCTGGTTTTTCTTCGCCGTATGAAACTACTGTTACTTGGCTGCTGCTTACGCCAGCATTAAGTAGGTAAGTTTCAACAGACTGTGCACGACGTTCGCCTAGCGCGATGTTGTACTCAGGCGTACCACGGCTGTCAGTGTGACCTTCAATAGTCACTTTAGTGCTTGGGTTTTTCACCAAGAACGCCGCGTGCTTGTCTAGAATACGCTGGAACTCTGGCTTGATGCTTGAGCGGTCAAAGTCAAAGTAAACGGTTTGTTCGTTCTTCAGCGCTTCCATTTCTTGCTGAACCATTTCTTCCTGACGCTTCATACGCTGTGCAGCTTCTGCTTTAACGCGCTGTGCTTCTGCTTCACGTGCCTCTGCTTCTGCAGCCGCTTGTTCTTGTGCAAGGCGGTTACGCTCTGCTGCCAATTCTTCTTCGCTAGGGCCTGAAGAACATGCCATCATTGTCACTACTGGCAATGCGATAATGAAGCTCTTCATCACTTTATTCATTTGCATCCTACTAATCCTTAAATTTTATTGTTTAGTCGTTAAATTGTTAGAACAAAAATGGTGACCAACTTGGCGATTTAACTTGCCCATTGGCTGCTGGTAACCTAGCTTTAAAACGCCCATCTAAAGAAACCAGTGACAACACTTGGGTTCCCTCGTGAAGGGTGCTGTATATAATCATGCTTCCATTCGGCGCTACGCTTGGTGATTCATCTAAGTACGTCCGTGTCAGTACTTGAGGTGATCCACCATCCAAAGACTGCTTAGCAATGTGATAGTTCCCATTAGTTTGGTTTACCATAATCATTTGCTTGCCGTCTGGGGAAATCGTACCGCCAAGGTTCTGTTCACCTACAAAGGTAACTCGCCTTACTTTCCCAGAATTTAAATTTACGCTATATATCTGGGGTTTACCACCCCGTTCCGAGCTAAATATTAACCCACTGCCGTCTGGTAGCCACGCGGGCTCCGTATCAATCGCTCTATTTCGTGTTACTCGGCGAAGATTTTTTGTCGCTAAGTCCATCACATAGAGTTCAGGGTTTCCATCTTTCGATAAAACCATTGCAAGTTGCTTGCCATCTGGTGAAAACACCGGGCTACTATTTATTCCAGGGAAATCAGTAATGCGCGTACGCTCGCTGGTGTAGATATTCTGAATGAATATTTGCGGTCTACGATTTTCAAAACTAACGTAGGCAAGCTTCTCGCCATCAGGCGACCACACTGGCGACATAAGCGGCTCTGGCGAAGACAACAAGCGCGTTTCGTTCTCACCATCGTAGTCTGCAATGACTAATTGGTAAGGTTTTTCTACCGTGTCACGGTCGCGAACAATGACGTAAGCAATTTTCGTTAAAAACGCACCGCGAACACCGGTCAATTTTTCATACACAATGTCGCTAATTCGATGCGCATACTGGCGAAAATCTCGACCGTTGATCACTGCCTGACGGGCAGCTAGTACGTGATCATTACTCGATACCAAATTGCCGTCTTTGAGTACTTTAGCTTGCCCATTGTCAACTTGCCCTTTAAGTACATCAATCAACTCATAGGATACAAGGTAACGGTCGCCTCCTTGTGGCTCAATACTTCCTACTAAAACCGTGTCCACACCTAAGGTTGCCCATGCAGTGAAAGACACTTGTTCCGCTGTCTCCGGATACTGTGGCATTTTGTCGACAGATACCGGATTAAACTTACCACTACGCATTAAGTCGGCCATCACCACTTTAGAAATATCGCCAGGCATACTGCCCTGACCTTTCCATTTAAATGGCACAACCCCGATTGGACGTGCACTATCTACGCCCTCGGTTATCACAATTTCTAAGGATGCAAACACTTTGGCACTGAATGCCATCGTAATAAGCGCTATCCATAAACCTAGTTTTTTCATACCACTATAATTCCACTTTTAAAGTAATGTCTTTTAACTGCTCGTAAACATCGGGTGCATCTGACACAGGTAGCTTTTCTGCACGGCGTACTGCACTCTCTGCTGCGCGGCATAGCGCGTCGTTACCGCCAAGTACACGAATACTGGTTACAAAACCTGTGGTAGCCAGCCGTATATTCAAGCGGCAAGTTTTACCGCTATAGCTGTCGTCAGAATACAAGTTGCGCTTGATAGTTTGCTGAATTAGCGCAGTGTAGCGCTCAACTTCAGTTAACACTTGCTTTCGTCTACGCTCTCGCTGAGCCGCTTGCTCTTGCGCTAACTGCTCTTGCATGATTCTTTCCATCTCTGCACGTTCAGCCGCTTCTTTCTTCTTCCGCTCGGCTTCAGCTTTCGCTTTTGCTTCACGTTCCTTGCGCTCTTGTTCCTTCTGCGCAGCAAGGCGTTCTAACTCTTTTTGTCTTTTTGCCTCGGCAGCCTCAGCCTCACGCTTTTCTTTCGCACGCTTAGCTGCTAGCTGCTGTTGACGCTTTTTCTCAGCTGCCGCTTGTGCTTTTCTTTGCTTCTCTCGCTCTTGGGCTCGCGCCTGCGCCTCGGCTTGTGCCTGGGCCTTCTTCTGGTCGGCTATAGCTTGCGCATCAATAAACGTCGCTTCTATCACAGGCGCATTCGACGGCATACTTGGCAACGGGTCAGGAGAGAAACTGACGCTAATTAGCAACAGCGCAGCAATAAAAAGATGCAAACCAATGGACTTGTACAAGCCTACTTGTTCTGGGCTTATACTGTTGGCTTGCTTGGCACTTTTGCCGTTCTTTTTATCACCACTTACACCGTTACTCGCGTTGTTTGAGTGGCTAGCGGTTGACGTGCTTTTCGACACTTCAGGTTTCGACATATCTATATTACTCAACCGGATCCGTCATTAACCCTACTGAAGGCACACCCGCCTGCTGTAATAACACCATTAGCTGTATCACTTCGTTATACGCTACTTGTCCATCGCCTTTTACCACTACGGGCGTATTGGGCTCTTTGGTCAATTGTGCTTTTACAATAGCGCCAAGCTCTTCTTCGCTAATTGGCGATTCCTGATCTTCGCCTACATTAAGGAAGTAGCGACCTTTAACATCCACTGACGCAATAATAGGTGGTGTATCTTCTTGCTCTATCGGGTTGGCACTTGCTTTAGGCAAATCTACCTTTACCCCTTGAGAAATAAGCGGCGCCGTTACCATAAAGATAATAAGCAACACCAACATCACGTCGATGTAGGGCACTACGTTTATCTCTGATACCGGCCTGCGGCGTTTTCTTACATACATAACAAGTCCTCCGTTTGGAATGTAAACGCTTAGGCTTGTTGTTGTGCTTGCGCAGCAACGGCTTGGCGATGAAGGATTGCAGAGAACTCTTCCATGAAGTTGCCGTAGCTATTTTCTAGCTTCTCAACCTGATGGCTGAAACGGTTGTAGGCAATAACCGCAGGAATAGCGGCAAACAGGCCGATAGCAGTTGCAATAAGTGCTTCTGCAATACCCGGCGCTACCATAGCAAGGGTAGCTTGCTGCACTTCACCTAATGCGATGAAGGCATTCATGATCCCCCACACAGTTCCAAATAGACCGATGTAAGGACTAATTGAGCCCGCCGTGGCTAAAAAGGGTAGACGACTTTCTAATTCTTCGACTTGACGAGACATAGAAACGCGCATGGCACGGTATGTACCATCAACTATGCCGTTGGTAGCGGTGTTAGACTTGCGCAGGCGAACAAACTCTTTAAAGCCTGAGCAAAAGATGCTGCCCATTCCTGTGAGGTTAGTTCTGGCAGAAAGCTCTTGATAAAGACGGTTAAGGTCAGCGCCTGACCAGAACTTATCTTCAAACTGACGCATTTCGTTGCGTGCCGCCGACAACGCTTTGCTGCGTTGGAAGATAAACGTCCACGACGCTATCGACACGCTTAGCAACAAAAGCATAACTAGTTGAACAATAAAACTCGCTTGTAAAAACAAGCCAATAAAAGTGAGATCAGATGACACGCGAAATTTCCCCTAACAAAGTACGTGGTAATCTTTTTGGCTTCATAACGGCCAAATCGACGCAGGCAACCTTGATATCTCCCGATACCAATGTAACGCCTTGTTCATTTTTAATAATTTGTTGAAACGTCATACTAGCGCCTTTCAATTCTACAACGCGAGTTTCAATACTCAACAGTTGATTGAACCGTGCAGGCGCATAGTTATGCATTTCAACGTGTTTGACGACGAAAGCGATGGATTGTTCCATCAGCGTGTCTTGTTCAAAACCTAGCTCGCGAAGCCACTCTGTACGGGCTCGCTCCATAAACTTTAGGTAATTCGCATAATAGACGATACCGCCTGCGTCGGTATCTTCGTAATACACTCTTACCTGATGTAAATGCATAACTATTCCTTCACCCAAAAATTTAATAATCCAAAGCGGAGTTAAAATAACTAATTGGCGCGACAAAATGCAGAACAAAACCTCCCCACAGAGCCCACCAAAGCTAACATTTAATCAAAAATAAACCAATGCGAAACATCCAGTTAACACATTAGTTTTTCTAATTCAAACCAACAATTTTACTCAATTGTAGTTTTTTATGCTCTCCCTATAATGCACAGCATCAGTCGTACAGAGCGTGATGGTGCTTAGCACGGTCATGCAAGAGTTATTCTCCTGTTAGACATGAGTTCCCTGGATTTATTTCCTTCAACACTTGTTGTTTTAGCCCGCTCAATGAGCGGGCTTTTTTTTGCCTGTAATTTAGCATCTGTACAAAACAAAATATTGGCGGCCCATGCTTAACTTGGGCTATGCGATAATTCGCCATCCACTTTCAATGCTCTGGAATGACAGCTCCCCCCATACGAGCATTTACTTGTAGCGTTTGAAACGGCTTCTGTATTCTCGGTGTTACCAAAAAAAGCCCAGCAATCCAGCTAGGCCTTTAAAACGAATCTGTTGCTTCTTACAAAGGGACGGTAGATTATTCAGACGGAGCGAAGCCAAAGTGAAGATAGGCTCGCTGAGACACAATACGGCCTCGAGGCGTGCGCTGTAAAAAGCCCTGTTGAATAAGGAAGGGTTCAATCACGTCTTCTATGGTTTCTTTCTCTTCACCAATGGCTGCTGCCAAATTGTCTAAGCCTACTGGCCCACCATCAAACTTTTCGATAATAGCAGTAAGCAATTTGCGGTCCATGTAGTCAAAGCCTTCTTTGTCTACATCAAGCATATCTAAAGCTTTGGCCGCAACGTCGGCGCCCACCGTGCCGTCAGATTTAATTTCAGCATAATCCCGAACACGGCGTAACAAACGGTTGGCGATACGCGGCGTGCCCCGCGAGCGACGTGCCACTTCTTGCGCACCTTCCTCGTTCATGTCTAAATTCAGATAGCTCGCGCTTCTTGCCACAATACTGGTGAGGTCTTTTACGTTGTAAAACTCAAGGCGTTGAACAATACCGAAACGGTCGCGTAATGGCGACGTTAGCGAGCCTGCGCGGGTGGTAGCGCCTACCAGTGTAAAAGGAGGAAGGTCTAGCTTAATTGAACGGGCGGCAGGCCCCTCGCCTATCATAATATCAAGCTGATAGTCTTCCATGGCAGGATAAAGAATTTCCTCTACCACTGGACTTAAGCGATGTATTTCGTCTATGAACAATACATCATTGCGCTCAAGGTTGGTAAGCAGTGCAGCCAAGTCGCCAGCTTTCTCAAGCACAGGGCCTGACGTGGTTTTAATGTTTACGCCCATTTCATTTGCCACAATGTTCGCAAGCGTGGTTTTACCCAGTCCTGGCGGACCGAAAATAAGTAGATGGTCTAGCGCATCGTCGCGATTACGCGCAGCTTGAATAAAAATTTCCATTTGCTCACATACGTGAGGCTGCCCCGTATAGTCTTCCAGCATTTTAGGGCGAATGGCGCGGTCGATGACCTCGTCTTCGGTGCTGGCTTCAGGCGTAATCAGTCTGTCGGCTTCAATCATGATAGTTCTACTTTAAACGGTGACGTGAAGACAGGCAGACTAAGAACCGCTGTCTTCGTTGAGCGCTATTATATGGCCGCTTTTAATGATTCGCGAATAAGGGCTTCACTTTCCATGCCCTCTTTATATACGCTGTCAACTAGCTTGCTCGCTTGAGCAGGTTTATAGCCCAGTGCAATAAGCGCGCTTTGTGCTTCTTCCCGAGCGTCGTTTACAGCAACAATAGTGTTGGTGGATAGCAAGTCGCCACTTGGAGGTGGTACAGCAATACTCTGCGCCTTGCCAAATTTTGCTAGGCGGTCTTTAAGCTCTACCACTAAACGCTCTGCGGTTTTCTTACCTATACCCGGTAAGCTGACGAGTGCAGAAACATCTTCATTTTGTACACTTGCCAAGAACTGGCTTGCCGACATTCCAGATAAAATAGCAAGGCCTAACTTTGGGCCTACACCATTGGCTTTGATCAATTCTCGGAAAAGCCCTCTTTCCATTTTATCAGCAAAACCAAACAGCAATTGGGCGTCTTCACGAACCACAAAATGTGTGTACACCACCACTTCTTCACCCACCGCGGGAAGCTGGTAGAAACTGGTCATAGGCATGTGAATTTCGTAGCCAACACCGGCTACATCTACAAGAATTTCTGGAGGCTGTTTCTCAGCCAACGTACCGCGAATTCGTCCAATCATGAATTATCTCTGTAAAAGCGTGAGCTTTAAGCAGTACTAGCGCAAACGACCACGAACGGTTTTTCGGGCTTGCCCTGCCATGTTTATCAGGCTCTGTTCGGTGTGTGCATGACACAAGGCAACGGCTAATGCATCGGCAGCATCGGCCTGTGGCGTGCCGCTTAAGCTAAGCAGGTGTTTTACCATGTGCTGAACTTGCGTTTTATCTGCGCCACCTTTTCCAACTACCGACTGCTTAATTTGCCTTGCGCTGTATTCAGCAACAGGAAGTTGCGCTTGGGTGGCTGCCACAATGGCGGCACCTCTGGCCTGACCAAGCTTTAACGCTGAATCAGGGTTTTTCGCCATAAATACTTGCTCAATAGCAAATTGGTCGGGTTTATATTGACGAATAATATCGCCAACCCCGGTAAAAATATTAGCAAGACGAGAAGGCAAATCTGCCGTTCCAACGCGAATGCATCCGCTTGCTAAATACACCAGTTTACCTTGCTTGCGTGCAATTAAACCGTAGCCTGTGATCCGAGAACCTGGATCTATACCCAGTATAACCATTAAGGCACACTCGGTACAAACAAAGATACCGCTTCTTTATTAGAGGGAGACCATAAACGCGCTAGCGCTTCCTCTTTCGACACCCATTCGTACTGCAAGTGCTCTGTCAAAACAATGGGTAATTCGCTGTTTATTTGAAGGGAAAATACGTGTTCTGTGTTGTGCACAGTACCAGGAGGATAGCGATGTAGCCAGCGGCTACGAATTTCGTATTGGTTTTGCTTATCGTGATCGTTAACCACAAAGCCGTGCGCTTTGGCATCGATGCCAATTTCTTCACACACTTCACGATATGCTGTTTCTAAGGGTAACTCCCCCTCTTCTAACGCGCCGGTTACCGACTGCCAAAAGGTGGGGTCATCTTGTCGTTGCAAAAGCAGCACTCGGTAGTGTTGGTCATACAACACTACCAGTGCAGATTCAGGCTTCTTATACGCCATAAATTACGATTGCTTTTTCACCGTTGCAATAGCTAGCTCTTCAAGCTGCTGTGGATTTGCAGGGCTAGGCGCCGATGTTAATGGACATGCCGCTGTGGTTGTTTTAGGGAATGCCATCACATCACGAATAGAGGTCGCGCCAGTCATAAGCATTACCAGACGGTCTAGACCAAACGCAAGACCTGCATGCGGCGGCGCACCAAAGCGCAGCGCGTCAAGCAAGAAGCCAAACTTGTTCTTCGCTTCTTCATCGTCAATGCCAAGAATGTTGAATACCGTAGACTGCATGTCTTCATTGTGAATACGTACAGAACCACCGCCTAATTCAACACCGTTCAATACCATATCGTAAGCATCAGATAAGGCTTCAGCTGGATTAGCTTTAAGTTCTTCTGGCGTTAAACCACGAGGCGCGGTAAACGGGTGGTGAATAGCGTGAAGCTGACCGTCAAACTCTTCGAACATTGGGAAGTCAACAACCCAAAGTGGCTTCCACTCGCCTTCAAGAAGCTCAAAGTCTTCACCAAGCTTAAGACGAAGTGCGCCCATCGCTTCGGTAACCACAGTGTAGCTGTCTGCACCGAACAATAGAATATCGCCACTTTGCGCGCCAGTGCGCTCTAGCATGGCGTTAGTGATGTCTTCGGTTAGGAATTTAAGGATGGGCGACTGTAGACCTTCAAGACCAGCACCAGCATCGTTAACTTTAATCCAAGCTAAGCCTTTCGCGCCGTAAATACCTACAAATTTAGTGTATTCGTCAATTTGCTTACGCGAAAGTGACGCCCCACCCGGTACGCGAATAGCTGCTACGCGACCTTTAGGGTCATTTGCCGGGCCGCTGAATACTTTAAAGTCAACGTTGGCAAGCAAATCTGCAACGTCGGTTAACTCAAGCGGATTACGTAGGTCTGGCTTGTCGCTACCAAAGCGCGTCATGGCTTCTTTATACGTCATGCGCGGGAAGTCACCAAGGTCAACGTTTAGCATTTTGTTGAACAAGTCGCGGATCATACGCTCGGTAATAGACATTACGCCATCGGCATCTAAGAACGTGGTCTCAATATCGATTTGGGTAAATTCTGGCTGACGGTCGGCACGTAAGTCTTCGTCGCGGAAGCACTTAACAATTTGGTAGTAACGATCCATACCCGACATCATCAGAAGCTGTTTGAAAAGCTGTGGCGATTGCGGAAGTGCAAAGAACTCACCTTTGTGCGTGCGGCTTGGCACTAGGTAGTCACGTGCACCTTCTGGCGTTGCCTTAGTAAGAATAGGTGTTTCAATATCTAAGAAACCTTCTTCTTCTAGGAAACGACGTACAGCACCGGTTACTTTTGCACGGAACTGTAAGCGCTGGCTCATTACAGGACGGCGAAGGTCTAGGTAACGGTAACGAAGGCGCTGTTCTTCTGAGTTTTCTTGGTTCCAGTCTAGTGGAAGCACGTCAGACTTGTTGATCACTTCAAGGCCTGTGCCTAAGATCTCAATCTCACCTGTGCGCATGTCTTTGTTAACTTGACCTTCAGGGCGCGCACGCACTTTACCCGTTAGCTTTACACAGAATTCGCTACGCAACGTGTTAGCTACCGATAGCACGTCTGGTAAATCTGGGTCGAACACCACTTGTACGATACCTTCGCGGTCGCGTAAGTCGATGAAAATTACACCGCCTAAATCGCGACGCTTATTAACCCACCCGCAAAGGGTAACTTCTTGTCCAATGTATGATGAATCGATATTCCCACAGTAATCTGTGCGCATGGTCCTTGACCCCTGATGTTTTTTCTTGCTTCGCATGCTGTGAATTGGCGTTCAAAACTGCTTACTTTTAGGCTTAAGACTTTGCCAAAAATCGCGTAAACTTGCTGGCCAATTAACTGGCCCGCCCACAACATGCATAATGTAATGATTTAAAGGCCGCATAGTATAAACAAATGCTTGATAAAGCCCAATGACAAATATGCACAAATCAGCCATATCACAAGGAAATCTCTATATTGGATTGCCAATGTGGCAACACAGCCATTGGCCAAGCACGTGGTTTGCTAATTATCCCAAGTCTGATAATGGATTGTCGCTGTATGCCAAGGAGTGTAATACGGTTGAAGGGAATACCACATTTTACTCTCTTCCCCACCAAGACGCTGTAGCAAGATGGTGCGATTCAACACCCGACCACTTCAGATTTACTTTCAAGTTTCACCAAAACATTACGCATGTACATCAATTACAGCATTGTGACGAAGAGGTTGCCCAACAGCTTGCTTTATTAAGCCCGCTAAAAGAAAAGCTAGGAGTAATGATGCTGCAACTGCCCGCTTCTTTTGGGCCAGAAAAACTATCCATTTTAGATACTTTTTTAGCGGCGTTACCTCAAGAATTAAACATAGCGGTTGAGGTGCGCCACCTGGCATTTTTCGCTAAGGGTGATGAGGAAAAGGCGCTTAATCAACTTTTGATCCGCCACGGTGTGAATAGAATCATTATGGACACCCGAGCGCTTTTCACTGGCTCTTTAGACGCAGGGGGAAACAATAGACGAGCGATGCTAGAGGAAGTGCGAGAGAAAAAGCCTCGTGTACCAGTAAATGTTATTGCTACAGGCCAGACTCCCATTGTGCGCTTTGTAGGCAATGATGTTGGAGATGACAACCAACGCTGTTTATTGCCTTGGGTGAAAAAAGTGAAGATTTGGCAAAGTGAAGGAAAAGACGTGTACTTTTTTTGTCACCGCCCAGACAACAAAGATGCTCCCTGGTTAGCGCAGCAGTTTATCGATTTGTATAACAACACTACTCCATCACTCGCGCTAAATAACCTGTCTATTAAAACTCAACCAGAGCAGAATTCACTGTTTTGATGACGAGCAACTGACATTGAGCCTATCAATATTTTTTAATAGATAGCGTTTTTCTAATTCAGCGGTAAACTACTGCTCTTATCTATTTTGGTACTACACCATTATTTACCGTGAAATAGCCTCAATGAACCATGAATATGAGAAAGCGCGTATTGCTGCGCTTGAATCGCTAGATATTTTAGATACTTCCCCAAGCGAACAACTTGACGAGCTCACCAAAGCTGTACAAGAAGAATTTAATGCTAAAACCTGCTTAGTAAGCCTTGTTGCAGAAGATCGCCAATGGTTTAAGTCCCGCCAGTGTATGGATGCTACCGAAACACCGCGTAATATCTCGTTTTGCACCTACGCGATAGCCGAAGAAGAATACTTAATTGTTTCCGACGCTAAAGCCGATAAGCTATTCGCTAATAACCCGCTGGTTACTGGCAGCCCTTTCATAAGAGCTTACGCAGGTGCTATCTTGCGCAACAAAGATGGCTATGAATTGGGTACGTTATGCCTACTGTTTGATGAACCACGTGACTTTTTAGATGTTGAGATAGAAAGCTTAAAAAACCACGCCCGCACAGTTGAAACCATTATTTTTTCAGAGCACCTTCCAGCATAACTCCAGCCCTACGCTTTTCGTATCGCAAAACAAAAACGCATCACTAAAAAGTGATGCGTTTAATAACTCTCTAAGCTCGACTATGTCTATCTGAAATCAGCTGCGTCTAGCTCGTGCTTTTTCATAAGCTTGTGCATATCAGTTCTATTTCTACCAGCAAGCTCTGCCGCGCGCGTTACGTTGCCGTCGGTCATTTTTAGAAGCTTGTGCAAGTATTGCTGTTCAAACGCATCGCGCGCTTCTGTAAGCGTTGGCCAGCTTTGCTTAGTGGCTGACAAGGCTTGCTCTACTAAGTGAAGCGGAATAACCGGCGTTTGCGTTAACGCAACACACTGCTCGACCACGTTAACAAGCTGACGTACGTTACCTGGCCAAGATGAGGTTACCAGCTGTTGCATAGCGTCATCAGAAAATTGGCTTACATTCACGCCATGACGCTGTGCGCTTTGCTGCAGCAGCGAGCGAGCCAGAAGTGGAATATCTTCACTTCGCGATTTTAGCGACGGAAGTTTTAGGTTCACCACGTTTAGACGGTAATATAAATCTTCGCGGAAGGTGCCTTCTTCCATTTCTTTGTGCAAGTCTTTGTGCGTTGCAGAAATGATACGCACATCGATATCTACGTGCTTGCTACTACCTACTGGGCGAATTTGACGCTCTTGTAATGCACGCAGCAGTTTTACCTGCAGCGTCATCGGCATATCGCCAATCTCATCCAAGAACAAGGTACCGCCGTCGGCTTCTCTAAACAGACCTGGGTGAGCAGCTACAGCACCGGTAAACGCACCTTTGGCATGACCAAATAGCTCAGACTCAAGCAAGTTTTCAGGCAATGCTCCACAGTTAATAGCTACAAATGGTTTGTCGCTGCGGTTACTGGCTTTATGAATGGCATTAGCAAGTAATTCTTTACCTGTACCGCTCGCGCCGCTAATAAGCACAGACACTTCACGCTGAGCTATGCGGAACGCCTGGTCTAGTACATTTAGCATTTCTGGAGAACGGGTAATGATGTCCTTTGCCCAATCCCCAGGCTGTGCAGCTTGAGACTGGCTAAGTGCTTTTTGCAGCAGCGCCCGTAATTCGTCGTGATCGACAGGTTTAGGCAAAAAACCAAATACACCACGCTGAGTGGCTGCTACCGCATCAGCTATGGTGCCGTGAGCCGTCATCAGAATTACAGGAATATCTTTTCTAATTCCCATAATTTCTTCAAACAAACTCAGACCATCTAAGCCCGGCATACGCAAGTCACTTAATACTACATCGTAGTTTTCGTTTTGAAGCTTTCTTAACGCTGATTGACCGTCTTCCACTGCGGTCACCTCATAACCTTCGCCTTCCAGACGAATGGTTAATAAGCGCAATAAGCTCTTATCGTCATCTACCAACAATAAGTTAGGGTTACTACTCGCCTTTTCGCTCACTGTTGTGTACTCCTGTTTTTATCCATCAGTGTTGCTTCAATCTGCAACAATTCTTCTAGTTTTTTGCGCAGGTTAACTGCTTCAATTTCAAGTGCTTTTACTTTCTCGCCACGAGAAGTATTTTCTTGCTCCAACACCACCATGGCAGATTCAAGCTGCATAATCTGATTGTTGTGCGACGCAGCAATAACAGTCACCACTTCTTGCGCAGTGGGTGTAAATGTTCCAGCAATATCATTTAAGGCAAGCTGCGCGCGCAACCTGTCTTGATAAGGTGTATCTGTTGGTAGTGTTAAAACGTAGGCGTGAAGTGTGTCAGATGCTGTATCACCTAACGCTTTTAATGCTTGCTTACGCTCTAACCAAGGTTGGTTGGCCGCATCAATCCACGCGTTAAGCCAATACGTTGCATCGCAATTGTGCTCGAACCCCTGTGGAGGCTCAACAAATAAACAAAGGCCACGTTCTATTTTAGCTACAGGCGTCACCTTTTCTGGCTCACCTGCGTTGTCGTTGTTTCTGGTTAAACTCTGACATCCTGTCAGCACCAGTAAGGCGACAATTAAACCACTTATTCTCATTTTATTTTTCCTGTTGCCCAATGGTCACTCTAAAGCAAACATCGGCATAGTCTACATCTACAACACGCACATCACCATGCATCAGTCGAGCGCAATCGGCAACAATTGATAACCCTAAACCCGTCCCAATGACATTGTCGTTTCTCGGCTCGGTTCCTCGGATAAAAGGTTCAAATAAAGTATGTACTGACTCTGGAGCAATACGCTTACCGCGATTGGCAACATCCAGTACAAGATTATCGTTTTCGTTATAAAGGCTAATATTTATCGGTCTTCCCACTGCGCCATGCGCGACTGCATTGGACACCAAGTTATCAAGTATTCTTCTAAACAGCTCCTCGTCTATACGCACCTCGGACGCGGTTATCTTTACTTCCACTTCTCTATCCTGAATAGCGAGCGCGTAATCTTCTAAACAAGCAGAAACTAACTTGCTAACGTCACTTTGTACCATTTTCGGCTGAGCTTGTTGCAACAGCAGGTTGTAGTCGAGCAACTTTTCCACCAGCGTGTTTAGCCTTTGCGTGCTAGCAGTAAGTAGCGAAAGTACTTCGCGTTGACTGTTATTCAACTCGCCCACCACGTTTTCAGACAACAAGCTGCAGCCTTCTTTAATACTGGCAAGCGGAGTTTTGAGCTCGTGAGCAGCGTGTCGCAGCAAGGCGGTTCTAATATGCTCCAACTGCTGTAGTCGATCATAAAGCCAATGTAAATCTTTCTCTACATCAATCAGTTCTTTTGGCGCTTGTCTTGAAAGGGGTGGAAGCTGACCATCGCTGTGGGCCATGATCCTTATAATCTTTTTTAAGTTGTTGACGGGGTTCACAATAAGCTGACTCCCCATCAATATTAGCAATAACGAAACGCTTACAAGCATGGCCGTAGACCAAGCTTGTTTTGCTTGCATGGCATTTAAATCATCTTGCTGGACTTTGACACGTTCAGTAATAGCGGCTTCTACATCGTCGCGAAGCTGGTCGACGCTATCGCCCACAGATGCAAGGTAAGCATTAAGTAAGAGCTGGTCTTCAATCGCTCGATATTCGGCTAATTGATTTAGCTGTTCTGAAAGTCGTGTGCAGGTAGTTGGTACCGAGAGAGCCTGACATAGATTGTCAGCTGCCACGGCAAATTGATCGATGGCGTTATCAGAAAGAGATGCCACCCTATCATTTCTCAACACAGCAAATTGGCGAATGCTGCGCTCTACGTCAACGACCGCGTTATCGAGTCTTTGCATGTCGCTAACAACATCGACAACAAACCGTGTTTCAAGTGTTGTCATTTGACCCACTTTGGCTAAGTCGCTTTGACTTTGCCAAAGTAAGGCTATAAGAGGGATAAGGGCCAGTACAAAACTACCTAGCGTCAACTGCCTTAGTGAACCAAGTTGTACCAAGCGTTCACCAAACGAAACCTTGTTTATCAGAACCTTACCCTCTTAAATATATTATTTTATCTACTCACTTGCTGTGAGCTTTTCATTGCCTGGCGTCAACTTGCTTTTTGCCAATTCGGCTTCGGAAAGTTTGCCATCTTCGTTGTCATCAATCAGCCCAAAGTTACGCAGTAGACCTGTGTGTCGAACCGCTTCTTTAAGTGATATCAGACCGTCTTTATCTGTGTCTAATTCCTGCATCAACGAGCGCGCTGGACTTGCGTACGCGTCCGCTACTGAAATGGCTTGTACTGCAGCAACAGCACAAAGTGCTAAGAAAACTTTTTCGAGACGTTTCATCATGAATCCTCCGCTAAACGCTTTTAAAATCCTTCTCAATCCGCTTTGATACCAGCCCTGTGTTATCAGGTTATGCTGCTATTAAAGCTCATGGATACTACCACTAGTCTTCAATTAACCACTATCATAATTGCATTCAAACTGCTTATGCGATTTTCAGACCAAAAAGAAAAAACACATTAAAAACAGCAATATATATAAATCAATATACTATTAAGCACTCAGCATACAGGTTAATTGTTGCAAAAAAGAAACACCACTTTGAAACACTGTATGACAAAGTGGTTTTATCGATACCTTGCTATACAGAGAAACTGCTATCGCTGTAATGGGAGGGAGAACAAGTGAGCTCCGATAAGGGGATGGGCTTGCTAAACATAAATCCTTGCACATTGTCACATCCATGCTCTCTAAGGTAATTCCACTGTTCAAGGTTTTCTATGCCCTCAGCACATACCGAGAGTGACAGTCTTTTTGCCAAATCAATAATTGCCCCAGTCACAAGACGGCTTCGTTCTGAAGTTTGAATTTCCATTACAAACTGTCGGTCAACTTTTAGCGTGTCGATATTGATTTGCGTCAGGTAACTTAACGAGGAGTAACCCGTTCCAAAATCATCTAGCGCTATGGCGCACCCCATGTTTCCGATGCGTCTGAAGAACTTGTTTGAAAGAGTAAAGTTTTCTAGATACGCACTTTCTGTCACTTCAAATTCAATGTTTTCTGGGTTGATGTCATAGAGCTTGAAAGTATTGTAGATGTAGTCAAACAGCTGCGAGCTTCGCAAATCATGTCCAGATAAATTGATTGAGGCTCTAAACGGAGACGTGGCCCATTGTTTTAAATCTGGCATATCAATACAAACGCGCTTAATTACCCAACGGGTAATTGCAGTGATCTTACCGCCCTGCTCAGCAATGGGGATAAACTCGTTCGGCATGACCAAGCCAAATTCAGGATGTTGCCAACGAATAAGCGCTTCTACGCCTATTACATTCCCTCCGTTGTTAACTTTAACCTGGTAATAAACAACAAACTCATCGTTGCTGATTCCTTGCTCAATACCGTTAGCTAAGTGGAGTTTACGCTTATGCGACTCAACCATATCAGGTGTAAACAGTGTGTAGCTGCCCCGCCCTCGCGCTTTTGAACGATACATTGCAAGGTCTGCATTGCTCATCAGCTCGCTTAGGTCGTAGCCCGCATCGGAAGCCGTAGCGATTCCAACGCTTAAACCTACCGTTAGTGATAAGCCACGCAGTTCAAAAGGCTCATCAAATGCGGTAATAAGTCGCGTTGCCAAGCTTTGCGCTTGGTCGGTAGTCACATCTCTATCGGGCAGTACTAAGAACTCATCACCTCCCAATCGCGCGAATAAGTCGCCGTCGCGCAGCAAACACTGAACTCTGTCAGCAACCTCAATGAGAATGAGATCTCCGGTTTCATGTCCTAAAGAATCATTGATGCCCTTAAACCCATCTAAATCAAAAAACAGGAGCAGTAAGTCTTCATCATTTCTTTTGGCTCTGGCTAGCTCAAGTCTTAAGTTATCGAGAACAAACTGTCGATTGGGAAGACCGGTTAAACTATCGAAGTTTGCCAGACGAGACATGGTTTCTTGTTGATCAACCAATGTTTGCTTTTGCTCAAAGTTGATAAGTAACTCAACTTCAATGGTATCCAATAAACTATTAATGTTATTCGATAACTGTCCAATTTCATTAGATGTATTAAGTGAACTGCGCAGCGCATAGTCTTTTGACTCAAATACTTCTTGAGTAAACTGCCTCAGCGACCCAATAGGAGAAATCAAACGGTATAAAATAAAGACACAAGTGCCAGTGCAAAGCAGCAAAACCGCGATAACGATAGGCACTTGCTTAATGATCTGGCGGGCTGAACTTGCCGCCATGATGTCTTCAATGTCCACATAAAGCACAACATGTCCAAGTGGGTATAGGCTACTGCCTACAATTTGATGGGCAGTGATAACATTGTCGTATTGCGTAACACCGAATGGAATTTCTGCAGGATCAAGAGGAACAGATTGATTGGAAAGCTGGTTTAAGGAATCAGGTTGAATAGTGGAAATGACTTGATAGTCGTTGTCATATAGCGTGGCGGAAATAAGATTATCGTGTTCTTTTATCGGTTGAAAAAGAGAGGAAAATAATGCGTTATCACCGGGACTTCGCTCCATGACAACCGATAACTGCAGCGACAAAGCGTTACTTAACGTCGCGGTATTGCCTTTAACCACATCCACCACAGAAGCGTTGTGTTCTAATTTATTAACAATTACCACAGAGAGCGCCAGCACCGACATCGTCAATGCAATGACAAGCCCAATTGGGATTTTCAACGTTCTAAACACTCAACTACCCTTACTTCAGTACTGCAAGCTGTTGTAAGCAAGTGATGCCATAGGCTCTGAAACAGCACTGTCACCGCTAAGCTTTTATTATTATTTGTTCACAATAGTAAGGTACAGGTCGCTAAATTTGAATCCATTTTTTTAGCTAATACAAAAAAGACTAACTGAGTGATGATGAACGCTATGTTCTTTCAACTACTTCAAGTTTAGTTTTAATGTATTGGCTATGGGGAACGTACAATAAATCAGCTATTTGACGAATAGTACTCTCTTCAAGAGGCGCTAAAGATTCATCCGCGTATGCAATAGCCCAGAGGCTCTTTATCACATCTCTTTTCTCATCAGCGCTGCAGTGTTTATTTAGTACTTGAGTAAAACGCACTAAGTCAATTGAATCGTCAGCCGTCTCTTGCCCCCTTTCAAGCAACAACGACATCGCTTCCTCATCTATGTTTACATGCTTTCTGAGCTGTTTCTCGTATTCACTTCTCTCGCTATCCGTTACCTCATTATCAGCATTAACAATTTCACTAAGTAATGCAGCAGTCGCCAATTCAACGGTATACGTTGGCTCTGTACGCTTATGCGTGTCTTCGAAAAATTTAAGAAATGATTTCAGCATGGGGCCCTACTTCTTGTGTCACCGCAGAAACGCCCGCGGTTAATGAAATTTGAGTATCGATAAAACTTTTACTCGGTAAAAGCTAAATTCGATTAATTGCTGGATTAGATGGACAGATTTACAGCGATGACCAAGCAAGCAAGTCTATGTAAACTGTACTCAGCGACTAGCGCTGTAAAGTGAGAGTTTAAAAGCCCTCAGAGAAACATGAATATGAACATTTTGCTCGTAAAGATATTTTCTAAAGGCGCCTAAATTTTAGTATCAAGTAAGCAAATCACTTTACTCCCGCCATTTTCGAACCACACTCGTTCGCACAGCGCGTGAAGCAAAGGGAGCCCACGCCCAAAGCTTTCGTCATGAACGGAATGACGCCGACCTACCGTACTTGCCTTATTCCACTCAAAGCCTTCACCACTATCTTCAACCGCTATCAGCACCTTACCTTTAAGGGGCAAAGACTCTATCCGAATATTAATTCGCCCGTGACTAAGCGCTTTTAGTGAAGCCTCGCGGTTTTCGTAATATTGATGGAACCCTGTACTATCAGCTTTGAGTTTTGAGTCGAGTTTCAAGATCCCATGCTCTAACGCATTATTAAACAGTTCCGACAACACAGTATAAATTATCGAACGCACCGCTTGAATGCCCTCACATTGCCCCGCAAGCTGTAGCACGCGTTGAAGAATGTCAGGCTGTTTCAAATGTTGTGCGTCAAGCGCAACTTCATGCACCGATGGCAATCCAAAATCCATCTTTGGTGATACGGGCGTTTTAATGGGTTGAGAGGTAAACACGACTAGCGTGACATCATCGTGAAATGAAGAGGCTGCGCAATGCTCTTTCGCCTTAAGAAAAAGTGAATTGGATTCTATTTTCCCATGCGTCTGCATTTGCTCTTTTACTATTCTTACCAAGCCTTCCTCAAGAAGCATTTCTCCCTCTTGATTAGTACTCTCAATTAGCCCGTCGCTACAAATTACAAGCTGTTCATTGCATCCTAATTGAATGGTATCGCAATCGGTGTTGAGTTCATGCTCATCTAGGATCCCTAATGCCATGTGACGTGAGGGGATGCAGCGCAGCGCTAAATCAGTTTTCGCAGGAACAATGACAGCCGGCATTCCCCCCTGCCACAAGTTGATTCTATTGCCCCCCGCGTTAATTTCGCCCACCACTGCGGCCATAAACATGTCACTTGGTAGAAACGTAATTAAAATTCGGTTTAATTCTGAAATAATCTCAGAAATAGATACCCCTTGCTGGCTGAGTTCCTGAAAGGCTCGGGTTACAGGCAACGCACCAATTGCTGACGCCAAACCATGGCCTGTAAAATCTCCCACCACAAAATAAATACCACCACTAGGGCTTGATTCGCATAGAAAGAGATCGCCATTAAAGGTTTCAGCTGGCTTTAGGAAGCAGTCGAAATGCGCCATTACCTCGGGCCGATTGACAATAGCGTGGCTAAAAATATGTTCAACGATGGCGTGCTCTCTCGCCACTCTTTGATTGAATAAACGAAGTGCTTTATTTTGCTGTTCTATGTGTTCACTCAAAGCACGTATTTTTAAGTGGGCTCGAATTTTGGCAATTAGAATGTGTCGGTCGAAGGGCTTTGTGGCAAAGTCGTTCCCGCCAACTTCCAGGCACCTCACTAAGCTTTCTTTATCTTCTAAAGCGGTGATAAAAAGAATAGGTAGATACGGCCCTTTCGCAAGCTTGCGTATTTTGGGTGCAACGTCAAAACCACTGAGCCCAGGCATCACAACATCCAACAAAACCAAGTCGGGTTTTTCGTGCGTAAATTTTTTGATAGCTTCAACACCATCCACCGCTTCGATACACTCTTTATAGCCTGCGTTATAAAGCATGTTAGTAAGCAATGTACGGTTGATAGCCTCGTCGTCAACAATGAGGATCTTCACGTATGTCTCTTCGATAAAATGTTAATTTAGCGACTTGCTTTTCTTACTTAATGTCGAACTTTTTATCGAATCGAGATATTTTCAGGATTTTAGCAACCTGAGGACGGGCATTTTCGATACTGTAGGTTAATTCTCTATCAGCGAGTGTCTTTTGCATGTTTAACAACATACCTAAGGCAGAGCTATCCATGTATTCAGTACGCGATAAATCTACGGTGATGTGAGAGACATCGGCGCCCAGTTCGCCATAGGCGTTTCTGAAGTCTTCTACCTTACTAAAGTCAAACTTAGTGCCTACATCTACCACTAGTACTTTCCCTTGATTTTGATAGCTCGAGGTTATTTCCATATTCGCTCCTTAAAAATGTAAGCAGAAATGCTTCATCACATGCTTTTAACTTTGCTATTCTTATACTAGTTGAACTTTTACACATCGCCACGAAAGTCATCTTAAACTTTCGTATGGTAATGCTTTTTTTATCGCCATTTAGATGGAAAGACGCAATTTATTGAGGTATGTATGCAAGACTGGCAAGACGCCCTTTTGGTCTATAGTACTGAAAGCGGCAAAATAAAGCCTGAGCCAAAAGAGCAAGCGCGTTCGGTGTCTTCTGACGGCGTTGTTCGTATTCACAGGGAAACTAAAGGTCGCAAAGGAAAAGGGGTGTCTCTGATTAAGGGATTAGACCTCGCGTCTGATGAGCTGAAAAAACTAGGCTCTGAGCTAAAGAAAAAATGTGGTTGCGGCGGCGCAGTGAAAGACGGTGTCATTGAAGTACAAACTGATGACAGGGAAAAGCTCCGCACACTACTGACCGATAAAGGGTATAAAGTTAAGCTTGCTGGGGGCTAATGTAACGCTAGCCAGCTAGCGAGCTCTCACTTTTTCATAAACATATAACAAAAAGAGTCTGAAATGGAAAAGCTGTCAATTTCTGATCTACACATTATTTTAGTTGAGCCTTCTGACACACAAAGAAAGATCATCACCACTTTGTTGTTAAAAGAACACGTAAAGGAAATTGACCCCGTCAGTACCCTTTCCGAAGCTCGTTCAGCGGTAAAAGCGCACGGTGCTGACCTAATCGTAAGCGCGATGTACTACGAAGATGGAACCGCACTAGAACTACTTAAATTCATCAAAGAAGACGACGCATTTAAAACAATCCCCTTCATGTTGGTTTCCAGTGAAAATCGTTTAAGCAAACTAGAAGAGTTTAAGCAGGCGGGTGTTGCGGCAATTCTTCCTAAACCATTTGAACCCCTTCATTTGTCTCGTGCGTTAAACGCAAGCTTAGACCTAATTAACCACGATGAACTAGAATTAGAACTATTTGACGTACACGACGTTCGCGTACTACTTGTTGATGACAGTAAATTAGCGCGTAATCATATTCGACGCGTACTAGAAGGCATGGGGCTTCAACGCATAAAAGAAGCTGAGAATGGCGCAATGGCGCTAACTTATATAAAAGATGAACCTTTTGACCTCGTGGTTACCGACTACAATATGCCCGAAATGGATGGCAGGGAACTATCGGAATTTATCCGCTTTAATCCAGAAACCACACATATACCGATTATCATGGTAACGTCAGAGTCGGCTGACAGTGCACATATGGCTAATATTCAGCAAACAGGTGTGAACGCGCTATGCGATAAGCCTTTTGAGCCCAACGAAGTAAGACAAATGCTTTCAGCACTATTAGGTAACTAAGCGCTGAAATATTAAACGGCGTTCTCAAATTACCCACCGGCAGGTGTATATTTACGGCACCTGCCAACGCTTCATGCCCAAACCGTTTGGCCTTTTATAAAGCCAAAAGCGCATTTTAATTACTTTTTCAAGCCCTCCATATTAAAAACAACTATTCAATTTGTAAAAATCGGTTGACACACATAGGCGTTCAACATACATTCAAACCTATGAAACAGAATACTATGCACGTAGCACTTTTCTTTTTTGCGTTTATATCCTTTAACTAGGGAGGCGCGGCTACATGCATGAAAACCTCCCAACTGGGAGGTTTTTTTTTAGCAGAATTTTCTTATACGATACGCACGGGAATGATATGTCAGACAATGCATTAGATACTGTTAGAGAGCGGATTACCGCTTTAGACAGTGAATTACTTACTTTACTCTCAGAACGCAGAAAGTTAACCAACGAAGTGGCTGAGACGAAAATAAAGCATCACATTCCTGTGAGAGATCAAAAGCGAGAAGAACAGCTATTGGTGCGCCTAATAAAAGAAGGCCAAAACATTGGCTTAGACCCTCATTATGTGACGCAAATTTTCCACGTTATTATTGAAGACTCTGTTTTAAACCAGCAGGCTATGCTTGCTGAACGCGCTAACCCTGGCAGTACATTGCCCTTAAACCGAGTGGCATTCTTGGGCGACAAGGGCTCTTACTCTTATCTAGCAACTCAAAAGTACTTCTCTCGTCGCCCAGGCGAATTGCTGGAAATTGGCTGTCAGAGCTTTGCAGAAATTATTCACAAAGTTGAAAGTACAGAAGCCGATTACGCGGTATTGCCTATTGAGAACACGACGTCTGGCAGTATCAATGAAGTGTATGACCAACTACAGCATACCCAACTTAGTATTATTGGTGAACTCACCCACCCTATCCGCCATACATTGTTAGTGGGAGCCAACACCAGTATCGATAAAATCAAAACGCTTTACGCTCACCCTCAAGTGTTCACTCAGTGTAGCCACTTCTTAGCAGAACTAGGGAACGTAGAAGTGAAAACCATGGACAGCACCTCGTCTGCCATGTTGACAGTTAGTGAGCTTAAACGCGATGACGTAGCCGCAATAGGCAGCGAAGCGGGTGGTAACTTGTACGGCCTAATGGCAATAAAGAGTAACTTAGCAAACCAAAAAGAAAACCATAGCCGTTTTATCGTTGTTGCGCGCAACCCAGTAGTGGTTCCACTTCAAGTTCCTGCTAAAACAACACTTGTTATGTCTACCATCCAAAAGCCAGGTGCACTTGTAGAGGCCTTGTTGGTGCTACGAGAGAACAGCATCAATATGACGAAGCTTGAATCGCGTCCTATTCCAGGTAATCCATGGGAAGAGATGTTCTACATTGATGTAGAAGGCAACGTAGAAGATGGCCCTGTACAAAATGCCCTTGATGCATTGCGTGGTATTACCCGCTACATCAAAGTATTGGGCTGCTATCCAAGCGAAGAAATCAGCCCGACCAAAGTGGCCGCGGCGAGTGCACTGGCTGATTAAGCCAGCAAACGCCCCATTGTTTACTTTCTTTCGTTGTAATCTTTAGGCAGGCTGAAAGGCTTGCCCAACATTACCAACGTCACTTTCACCATTAACCTGGAAGACAGAAACTCTGTTGCGGCCATGCTTTTTACTGCCATACAAAGCTTCATCGGCATTGGCATACAGCGCCTCGAATTGATACTTTGATGACGCAGTGCTGGAGATACCAAAGCTTGCTGAAATATCGAAGGTAAAACCGCTTTCAGCTGTATCAATTTGACGGATACTATTGCGCATACTTTCCGCTATTTCTTTTGCTTTTTTCTCATTACACCCTGGTAATAGTAGGCCGAACTCCTCACCACCTAAGCGCCCGAAAACATCTTCTTTTCTGCAGTGTTTCCTCACCGCGTTAACTACTGCTTTTAATACCCAATCGCCTGTTGGATGGCCGTAGCTATCGTTAACTGACTTAAAGTGATCAAGGTCGAAAATTACAAAAGATAATACGTCCTGCTGCTCTGACATTCGATCAAGCGCTTTCGATGCCAACTCAGTAAAATAGTGACGGTTCGCCACTTTTGTTAACGAGTCAGTTTGCGCCTTTTCCCTAAGTGCTGCATGTAACTTACGATTTATTATTGCCCACATAAGGACAAGTATCGTGGTGGAAGCAAGCAATGTTATCAACAGCCTGTGATTTTGCTTTTCTTCTCGGGAAAGTGCTGCTTGTGCTTTCAGTAGGCTATTCTCTTTGTCCAGTAGCTGAATTTCGATATTCTTCTCGATGTTATCGAACTTAGCCTGTTGAATCGCCATTTGCTTAACGTTGTACTCATCAAGGTACGCTTTATCAGCCTCAGCGTATTGAATGAATGCATCTAATGCTTGTGCATTATCCCCTTTCTCTATTGCCGACTGGTACAGTATATAATATGCCGTTTTTCTGGGTTTTGAATATCCCATGCCTTTTGCAAGCTCCGCGCCTTTAAGCGCACTCTCCTGTGCGTTATGCAAGAGCTTATTGGCAAAATAGGCTTGTGCTAGCGCTGTATAGTACTCTGACGTTAATCGTGGATAGTTAGTACTTTCAACATCTGCTTGGATAGCAAGTAAGGCGTCTAACGCCCCTGCGATACTGTCTGGCGATGCTAACATCAGTTGAGCAAGCCATAATTTTGCTAGATTCAGAGCGATTGGCTCTTTACTCGCATTACATACCTCAATGGTTGTATTTAGCGTTTCTCGGTCAAGTCGTCCTAAATTGTGCAGCGACTCACTACGCAGATTGTGAGCCAGACACGCATTGCGGGAAGAAAGCTTTTGTCCAATTACGCGAGCACTGTACTGCAAACTCTGCTCAAACTCTTCCAATTGATTATAAAAAAGCGCAATCGTCAAAATTGAAAGGTGCTTATCTTTATCTTTCGCTAACGAAAGTAGAGGAACAATATCAGGAATTTGCTGAAGTGCTTTGGGAAAATCCCGAACTAACGCGTAGTTGTTGAGAATTGAATTTTTGGCTCGTAGTTGTAACGATTTATCTGAAGCACTTTGAAACACACTTTCATAAAGTGGAACTGCCTCTATGAGTTTTCCTGAATACGATAAGCTATAAGCATTGAGATAGTTAAAGTATTGGACTTGGGCCGGTGAAAAGGAGGCTGATTTATTACTGAGAGCCGACAATGACGTACGAAACGCCTCCACGTCTTGACTGCGAAGTGCATCAGCGCGCACTAACTGCTGATCAATTTCGTCAGCAGAAAGCGGAAATATGAAAAAGGGGCAAAGTAACGCCCCTATTAAAAACCTAACCACAATTTAAACTATCAGGGTTAGTGAAGTGACACTTGGTTCTTTTCTTCACTCTCTTGTGCATCACCAGGCGCGTCTTGCTCTTCATCTTCTGGCATCAAAAGACACCACATTTTTTCTTTCTCTTGAGAAAGTTCGTCTGCGTGGTCAGCTTTAAATTGTGCAATTATATCAGTGTCACGTTGCTTAGATGCATCTTGTGCAATTGCGAGAAGTTCTTTTAGCGCTTTCATGAGTTTGTTCTACGTTATAGTTATTAATGTTTAATAGGTTAGCAACTATTTGATGAGTTGTTAATCAAATATATAGCATTTTAGACATATTATACCAGTTACTATTTGCATCAATTACCTTTGAAAACAGAAATACTTACTGGTTTATTAGGTATGAAGTAACCAAATATTCTAGCGATTAAAGGTATATGTGACCAAGTTGGTTTTACTTGGCTGAAAACGGCTGTCCTTTGACTGTTTGAAGTTTAATTGGGTAACTAGACGTTTTGTAGCGAGGTGACGCTTTTCAAATTGGGCAACAATTTGGTGAAGATTGAGATTTTCCAAGCCAAATTCGACTAGCGCGCCCATCGCTTCTCGTGCCGCGCCTTTTCCGTTCATTGAAGGCGCTAATATAATTCCAATCTCTGCAGTGTCTTGTAAAACGCTTTTACAAAGCATCTGAATTCCGCAAAATGCCTGCGTTTGATTACACGTTATCGACCAGACCTTCTGTGCTGGCCAAGGCCTTTTGTTTGCTTCAATGAAAGTACTAGCGACTACTTCACTTTCCTTCTCAGAAAGGGGCTCACCTATTAATCGCATAACTTTTCTATTTTGGTACAAGCTTGCTGTTTCCTCTTTCCACTGCTGGCAAAGTAAAGCGCTGGTAAAACGAGGCGTAGCGAACTGCACTAGTTAGTACCTTTGGAGTAATCGACATCATCTATCACTGGTTTGCTAACTGGTGGTATGACAAGTGTAGAGTGCTGGTTAATTTCGTGATTATGCAGTTCACCAATAGCAATCGTCGTAGCTCTGAACTCATCGATGGGCAAGGTTGCAGCTTCATATAAAATAGCGCTGTCATTCGCTTGGTAAATAGATAACAGTTTATCAGTAAGCTTTTTTCGTTGAAGAGAGCTGGAGGTAAAAACGGCACTTGAGAAATCTCCTGCAACCCCAACCTGCCATAAAACTAAATACGCAGCCGTATCTACTTCTCGTTTATATAGTAGAAACTGGTTTGCCTCGTAGTGTTGGCAACCTAGAGCACCTGGGTCTATGCCCAAATCGGCGTATAGGCACGATTCAGCTGAGATCCCCGGCAACATGTAAGCATCAAACCCTCGACTTTTAGCGATTGCGATAGCGTCATGAGGCACCTTTGCAAAAACCCCAGGGTGTCCATAAAAAGCGCCAACTACTTTTTCGCCTTTCTCCACACGCTCTAGCATCGCGCTAGTCATTTGAGCATAGGTATCGTGGCGATCTTTGCCTTCACCATAGAAAGTTTGTAGGTTTACTGTGTTTTTGTTCAAAGAGGTGATCCATGCCTCCATGTAGTGCTCAGCTACACATACGAAAACGACGTCGGCTTGCTCAATATGACTTTGACAAATAGGCGATAAATGCGCTCCAACCATCATCCCGGTTCCTACACATACTAGGCTGCCTTGTTGCATGTAACTGTTCCTTTATTATTAGATTTTAGCTGTTTTTATCAAAAACATGTTTAAGCGCGTCAACCGTATCACTCAATGTCACTTTTCGTGCAAACGATACAACACCATTAGTGCCCTGTCCTCTGTCAAAAATTGTATAGTATTGAGAGATCAGAGGAAGACCGAGGATGCTTTGATTCGGCCAGTGTTTTAGTGGGAATATTTTAAAAGACGCTTGGTTAAATGTGGGGGCGTGCTCCTGCCAGTAGGCTTCAGGTGGTAGCGAGAGTAAAACATCTTCACCCTCATCGCCTTCAAGAACAAACGTTAGTTCAGGCCATTGTGCCAAATCTAGCTTTTCCAAGTCTATTCCTTGCTCCTCTAAAGAGAAAGCAGCGAAGGGCTCAAGCAATGTTTTCGCGTTATCAACACGGCAAAAAATCTGCTCGATCACTTCGTTATACAAAGATTCTGGCAAACCAATCACCGTTGCTCCTGAATCTACTATCGCATTTGAACACCAGCGTGCTTCGTCCGATTTATCCAAAGCCGGCGCTTTAATGCCTTCGTTTTCTCCACATTTTACGGCTTTTAACGTGACGTTATAATACTTATCGTGGAGTACCTTCACAGACATAATAGGAGTAGCATATAAGTCTCGATGAAAAATAGGCTCACCTATTACAAAAAGGCCATGATTTTTTCTATGTGCAAGCGCAGCGCGAAGACAATTTCCATCTACGTTATAGACGCTTGAGCGATGTAGCCAAAAAGCGAATTTATCGGCGTTAATTTGACGCTGCTCTAACTCAGAAAAGTAGCTAGGGAGTGTGGTCGCAACGTAATCAGCTGTCTTTAGGTTAATAATTGCTGACTCGTTAGGCTCGGCCAACGCTTTTTCAAAAAACGCTTGCTCGCTCATTTCACACGTAATTTTGTCAGTGCAACGATAGGCGTGATTTAGCGGTTGATAAGCTAACCCCATAATTCCGTCAGCTTTTTTAAAACAAGATTCTTTTGTCTCTTGCGATTCTTTCGCTATTGCCACATAAGTTTGCGGCAACGAAATGCTGTGACCGAAAATGCCCAGGCGCACCGTGGTCTTAACAACAGGGCCATGCCAACTTCCTGCAGCATATTTAATTGATTGAGAGTAGTAGGTGGACCTCACATCACCATCACGTTCAACATGATAATGAATGTCGCCTAGTACTAAGGTTGAGCTTCCCGTATCTAAAATAAGATGAACGGTCTGCTGATGCGCGCCTATATGTGCTCTCACACAATAGCCGCCATCAGCGAAGGTATTGGTAATTGGCAAACGTAGAGAGCGAGTCACGTTGGCTACCTTAAATTAGCTATCGCTATAAACAGTCGGTCAAAACTACTTGTCTCTTAAAAGCTGACCATCATCCGCTTTTAACAACATCTGTTTGCTGTCGACTAAACACTTCTTCGCATAATCTCCGAACCACGCGCCGACCTTCATGAACTGTTCTACAAAGCCTTTTTTGTCGCCATTCTCAAGTAATGACAATGCAATCCCAAAACGTTCGTAAAAGCGACGTAGAAGTGCAAAGTTATCAGGGTTATTGAAAATAATATCGGCATAAAGTTGTGGTGACTGAGCGAATAACCTGCCTACCATTGCGAGTTCTAAACGATAAATAGGTGAGCTAAACATGGTGAGTGATTCCAGATTAGGATCTTCACCTTTTAAGTGTTGCCCGTACACAAACGTGTTGAAGTGACGCATTACCTGAATATAAGCCATGGCTTGGTCATGTTCTTGTGCGCTGGAGTCGTGAATGGTAGCACCCCAAATTCGCATTTGCTCAATGAGCCAACTGTATTTCTCACTGCCACGTCCGTCGCACACTACCACTACCTGTTTAATCATGCCAGGCGCGTCAGGACCAAACATGGGGTGCAGTCCAACAACCGGACCATTGTGTGCGGCAAGCATCGCCTCGAGTGGCTTGGCTTTAATACTGGTTATATCGGCAAGCACGCAATCCTCTGGCAGCATAGTAAGCTTGCTAATCACGGCTTCGGTCAGATTAATAGGCACTGCAACAACAACCAGTGAAGCACAGCTTAATAACGATGTTGCTCGACCACTTTCCCAGTCGTCTTTTTCCACAACTGAAACGTTGTAATTACTTCGTTCGAACAAGCTCACAAACACACGGCCAAGTGCCCCTGCTCCACCAATTACAACAACGTTGTCGACATCAGGTTTCACACAGCGATATTTGTTGTTTTGCGTGTGATAAGACTCTCGCATTACTCGACGTAATAAGTCTTCGGTGAGATCGGGCGACACCCCTAGCGCTTCTGCCTGAGCACGGCGGGATGCGATCAACGCTTTTTCACGCTCTGGTACATAAACGGGCATACCAGCTTCAGCCTTAATTTGACCGACCTGGGTTGTAATTTGGTTGCGTTTTGCGAGTAATTCGACAAGCTGGGTATCCAGCTCGTCGATACCTTCACGCAGCGTATCTAACTTTTTTAAGTGCTGCGATAAATCGGCCATTCTGTCTTATCCTTGAATCAAATGGCACGGGGCTTAGTGGCAAATTTTTCTTGCCACTTTAGGCGTTGCTTGGATTTATGCCACCGTGCGCTTATTTTGGCGTAAGGGTAACACAGTTATTAATTTATCTCTGGTTTGAGATATTAAGTTCTCTGTTGTTTCCCAATCAATACATCCGTCTGTAATTGAAACACCATACTCAAGTTCTTCTGGCTTTTTACCTTCAGCTTTTTGATTACCCGATTTCAAGTGACTTTCCAACATAACGCCAATGATAGACTGATTGCCTTCTAGAATTTGATTGACCACGTTCTGTGCAACCAATGGCTGACGGCGATAATCTTTTGAAGAGTTTGCATGGCTGCAATCTACTACTAAGCCCGCTGTTAAACCAGCATCCTGCAACTCAATCTCGCACTCTGATACGCAAACCGAGTCGTAGTTAGGCTGCTTTCCACCGCGCAAAATAATGTGGCCATCTGGATTACCGCTGGTCCCGATAATACTTACCTGGCCTTGCTTATTGATTCCCATAAAGCGGTGACCCGATGCGGCCGATTTAAGGGCGTTTATGGCAATATCTAGGCTTCCATCTGTACCATTTTTGAATCCTACAGGCATAGACAGGCCGCTGGCCATTTCACGGTGGGTTTGCGATTCAGAGGTACGCGCACCGATAGCAGCCCAGCTAAATAGCTCTGCAAGATATTGCGGACTAATTGGATCTAGTGCTTCTGTTGCAACAGGCAGCTCTAATTCTGCAAGCCAAATTAACAACTCTCTTGCCTTACGAAGACCGGTTTCAATATCAAATGTACCGTCGATATGCGGGTCGTTAATTAAACCTTTCCAACCTGTTGTGGTACGCGGCTTTTCGAAGTACACACGCATAACGATAAATAGCGTGTCTTTGCATGATTCATGAAGCTCTTTAAGCTTAAGTGCGTACTCTTTCGCGGCTTCAACGTCGTGTATAGAACATGGTCCACACACTACAAGCAATCTATGGTCGCGACGATGAATGATATCTGAAACAATCTTTCTAGACTCAGAGATAGCCGCTAACGCTTTGTCTGACACAGGCAATTCAGCACTAAGCGCTTCAGGGGTTATAAGTACATCTTCGGTACTTACGTGAACATTATTTACGGTGTCCTTGATCATGGGAGCTCTCTTACTCTCTTAACTACAAATAAAAAACGGAACATTAAACGCCAAAAGAGTGTGCAATCTGCGTGTAAACTTTATTGTACAACTAGCTTTTTCTATATTTCTTTAACGTCATTGACTTTTTAGCAACTCAAGCGTAATCGCGCAAGTAATAACGAATAATACTTTAATCTAGGGTAGATTCGAAGCGAATGAGCATGACTGAATGGCAATAGTGCATAGAGATAGCACAATTTTTAACCGACAGTGAGGCTTGTTCCGAATTACCTCATTAGTCAAACGCTTTGTAGTGACATCCCGTCCTTACGTTTTCAAATGATCCACGAATTTAATGACGTAATTGACCAACATAAATAAGCTAAATTTCTCATTTATTGTCAGGATTTTGTATCATTGCGACAATGGAATAATAATGAGAATACAATGCAAAATTTAGCCCTAACCTACACTGGCGACGTCGCCATGCTAACCATGCAAAATGGAGAGAACCGCCACAATCCTCTCTTCGCAAAGGAGATGCTTTCAGCGTTAAATACCATTAAAAGTAATGAAAGCTGTAAAGCACTAGTGATCACATCAAATGATGAGAAATGCTTTAGTCTAGGTATAGACACAGACTGGCTAATGCCAGCAATGAAAGCAGCTCGCACTGAGGAAATAAAGCAATTTATGTACGGTATGGATGACGTGTTTAAAGCGCTGCTTCTGTTCCCTCTTCCCGTTATTGCTGCAATCAACGGACACGCCTTCGGAAACGGAGCAATTTTGGCGTGCGCTTGTGACTTCAGATTTATGCGCGCAGACAAAGGCTTCTTCTGTTTCCCTGAAGTAGATTTATCAATCCCCTTTCTGCCCGGTATGATTGAGTTTGTTAAAAAAGCGATGCCGTATTACAGATTTAATGAAATGAAGCTTTCCGGAAGGCGAGTGTCTGGTAAAGAATTAGAGCAAGATCACGTGGTAGAGAAGGCGTACGATACACAAGAAAGCTTGATGGAAGGTGCGCTGAACTACGCTAAGACCTTTGATAAAAAGCGTGGTATTTTTGGCGAACACAAAAAGCGTCTACATAAACATATCATCCACACTATCGATAACGAGAATAAACCGTTAATAGAATCGCTTTCACTCATGGCATAACAATAATAGGTGCTATGGTGGAGCGTCACTTAAGACGCTTCACCGACATCTGCTAATAAGACTCTTCACGGGCATATCGATGTTGGACTCTACACTGTTAGTTAGGCCTTGGTGTTCTCTTCCTAAAAAGATCGACTTTAACCCCCCAATGCAACGATGCAATTCTTAGTAAAACTGTTACAGAGATAGAACCTAAAATGCACCAAATGTAAGGGATATCTAGGGCAAACAAGGCGGCGTAAGTGAGACCACCTGCAAAACATGCACTCGCATAAACATCTCCGCGCATAACGTAAGGTACTTCTCTGCAAACCACATCGCGCATCAAGCCCCCAAAGATACCGGTTGTCATGCCCATCGTTAAGGCGACAATCATTCCGGTTCCACTAATAAGTGCTTTCTCGATGCCTATGACATTAAAAATAGCAAGCCCTATGGTGTCGATAAGTATAAAGTAAAAATTGGAAGGTGAAGGCATGTAGCGAATGAATAAGACTGTCGCGAATATAGCTGAATAGGTTGCTAGTAGATACTCTGAGGTTTCTACCCAGAAAATAGGTTTTCCTAATAGGAGGTCTCTTAAAGTACCTCCGCCAAGGGCTGTCATCACGCCGACAACGACGATGCCAAACCCATTGATACTTTTGTCATGCCCCAGTAATGCGCCCGATACAGCAAAAAATGCGACGCCAACAATGCCTAACACGATAAAGTATTCTGTACTCATCCTTCTCTCTATTAAGAAACCTTAATGTTTGTATTAAAAAACAAGTTGAATGGATCGAATTTCAGGCACAAAAAAGCCCGCTTAAAGCGGGCTTTTTCGAAGTTAACAATAACGCAAGGATTAGTAATCTTAGTTAAGCTTCTCTTTGATACGTGCAGATTTACCTGAACGCTCACGTAGATAGTAAAGCTTAGCACGACGAACCGCACCGCGACGTTTCACTTCAATTGAAGAAACTGCCGGGCTGTGTGTTTGGAACACACGCTCAACGCCTTCGCCGCTAGAAATTTTACGCACGGTAAAAGACGAGTGCAGACCACGGTTACGTTTAGCGATAACAACACCTTCATAAGCCTGAAGACGCTCTTTGTCACCTTCGGTAACGCGAACTTTAACAACTACTGTGTCACCTGGACCAAACGCAGGAACATCAGTCTTTAGCTGTGCTTCTTCGATTTTTTTGATGATATCTTGACTGACTTTGCTCATCATATCCTCTCGTCCTAGTTAACTGTCATCTTGCTGCAGTTGCGCTTGGAATAATTCAAGCAAACGCTGCTGCTCCTCAGTCAGAGCTAGGTGATTTAACAATTCAGGGCGACGCTGCCAGGTTCTACCTAATGATTGCATCAATCGCCACTGCCTAATTTTTTCATGGTTCCCACTTAACAACACATCAGGTACCTTTTGACCATCAAGTATTTCGGGCCGCGTATAATGCGGACAATCCAAAAGACCGTCAGTGAAAGAATCTTCAACTGCTGAGGCTTTATGCCCCAACACGCCAGGAACTAATCGAGCAACCGCGTCCATAAGGACCATTGCTGGCAGTTCACCGCCGCTTAGCACGTAATCACCAATAGAGACTTCTTCATCTACATGGCTTTCGATTACTCGCTCGTCGATGCCTTCATATCGACCGCAAATTAAAATTGTGCGGTCAATCTTAGCAAGGCGCTGTACGCCTGCTTGGTCAAGGGGTTTCCCTTGTGGTGATAAGTAGATCACCTTACTTTTTTCGCCACCAACTTTCTTGGCAGCTTGTATTGCGTCGGTTAGCGGTTTTACCATCATCAGCATACCGGGTCCGCCTCCGTAGGGGCGATCGTCTACTGTACGATGGCGATCATGTGTAAAGTCACGGGGGTTGAAGGTGTCAACCGATAACGTTCCAGACTTAACTGCTCGACCTATAACACCCTGTTGGGTAAAAGGGGCAAACATATCTGGAAACAGGCTAACAACGCCGAACCACTTTTCCGGTGTCACTTAAAACCCCGGGTCCCAGTCAACTTTAATGACCTTCGCTTCCTTATCCACCTCTTGTACGACTTCGTCGAACACAAAAGGTAATAGTCTTTCTTTTTGACCAAAAGCATCGCCTACATTCGCTTTAACGTGAATCACGTCGTTAGCACCTGTATTAAACACTTCTTTCACCACACCCAAGTCGTAACCTTGCGTTGTTACTACTTTCATGCCGGTGAGCTCACGCCAATAAACCCCTTCGTCGCCTAAATCAGGCAGCTGTGAAGCATTTATGTTGATATCCAAGTTTTTGATGCGCTCGGCATCATCTCGACTATCAACGCCCACAATTTTTGCAACGAGGCTTTTACCGTGCGGTCGCCACTGGTCAATTTGGTATTCCTTTTCATCGCCAAGAAACCATGGCGCGTACTCAAAAATACCTTCTGGCGTTTCTGTATAGCTGTTGATTTTGACCCAACCTTTAACACCGTACGGTGCGCCAATTTTGCCAACAATCACTTTGTCAGACGCTAGACTCATCTATACCACCAGTTAATAACAGCTTACGCTGCAGATTTTTTCGCTTCTTTTACCAAGCTAGAAACGCGATCTGATAAGCTCGCGCCTACGCCAACCCAGTATTCAACACGCTCTAGATCTACGCGAAGACGTTCCGCTTGACCTTGTGCAGTTGGGTTGAAGAAACCGATGTTTTCAATGAAACGACCGTTTCTTGCACGACGGCTATCAGCCACCACTAGTTGATAAAATGGACGCTTTTTCGCGCCACCACGCTGTAAACGAATAGTAACCATAAATGCCTCAAACTCGTTGTAGCGTTACCGTTAACTTAAGCCTTCAACCAACGTCTAAAAATCAGACACCAATTAGAAGGCCGCCGAATTATACGGATATCACCACTCAATGCAAGTGAAAACCTGATTTATCCTTTGTTTAGTTCAATATCGCTCCCGTAAGTAGGTGATAGCCTAAGAACGCAAATACACATGCATGATCTTTCGCAAATTTCTTTAAAATATCATCTGGTGGTGTATTGTTAACGTAGCACTAGGATTTAGTGTGGATAAAAAACTTAACCCATATGCAGTTTAAAGGATGGCAGTTAACTGGATTTTAGTTTTTCTCTGGCGCATTTGTTAATCAAAGGCTTCAGTAAATGGATCACGAAGAAGGATTATTCGAATGAAATTATCATCACTCATACTCGCTACATTAATTGCTCCACTTTTCGCGTGTTCATCCGCTACAGATATGGTCACACAACAAGCAGAAGTCCAACCCAATGAAGCTCGTATAGACTTTTTCGCTAACCGCGGAGAAGCCTTTGACAATAAGCGAGAGTACGTAAAGTTGATGTGTTTTAACCAACGCCCTAACGGTGCGTTAGTTCTTCGGGATGTTGAGCCGGGAGAGCATTTTCTATTTGTTCAAGCCAGTGTCGTAAACACTGACCTGCCTGATGGTACCACTCGCGAGGCGATAGTTAGGCTAGATGTAAACTTAGAAGGCGGCAAGCGTTACTCGCTCAACCAATCTCGTGACCATCACGATATGAAAGTATGGCTCCAAGAAACGGATTCTGGCGTCCCTGTTTCTGAAATCGTTACAACCCGTGTTGAATACCCAAAGTCGGTGGGAGATTTACGCCTTGAACAATGCAAGGAAGGCACAGTTTAAAAGTACTCGCTTTTTTCAATAACGATTATAGATGACGCAGCGTTACACTTGCGTCGTTATAGTCGTAGGGAACGTTTTGCCACTGTGGCTTTTTAAGCGCTTGTGATTTTGTCTCTTCTGCCCCGGCAAATTTGTTTGACTTGAGTATTAAGCTGGGAAAGCCTTGGGCGCCTATACTACGCGCCATATGCATTTCTTCGTTTAATTTTTCAATTGTACTTTCACTATTGAGTGCTATTTCAAAGCGCTCGACATCAAGCCCTATTTCTTCAGCAAATGCTATCAAGGTATCAAAATCCGACGGGTTTTTCGCATTCAGGTAATACCCTTCTTGAATTGCCTTGATCATTGCCTTCTCTAATGCTTTTGCTTCATCGCTATCTCTAGCCTGCGCTTTTGCTGCAAGAACTGCTCGACACGAAGGATAGGTCGAACGACGAGGCTGACACTTTGTCCAAAAATCATAGTTGAATTGTGTTCCAGGCACACGATCTTGAATAGTTTGCCAATAGCCTGCAATAGTAAGTTTCATTTGTTCCGGCATAGGTAAATCACTATCCGGTGCGAGCCCGCCAAGCAAGTAGACAACCTCAATGTCGTTGGGTAACTCACGCTGTATTTGCTCCCAAGTAGGAACGAATGCCCAACACCAACTGCACATTGGATCATGAACATAATACAAAGTACGTGTCTCACTCATCGTTATTTTCCCGTTTTAACTATTTTGCTTTGCTTCTGCGACGTTAACTTTCATCCCAGCGTAAATACTGCCGCTGTAATCGCATTGCCTACGTCCAATGTACATGCTTTGCCGTATAATCCAAATAATGAATTTTAATAAGCGTAGCGAAATCAACGCTATGAATTAGTTATGCGCATGAAGAGGTAATTTTGACGACACCACTCGCTAGTGTATCAACCAAACAAGTCTTACAGTGGATTGGCTCACATTTACTTCGCTACAAAGCGCGCGTTGTAGGTGCAGTTATAGCACTTTTCACGGCCGCAGTTGCATGGCTTTTACTTGGGCAAGGCATTAAGTACGCTATCGACAGCGGCTTCATAGAAAACGTAGCGGATACGTTAAACAAAGCCACAGTATTAGTGCTAGCCATTACTATCGTGGCCTGTTTAGCAACATATGCGCGCTTTTACTTAATGACTTGGCTTGGCGAGCGCGTTAGTGCTGATATCAGAAACCAAGTATATGCGCACTTGCTGTCTCTTCCGCCTTCATTTTTTGCGGAACTTAGAACTGGCGAGGTCATTTCTCGATTTACCAGCGACACTACAATTATCCAGACTGTAGTGGGAATGAGTTTGTCGATGACCCTTCGCTCGGTCGTGACTTTCGTTGGTGCGCTGGCGCTTATGACGTTTTCTAGTCCCCTTCTTACCTTCTGTGTAATTGTTGCAGTACCCGCAGTGCTGGTTCCTATCAAAGTACTGGCGCCTCAAGTGCGCCGTTATGCCAAAGAAAGCCAGGACAAAGTGGCAGACTTGGGTGCACGAATTGATGAAAGTCTCCATGAAATTATGACCGTACAGGCCTATACCGCTGAAAATGCCGAACGACTGCATTTTTCTAAAAAGGTAGAGCTTGCCATGGACGTAGCTAAAAAGCGTATTCACTATCGCTCACTACTTATTGGCTGCATCATGTGTATCAGTATGACGGCCATCATCTTCATTGCTTGGGTGGGGGCAAGGCAAGTATTAGACGGCACTATGACCGTAGGTGAACTCTCCGCTTTCCTTTTTTATGCCGTAATGGCTGGCGGCAGTGTGGCCACAATCAGCGAAGTCATTGGTGAAGTACAGCGAGGTGTTGGTGCAAGTGAGCGTTTGTACGAGCTATTTACCACTGAGCCTTCTATTCGATCTTTGAATGGTGACACAGCTGAAGCCTCTGCTTCTTCAACGTACTCAGCATTAAAAGGAGCAAGCGCTAAACCGATAATCTCCAAAGCGGCACCAAAAATAGAATTGGAAAATGTCAGCTTTGCTTACCCCAACAGCAAACCTTTGTTTGATAATTTAAACATTAACATTCAAGCAGGAGAACGTCTTGCTCTGGTAGGAGCAAGTGGCGCAGGCAAAACAACACTATTTCAATTATTAATGCGCTTCTACGACCCAAGTGCCGGACAAATACTGTTCAATGGTGCGCCAATCAACAAAATGCCTGTAGACGTTCTGCGCCAACATATTGCGATAGTCACTCAAGAGCCTGTGGTTTTTGCTGATACCGTGTTGGAGAACATTCGCTACGGCAGCCCTAACGCAAGTGATGACGATGTAATAAATGCGGCGAAACAGGCGTTCGCTCACGAATTTATCGATAACCTTGATGAGCGCTATAACACACAGTTAGGCGAACGAGGCGTGAAGCTTTCAGGCGGTCAGAAACAGCGGATTGCCATTGCTCGCGCTATTTTGGCCGACCGCCCAATCTTACTTCTCGATGAAGCGACGAGTGCGCTTGATGCGATGAGTGAGCGTATGGTTCAGCAAGCGATAGATAGGTTAATGGTGGGCAAAACCAGCATTGTGATTGCTCACCGGCTTGCAACGGTTCAACACGCCGACCGAATTTTGGTCATGGATAAAGGTCAAGTCGTAGGAAGCGGCGACCATGCATCCTTAATGAAAAGCGACACCCTGTACAGGGAATACGCTGAACTGCAATTGCTTAGCTGAACCGCCTGTGGTGCTATACGGTACAAATAACGAAGTCGACTAATCGACTGCAAAACATACGTTTTGATAATACAAAAATAAAAGGACCAGCAGCTTTTTCTGCACAGGTTCCAATAACGCTACGGGTTTATAATGAAAAATTCATTCTATGTTGCAATGAAGACATGGACGTGTCTTTGCGCTCTTCTTTTAATGATGATGTCAACTGCTAACGCGCAGTTTATGGGAGACAGACAAGCAAAGCTCGTCGTAACCAAGCCCATCAATTTTATGAGCGAAACGCGAAAGGTAGAAGCCGTTGGCAGTGCCGAAGCCGTTCGTTCTATTGTGCTTTATCCTGCCGTCTCTGATGAAGTCATGGAAATTAACTTTGTCCCAGGTCAGTCAGTGGAAAAAGGCAAGGTGCTTGTTCGCCTTGATGATAGACGTCAGCAAACGGCATTAAAACGCGCCAAGCTTACCTTGGAAGATGCCCAGCGTACTGTAGAACGATTAGCATCAAGCTATAAACAAGGCGCTGTACCTGTGAGCGAGTTAGATTTGGCTCGCACCCAACGCGACCTTGCGGAAGTTGCCTTAGAAGAGGCTCAAGCAGATTTAGAAGACAGACACATTGTTGCTCCTTTTGATGGCATTGTAGGCATTACTGATGTTGAGGTAGGCGACCGTATTAACGAGCAGACTGTGATCACTACACTGGATAACAGAAGCAAACTCTTTATTAACTTCAGAGCGCCTGAAGCAGCATTGCCCGTTTTACTGAATGCGCCAAACGTAACGCTTGAGCCATGGAGTGACAGAGAGAAACTAGTAAGAGCCGAGATAGCTCAGGTTGATTCTCGTATCAATGAGGCTGATAGAACGCTTCGCGCTAGAGCATTACTCGACAACTCTTCTGATCAATTTCGCCCTGGCATGAGCTTTCGGGTTAATTTAAGCATTGAAGGCGATCGCTTTGCTGCCATTCCAGAAGCCGCACTTTTGTGGGGAGCTACTGGCGCTTACATATGGCTTGCCGAAGACGGTAAGGCTAAACGTGTTGACGTGAGTGTTCATCAGCGTCTTAGAGGAACTATCCTTGTTTCGGGCGACATTGAAGAAGGTGACACACTAATTTCTGAAGGTGTACAACGCTTACGTACCGGACAAGAGATTACTACCGAACTGGCCGGAGGGCCTCAAGGTGAGTGATCCAAACCTATCTTCGTCAGTTAGCGACTTACCATCGCTATCTATTCGACGCCCGGTTCTTATTGTTGTACTAAATCTACTTATTGCTATCGCTGGGTTTGCTGCATTGAGCGGTCTTGAAGTGCGCGAACTGCCCGATGTAGATACACCTCAGGTAACCGTTACAGCAGAATTTCCCGGCGCATCTCCTGAAACAGTAGATGCCGAAGTAACTGGTCGCCTTGAAGGTGCGGTTGCGCGTGTGAGTGGCGTCAAAGACATCTATGCGCAAAGTGAAGAAAACTCGGCCCGTGTTCGGGTTGAGTTTCGCCCCGGCGTTAACTTGGAAGACGCGGCTAACGAAGTACGTGAGTCGGTCAGTCGAATTCAGCGACAGCTTCCGGAAGATGTCGAACAAGTATCGATCATTCGGGCCGACAGCGACGCTCAGGCGGTCGTAAGCCTTGCTATTTCAAGTAATACCTTGGACATGGAGACGCTCACCGAACGTGTCGACACCGATGTAGCACCATTGTTTTTAAGCATTCCTGGCGTTGCCGACGTTATGTTAGATGGAGAAAGAGAGCGTGTGCTGCGCGTTTCTGTGGATCCTCTACGATTAACCAGTTTTGGCCTATCGATGAGTGACATTGCTAATGCACTATCGCTTGCGCCTTTTGATGTACCCGCTGGCAGTATTCAATCTGCCGAACAAGCGTTAATCGTGCGAGCTGATGCAACTTCGGTATCGGCAGAAGATGTGGGTAACATTGTTGTAAGCGGTGACATTCGCATTAATGATGTTGCCAGTGTGTACTTCGGCCCTGCCGACACCACCAGCGTAGTTCGTTTGGATGGAACGCCAGTCATAGGCGTTGGCGTAATACGTCAAGCAAGCTCTAATACGATCGAGATTTCAGATGAAGTGCTGGCCATGGTCGCAGACCTCGACAAGCGTTTTACTGATATGCATATCGTAGTAACGTCCGATGATGCAGAGTTTATCCGCGACTCGGTTAAAGAAGTGGTCGTCTCACTCAGCTTGACCGTGGCGTTAGTCGTGGTCACACTCTTAGTGTTTATTGGTTCATGGCGTGCCACCATCGTCCCTGCCCTGTCGATACCCGTTTCGCTAGCGGGTGCACTGGCTATTATTTGGGGCATGGGCTTTTCCATTAATATTCTTACCCTCCTCGCTCTTGTATTGGCCACGGGTATGATAGTAGACGACGCTATTGTGGTTTCTGAAAATATACAGCGTCGCAGAAGTATGGGTCTAGGTGCCCGTGCGGCAGCCGTGGTGGGCACACGAGAAGTATTCTTCGCAGTAGTAGCAACAACCGCAGTACTCGCCTCAGTATTTATTCCCATCGCATTCCTTCCTTCTACTGCAGGGCTTTTATTCAGGGAGTTTGGAGGCGTATTAGCTGGCGCTGTTATAATCTCATCTTTCGTTGCCCTTTCCTTGGTTCCTGCACTTACCGCCCGACTTAAGGTGAAAGAAGCGAAAGAAAGCGATTTGTTTAGCAAGACCTTTGGCCGTTTTGGCAACGCTTGTTTGCGCCTGTATCAGGCGTCATTATTAAAAGCGCTCAAATATGGCTGGGTAGTTGGTGTGTTGAGCTTAGCAGCAGGCGGTGGCGCTTATATTTTATCGCAAAATATCGATAATGAATTACTGCCAAGCGAAGACAGAGGCACAATTCGTATTTTTGCACGAGGTCCAGACGGTGCTGGCCTAAACTTTATGGACAGACAAGCTGAAAAGATGGAAGAACTGCTGCTTCCCTATGTGGATAACGGCACCATAGATTCCATTTACACGGTAGTCGGTTCGTGGGATCCCAACATCGTCTTTATCACAGCGCCTTTGAAGCATTGGGATGACCGAGACAAATCTCTGCAAGAAGTAGTAAATGAAATACGCCCTAAGCTTCAGCAAATTCCTGGTGCACCAGGTAGTGCCTTCGGCGGCAATAGTTTGAACCTTCGCGGTCAAAGCGGCGGGCTTGAAATAGCTTTAACTGGCGACACTTATGAAAACATTTTCGAAGCTTCACAAGCGTTCTCTCGTCAGATTGAAGATGCACTACCTGAACTAGGTAGACCGAGAATAAGCTACGACCCTACCCAACCTCAGATGAGAGTAAATATTGACAGACGCCGTGCTGAAGAACTGGGCGTGCCGCTTACCGATATAGCAAGTACCCTGCGCGCCGCTGTGAACGGCGATGATATCGCAGATTTGAATGTGGGCGACCAATCTATCCCTATCATGCTGCAAACTAATAATCGCAGTACATTAGATCCATCTGAGCTTACTAGCTTGTATGTGAAAAGTACCGACGGAAACTTGGTGCCTCTTTCTAGCGTAGCTTTCATCAGTGAAGAAGGTGTTGCCGCTGAATTAGAGCGTCAGGCACAGCGCCGCGCAATTAAGCTGGAAATGGAATTGCCCGAAGACGTAGCGCTTAGTAATGTAGTGGAAAATATTCGCAATCTAGCGGCAGAATCATTACCGAACGGTATCGGACTTGTGTTTCTTGGCGAAGCACAAACTTACGAAGAAACGTCTAAGCAAGTAGCGCTTACCTATGTGTTGGCTTTTGTTATTGTACTGCTTGTATTGGCTGCACAATTTGAAAGTGTGAACAGTGCGGTTGTGGTTATGCTTACCGTTCCTTTTGGTATTGCAGCCGCGGTCTATGCCCTGTTTTTAACCGGCACCAGCATTAATATTTACTCGCAAATTGGCTTGGTAATGTTGATAGGTCTTCTCGCCAAAAACGCGATTCTTTTGATTGAATTTGCCGACCAGCTTCGCGATAAAGGCTATGATATTTACGATGCTATTGTCGAGGCTGGTAGAGTGCGATTACGCCCTATTATGATGACGCTGGTTTCAACAATACTAGGTGGCCTGCCGCTCATTCTGTCCACAGGCGCTGGCGCAGAAGCTCGTAATGCTATTGGCTGGGTCGTATTTGGTGGATTGGGTATTGCCGTAGTATTTACCCTTTACCTGACACCGGTTTTGTATCTTGCACTTGCCCGATTTACCAAGCCACGTGCAGACGAAAGCGCTAAGCTTGAGAAGGAAATGGAAGAAGCCAACGCACAGCATTCCTAGGATTTACCCGCTTAAGTAGGCGCTATGCCTATTTAAGCGGCACCTAAACGGCGACTGTGCGCTAGGTTTGCTTTGAGAATTAAGAGAGACGCCCAAGCTACGTGTGTTGTAACAACAAGTGTTACTACCCGCGTTAAGGCTTGGGCGTTTTTTTATTAAAAAACGGCTGATGCTAGAGCTTTCAAATGGATTAAGAACCTACTGCCCTAGTAGGTTCTACAGAACGCTTTGACTTTGGCTTTACCAGTAAAGGCGAGTAGTTGATCGACCATTCTATCAAAGTAAGGGTTGTAGGTTAGCCTTGCATACACTTTATCTTTCTTATTAGTTGCTAACTCTTCATCAGCGTTATCGGGCTCAAATCCCCACGGCCCATACCACACTTCTTCGCCCGCTTTGCAGCGCGCTTCAGCGTCACTACCTTGACCGTTATCACATATGCGAAAGTCACTCGAAGTACCATATAGCGGGTTCTTATCTGAAAAAAGTGTACTCATATGGGAGGCTGCGCTAATTCGCTGCTCCGGAACCTTCATGGTTTGCATGACGAGTGTATTTTCAGGTACATCGGGTTCACCCTCACCCTGCCACAATAAACACTTGTGTGGATGAGTAAAATTATCTCTAAACTGTTCAGATACTTTTTTTGTGTCAACCACACTGTCTTTTTCTGCCACCACCATAAGCACAGGTAAATTCAACGCACGCTTTTCTTTTTCCGATTTAGAGAATAAATCTTGAAGCACATTTACGCTTTCTTGATAGGCAGCGAACCCTGGCATTGCAGTGGAGTTATAGCGGCTTGGGTTATCTTCTTCTTCAACATTAGGCCAGGGAAATAATGAGTCAATATAAGGCGCTAAACGGGACACAAAGAAGCGTGATTTAAAGGCTGGTGAAAAATGCATTAGCCCTTTTATATCAAGCTCTTCAGCCATCGAAAAACTCGCTATTGTGGTCAAGTTAGCGCCCGTCGAAAAGCCACCAATGTAGAGGTTGTCTACTTCTTCGGAAAATAGTCGTATGTGATGATTAGTTTCTGTCTGCCACTGCTGATAGCTAACATTTAGCATGTCTCCGGGTTTTGAGCCGTGTCCCGGCAACAAGATGGTTCTAACGTGAATGCCCTCACTGCACATGGCGTTGGCAACATCACGAAAAAAGTAAGGTGAATCGCCCAATCCATGAACTAACAAGACGCCAATATTGCGGTATTGTGTGCCGCATTCAAATGGCATATTCATGGACATTTCTTGTGCTTTGTCGTCAGAAATAAATGCCCTATGTTCAAGCAAGTAACGTTCAACTTCATTTAGGTAATTATCGAAAGGCTGCACACCAACCGGGAAGGCCTGTGCACTGGCGCTGAACTGAGAACTGTGCGACGAATGGCAGCCGCTCAATAAGAACAGCGCGAGAGAAGCAGCACATGCGTGTGCTGCTTTAACGGTAAAATTTGGCATTGTTAACGTTTAGGTCTGTGGCAATAAAAAGCGATTATTGCAGTGTATCTTTACCCGAAACTAATGCCTTGGCGAGTAATTTATGGGTAAGTAATGATAGAAGCTCGGTTTCTTCCTCGCTACGCTCGCCATCAACGCCTGTGATCGCCATCGCCACTTCTAGTGTTTTCTCAGCATCAAACGACAAGTCATGTTTTAAGCTGCGTAAAAACGTAATGGCATCACCGGTGTCAATGGCCTTTCGCGTTTGGTATATCGTGTCGTTTAGAAATGCTTCGCGACAGATTGGGCTTTGCCAGTCTAAAGACTCAACCATTGCATTCAGGTAGTCTTGTTCCGACAGTGTGACCATTCCGTCGACTTGATAAAGTAATACTGAAAGCTTGATAAGGGCTTGGTTAAAACTTTGTTGTTCTGATAATTGCATAACACTCTTCCTCTTCGTACTGTACGCGGCAGTACCACAACATGCTCTGCGTCCTAGCAGTAGCGATAATTTTTTTGTGTCTACACCGAGCTATTTAACACCCAAAGCATCAATAACGCGTCGTTGTTGAAATACGATAGGACCTATAAACCTTTAACTTGGTTCCAAGGTTTAACAGGGCTAATAATGTAGACCGCTGAATTGACGATAGTGTTACGCCGCGATGAAGCTTTTAGTTCACAATGTTAAATAAGTGTAAACACCTATTGCATTATAGGTGTTTTTTGACAGGTTCCAAGTGTCACACATCGCAAAAATTGGCGTGAAAAAGAAAAGAACGAAGTTAATCAACATTGTTAACTTACGTTTAAATTTGAACCGTTGACGTTGTATGAAAGCCTGGCACTCCCTTGATAAGCGTGGGCCAGACTTACTTTTACAGGCGATGGGTAAAATTAAGAAATGACGTTAACGCAAGCCCAACGTGATGTCGTTGATGTAGAAATTACCGGTATAGACTTTATCGTTATTACCGTGGGATTCTAATGCAAAAAACTGCTTATCTTCATCGTTTAGGGCTTGATACCCCCCGATCACCTGATAAATCCACACTTCAGGGTCAAAGTCTAAAGCCTGTTCTTCAAAGTAATCCAGCGCCGTTTTAGGCTGACCAGAATCGATGACTTCACAGAAATACGCTTCTACCGCTTGCTGCAATGGATCTTTTTCAAGTGACAAGGTCGATTGCTCAGTCACATCAATGTCGACTGGTTTCGTGTCTTCGTGCTTAGTCTGACGTTTGTGTACGTGGGTTAACGACGCCACTATATTTTGGTAATCGGCTTCATGCTCAACGTTGTTCACGTCTGGAGCAGCGTTAGCAATAATCGCGTCCGATTGGTTAAACAACACAGGTACGTTAGTCAGGTTAGCGTAGTTGCCTGGCGCAAAATCAGGCTGCTGCTCCATGTGTAGCAAGAAGCCTTTAAGCAAGCGTGTACGGCCTTGGAACTCTCTAAACCGACCCAACAAGTCTAATAAGCGTGCTTGTACTACTGACAGCTCCTGTGCGGCCTTGGCAAAGCGCTGCTGTAGCGACACCACCAGCAAGTGACGAAGTTCACGGTTGGAACCCGCCAGTTCACTTAACTCATCGAAGCGGAAACACTCAAGCTGGGCAAGTAAGTCGGTTACCTGTCCTTGCGCTAGCTCATTTTCGCGAATTTTAGCTTCAACCGAAGACACGTAGCCAAACTCATTGTTAATACGGCCAAACATGACACGTACGCTATTACTCAATGATTCTGAAAGTTGATAGACATGCTCGGTTAAATCGCCCATGTGGGCTGCCGCTTCATTGTACTTGTTGTAATGAAGGGCTTCTTTATAGTGCTCGGTTAGGGTTTTAAGGCTTGCCAGCGACGCACCAATATTGGCGTTGATAGTTCGGTTGCGCTCGTCTTGTAAGCTGCCCTCTAAAAGGGTTCTCACCGCGCTTTTCAAACGCAGTTCGCTTTGCGCTTCTGGGCGCCACAATACGCCTAATTGAACAAGCTGTTCTAATACCTTAGGGCTGTGATCACGCTCTTTTACTGAACCATTAATGTACGCCTGCATGATAAGGTCGCTGTGACGACCCAATGCGTTTAATAGTTTAGTCCCTGCCTGAATTAACACCTGGCTCATATCAAGCTACCTTGCGAAATAGCGGCCTCCGCCTGCTCTGATAAACTCAGCGCTTCAGTTTCATCAATGAAACGTAGCATTTCATAAAGGTGTTCAATTTTGCCAGTGCCCAGATAAATCTGTTTATCTGGGTTTGGCTTAATCAGATAACCCATTTCGGTTAAGCGTTTAAACACCTGCTTTAGCTGACCATCCAAATTCACACTGGTAGAACCAAACATGCGATAGCGCGATATTTTCTCTAACTGCTCAGCATAGGCGGGGGTGTCTTCAATGGTAGTTTGCAGCTCGTTTAGTCGAATAGCGCTACCCATGGTAATGGGCATATCAGATTCATTGGCTTGCTGAACCAGCAGCAACCACTCTACCAGAGGCACTAGGTTAGATGCTGTATCTTGGAACTGCTGTGTAAGCACTTTGCGCTCGTTCTCACCAATGGTGAGGAAGCTGGCAAAGAATACGTCACCCTCTGCGGTGGTCGATAATGTACGATTTAATAACGCTAAATGAGGTTCCAACTGCGCAGCGTTGTCTCTTGATTTAAGAAAACGCCATGCCTCTTCATCGGTCACCTGACAAATAAACGCGCCTTGTAGAAGTGCACTTAATACACGGCCTTGTTCTGTCATCATGCTGATGCCTCCTCACCTGCTACTTCACTGTTCTTTTCTGCTTCTTTTTTCTGTTTAATGCGCGCCCCTATAGAGCTTGCTTTTGGCTGAACCACCTGCAATTGGCGGGTTACCTTATCTATCAAGTAGCGGTTTTCAAACAACGTCAATACTTCTGACTCTGGGTTAGGGAATGCGCCGACTACACTAATGTTATTGTTTTGACACGCTTCAAAGATTTTCTTCACGTTGTTTTGGTGAAGTGTACCTAGTTCATCGATAGGCCAATGCACTGTGGCGTCGGCATCGCCGCGCAGCAGACGGGTGAAAGCGAGTAAGAATTTACACAAAATTAGGTAGGCCATACCGTGGCTTGATGACTCGTTAAGCTGACGGTCGGTACGAATGACAAGGTCACTTTTACCCTCACGAAGGTGTAGCTCGATATCAAGTAGCTTGCTAATGCCGCCCGTAAGCGCTGCACGGCCAAGAATATCAAGAACCCGACGCATACTTTGACCGTATTCTTCTTCCGGTAACTCGTTAGCCCCCTCTTCCATCCAGTGCTCATAGAGCTTTCTGAATTGCTCAAGTTCAGGCCAAAATTCAAGTTCACTAATACGTGAGCGAATTTTAACAGCCGAGTCTGATACACCATCAAGAGAAAGGTCGCCGTCGACCTCTTGGGTAATACGGCGGCTTTGCGACACAATGCGTTTGTCGATATCGGCAAGTACAAAGTAGTATTGCGAAAGATCGGCACCAAAGATACGGCCTTGCTCACGCAAGCCCTGTAGCTTCTGCGGAACAATCACGTTTAGAAGCTGTGCTAAATGCGACACCATACGGCGATGATCAAAGCTCTTCACGCCGTGGGCGTTCAGCGTTGCACACTCTTCGCGGGCGCGCTCCCACGTATCAGATAGCCCTGTGCCCGCTTGCGCGGCAATAAGCTGGTCGAATCTTTCTACATAGGCGCGAATATCGCTTAGTAAGTTTTCGCGCTCTTGAAGCTGGCTTTGCACTTCTGAAATACGCTGACCAATACTTACATCGTCGTGCTTAATTTCAGCCGTTTCATCACCTGCCTGAAGCGTAAGCTTGGCAAGAGATTTACTTAAGGTTTTAACCTGTTCTAGGTGCTCACTGGCAGTTTTAAGCGTAGTTTCAAGCTGTCCGTGCTGCTCTTGAAGCTGTTCGCGGTTAGCTTTATAGGTTGCTTGTTTGCTGGCTAAATTACGCTCAGATTCGCCCAATAACTTACGCGACTTAGACAAGCCTTCCTGCCATACCACTTTTTGCTTGGTAAACACGTTAGTGTACCAACGCTCGTAGTCGGCTACTTTATGACGGTGGGTTTCAGTGCGCGTAATGTCTTCTTTAAGCTTATTGATTTGCTTTTTAAGCTGACCTATTTCATCAACATCCACACCGCGATTACTTAATTCGCTTTCCAGCCAGCTCTGCATATCTTTGCGGTCTTGTGCAGCGTTGTCTTTCGCCTTACGCATGTCGCTATCAAGCTGAGATATACGTGCTTCACTGTCAGCGATAAGCTGCTGCCAATGGAACTTGTGTTCGGTTTCCGCTTCGCGCTGCTGATCTTTGATTTCGTCACGACTAAGCTCAAATTGTGCCTTCGCTTGCTTTTGCGACTGTTGATTCGCTTCAAGCTTAGTTTTGGCTTTTTGCTTACGTGCAGAAAGCGCCTGCTGATATTCGCTAAGTACCGTATCGCGGTCTTGCTGTGCGCGTTTACGGCTGGCTTCGGCACTCTTAACAGCGTTGTCTTTTTGGGTAACCACAAGCTCGGCGTTGCGCACATCTTCGTTCGCTTTCGCCAAGCGCTGTTCGCATTCGTTTTGCGCAGCAAGGGCAGCGGCTTGACGAATTTCAGCTTCTTGCAGTTGCTGCTTAAGCGCTTGCTCGGTAAAGGCATAGTCTGGGGTATCAAGTTCAGTAAGCGCTAACTTAACGCCCATAAAGGTATGGCTGGCGCCTTGTGCGTCCTTTGCCATAGCAGGCGCTAAATCAGTGCGCTCTAGTAGCTCAGGGCGCACAACTTTACCTAAGGATAACTCCCAGTCATCGACATTGGCGCGCAAGAACTCAAGTAGCGAGCCTTCGCCAGGATAAAGAAGCGCATTAATCTTGTTAACCGCTTTTTCTTCTTGTTGAAAGGCGTTGCGTGCTTTATCTAAGGCATTTGAACATTCTTTGCGAAACTCAACTGATTTACTGTGCGCCTGCTGCGCTTGTCGCAGCTCACCACGCGCTGCATCTTCATTGATAGATGCTTCTTTGATGGCCGCATCAAGAATATCTAGCTGAGATTGTTCAAACTCGTTGTAGCCTGCGTTACTTAGTGAAGCTTTTAGTTCAGCTTCAGCAACTTTTAGCTCATTCAAACTATTTTGGTAATCGTTCTGAAGCGCGCTTAGCTGGCTATTGTAGTCGCTCTGAATGCGACTTAATGCTTCACGCTCGCTCTGCTGCTGCTCAGCTTTATTCTCTGCGGCTTCTTGGCGTGCGGCTGACATTTCTTCTAGAGTAATTGACAGCTTTTCACCTAGCTCAGCCAAGCGCTTGTTGTAGGCCGACTCAATATCTTGGTGTTTTTCAGTAAGCAGTACATAGCGACTATCGGCCATGGCCTTTTCATTTTGCCACTGCGACAAATTTGCGACGTCTTCTTTAAGCTGCTCAATATTTTCGTCTTGCCATTTATCGAATTCACGCTCTACCGTATCAAGTTCACTGGTGAACTTCTCAACATCAGCACGAGCAGATGAAATTACCTGGTTTAGGTGATCACGGGTATCACCCCACTCGCTGTCAGTTTGTTTGCGCTGGAAGCTATTCTCATCCAGTTCATTCTTTGTTGTTTCAACGCGCGCAGCCAAGTAGGTCTTATCAAGCTCGAAACTATGCTTAAGGTTAGCAAGCACTTGCTCTGTTGTGGTTAGCGCCATGTCAGCTTGTTCGAGTTTAGAAAATTCAGGGCGAATTTTGTCGAACTGTTTAATTAAGTGACATTCTTTAATCCAGTCATCGACGCGGTGGCGGCTTAGGCCTGAAGTAGGTGGCGTAACACCATCCTCTTCTAAAATGGCGGCAATCATGGCCTTGATAGTTTCCATCTTGCCTTCTTTAGAGTGAACCGCTTTAGCCAACTTCTCAATGTGGCGCATGTGTTTCGACGGTTCGCAAAGGCTAAAGATTTTGGCGTAGCCTAATAGCTCACGGGCATTGTTACTCTGGTTAAGCACCCCGTGGTCGTTTTGAATGATGGCACGGAAGTCTTTCGTATTAAGTAAGCTCGTAACCAATATGTTGTTACGCTTCATGGCGCGTGCAAGCTCGGCGCTGCTTACACTAGCGTGTTTGCCGTTCTTTTGCTCTATCAAATAATCACTGATTTCAAATGGCTTGCCGATTAAACGATAATTGACGCCGGTTCCGTTTGAGCTTAACACTGCTTGGCACAGGTCACCTTCAGCACGCGTGTATTCATAAATAATAAAGCTAGATAAACGAGGCAAATACCAGCGTTCAAAGCTGTCACGGGTTGCCGGTACCACGCGACTTGGGTACTCGCCGTAAAACACGGGAATAAGTCGTTGAAGCGTGGTTTTACCCGACGCATTGGTACCACAAATATTGGTGTGTCCATCAAGCTTTAGCTCGACCACGCCTGGTAAATGCGTGTCGATAAGAATAATACGTTTTAAGCCTGCCATAGTGTTCCTGTATCAATAACTCTGCCGCGTGAACGCTCACACAGCACAAAACTGTACCTGCTTTGATAGGGTAAAAGTTGCATACCTGAAAGAAAGCGAGCACATGCGCACGATGTAGCCCGTCAGTGTATTATGAATTCACGAATTTGCACAGATGCGCGGTGATTTGTTGGTTATAAAGCATGCTATTGTTTAAAAGTTAGTTGGCAAAGCTTTTGAATATCCCAATAACGCCAAATAAATATAAAGCGGCACGTACTGATTAGGTACGTGCCGCTTTAGCGAAAGCATTGAGCTTTCATAGAACAGCGATGAAATGAACGGTTTTTACAAGGCTGTTCATCAGTTGTTTTACTTCACTGACAATACATTTACCGACTCTGGTGCGGGATACATCATGCTAAAGCTGGGCGTAATATCACCCGAGGCTGCATCTAGAATATTGTCAAAGCGCAGGATCATGCCATTTGATTTTTCAGCAACATATACATGACCATTGCTGAGCATCAAGTCTACCGGATTACCCAACATTGAGTTCGGTCCTGCAATATTGACGGATACATCCGTTATGCCATCAGCACTGCCTGCGCCAGGAATCACGTACAATTTACCGTCAGTAGCATCCGCTGCGCTGCCTACATCAGAAATGACCAAACTATCGCTTTGGCTATCATAGTCTATGCCATGGATGTTGGTTGGCGCGGCAAATGCTGTCCCACCACTTGCAGGGACAATCAGCCTGTCTTCACCCGTAATTACGGTTTCACCGCTTTCCATTTTGCGCATCACTTCTTCAAACACGGCAACCGAACCGTTAGTTAACGCCAGATACGCGCTATCAGTTGATGGGTCGTAATCTACATCCCAAGGGCGCGCCCCGTTGGCCGCTTCAAGTGTTAATAGAGGCGCAACATTGCCTGACGCACAAGGCGAGAATACGCGAACGGCAGGAGTAGCTTCGTTAACATCTGCCACAAATACCACACCTGCTTCTGAGGCAATATCTAACCCTTTAGGTGCAATCAAGCCTGTATCGCTACCCGCAATCATGTGGTCGAAACTATCGCTATACATCATACCGTCTCTCATGGTTTTGAGGCGATTAATCACGAGTAAACCACCCGTTGAGGTTTCAACATCATCGAAGGTAATGACGCCATCACCGCTAGCCGTGAAAGCGGCACTCTCAATGCTCATACCAGCGTCAAAAGTGCTTAGCTCACTGGAAAGTACAGCGCTGTATTGCGCTACTTGCCCCGTGGTTGCACCTTCGCTTGCAGGGTTACTTGATACCGAAAGGCCCATAATAGGCATGGTAGTTATGCCATCGTCCGATGCGTCTTTCATCTCGTTCAGCTGAGTTAACTCGGCCAACGACTCTGGTTTTACTGAAGGCGTTGATAGTGTTGGTGCAACGTCGCCACTAGCACCGTTGAATATGTTTGAGAACACCAAAATGGCGTCATTGGATTTTTCCGCCACGCGAAGATCAGAACCGGTTAAAACAATGTCTACTGGATTACCAAGCTGGGTCGATGCGCCGCCAATCACTCTACTTGGTACAACAGCCCCGTCAGCCGTAGAGACATTTTCTAAAACAAAAATTTGACCATCATCAGCAATTGCAGCATCGCCAACGTCTGACAATACCATACGATTAGACATAGGCTCGTAAGCGATACCGTGCAGATTAATCGATATTTGATTTCCGTCTGCATCTGAAGGCACCACTGAACGCATAACTGTGGGCGCAAAATCAGAACCAGCGACATTATCGTAAACCGCGAGTGTCCCATCGGTCAGTGCAACAAACAATCTATCGCTTTGTTCGTCATAGGCCACATCCCATGGTTTTGCTGAGGTCATTATTTCTGCAATTGGTGCAACATTGCCTGCTGCTTGGCCACCGAATACGCTAACCTTTTGACCGTTAAAGTCAGCCACCATAACTAAACCTGCATTTTCAGCAAAGGCAATACCTTTCGGATTAACAAGGCCCGTAGTTGCGCCCGTTATCTCATGCCCTGTACTCATCATGTAGTCGGCTTGAGCTTCAAAATTACAAAGCGTTCTTAATAACGGTAAATCACTGTCGCCAGCTTGTACCAAGCTTCCGCTTTGCGTGAATACAATCCCCTCATTCGCTCCAGTGGTTACCGTAGACAAAACATTTGCGTTTTGGTCAATCGAAGTAACCGTATTGCGGTTGTCATCGCCATTATTTGCGACCAAGAATGTCGCAGACGCGAAGCCTGGGGTTCCATCTTGACCGGGTGCACCATCTTGGCCAGGCGCGCCATCAGTCCCATCGACACCATCTGTTCCGTCGTCACCGTCGCAGGCACTTAGCGCGAGAACCATTGCCGTCGCCAACAGTGACAGTTTTAATTTTTGCTGTGATGTTTTATTGAATTCCATCTTCATCTCCGTACTTGTTGATTCGTGAAGAGACGTCACTTAAACGCGCGATGCGATAAGTACTGCTCACGTCCTGTTCAACAAGCCAAACGATTGATGAGTGAAACTGGATGCAAAAAAAATAAAAAACCTCAATGCATTGCTGCGATTGAGGTTTTTAAGCATTGTTAAGTAATGCGATAGTCTTTTAACGTGGTGGGAAGCCACCGCCTCCGCCAAACCCACCAGGACCGCCGAATCCACCCGGGCCGCCTGGACCTCCAGGGCCTCCAAAACCGCCACCCGGAGGCATCATGCCTTTCATCTGACGCATCATCTTCTTCATGCCGCCACCAGACATCTTCTTCATCATTTTCTGCATTTGCGTAAACTGCTTAAGTAAACGGTTTACGTCTTGAATTTGCGTACCTGAGCCGGCTGCTATACGGCGCTTACGCGACCCTTTAATCATATCTGGGCGCGCTCGTTCAGCTGGTGTCATCGAATTAATGATGGCTTCCATTTGATTAAACTGTTTGTCGTTTGCCTGATCTTTGATTTTATCAGACATACCGCCCATGCCAGGAAGCTTATCAAGCATTCCCATCATGCCTCCCATGTTCTTCATTTGCTCAAGCTGATCTTTAAAGTCTTGCAGGTCGAAGCCTTTTCCTTTCTGTACCTTTTTGGCGAGCTTTTCTGCTTTCGACTTATCGACTTTACGCTCAACCTCTTCGATAAGGCTAAGTACGTCGCCCATGCCCAAGATACGAGACGCAATACGCTCAGGGTGGAAAGGCTCAAGTGCATCTACCTTTTCGCCCATACCGATAAACTTGATAGGTTTACCCGTAATGTGACGAACCGATAGCGCAGCACCACCTCGTGCGTCACCATCCGCCTTAGTAAGAATGACACCAGTTAGCGGTAGCGCGTCGTTAAACGCCTTTGCCGTATTCGCAGCGTCCTGACCGGTCATGGCATCAACCACAAACAGAGTTTCAATTGGCTTAACTGCAGCGTGAAGCTCTTTAATTTCGTCCATCATGTCGTTGTCGACATGCAAACGACCTGCTGTATCCACTAGTAGTACATCGAAGAAATTCTTCTTCGCTTCAACAATGGCATCGTTAACGATATCAATGGGCTTTTGTAAAATCGTTGACGGGTGAAAAGCGACATTCACTTCACCGGCAAGGGTTTCAAGCTGCTTGATAGCGGCCGGACGATAAACGTCGGCACTCACTACCATCACTTTCTTTTTCTCGCGCTCAGTTAGGTATTTCGCAAGTTTACCTACAGACGTAGTTTTACCCGCACCTTGTAAGCCCGCCATAAGCACAACAGCCGGAGGTTGAGTTGCGAGGTTAAGCTTTTCGTTCGCCTCCCCCATCACCGACTCTAGTTCAGACTGAACGATTTTAATAAATACTTGGCCAGGCTTGAGGCTTTTGGTTACTTCGGTACCAACTGCACGTTCTTTTACCTGTGCAACAAACGCTTTTACTACGGGTAGCGCAACGTCGGCTTCAAGTAGCGCCATACGCACTTCGCGTAGCGTTTCTTTAATATTGTCTTCAGTAAGACGCCCTTTACCGCTGACATTTCGTAATGTCTGGCCTAAGCGTTCTGATAAATTCTCAAACATAGTATGAAACTTCTTTTTATTTCAGACGTAATGCCCGCATTGTAACGTAAAAGCGAACGGTAACGTACCCACAATTGCGGTTAAATTTTTAAACTTTTGCGTCAAGGGTTGTCGAAATTTGATGTACGAATTTCGAAGTCGATATGGAGTAAAAATTGTCCTTCCATGATCCTATACCCACACTAAAAGTGGGTGTGAAACAAACAAAATCAAGGAGATGGTTGAATTTACTTGCAAGTTGCAGTATCAATACCGACTCAGTCGGTGAAGACGTCACCTACCTATTACAGGACGCATCATGAACACCCTTTTCGCCATTTCTGCTGCTTTACTCTACGCATTAGCTGCGGCAGTACTTATTGGCAAATTCGTACACCAAGACGGCCCGAATAAGCGATTAGGGCTATCCATCGCTAGTGTTGGGGCAATTGCACATATCGCTTTTCTCACCAACGTTATTATTGTCGCGCCTGGGCAAGACATGAGTGTAACCAACGTACTTTCATTAGTGTCGTGGATAATCACAGTATCCATGCTTATATTTGCCCGCGCCATTCCTAATCTTATTTTACTTCCTGTTGTTTTCGGCTTTGCAAGTCTTACGGTACTCGCCTCACAGTTTATTCCCGTGTCGTACATCATGCACATAGAGCTGCAGCCGGGCTTAGTTATCCATATTAGTTTGTCATTGTTTGCTTACTGCACTTTGGTCATTGCATTCTTATACGCACTGCAAATGTCCTACATTACCTACCGGTTAAAGCAAAAAGGTGCTGCGCTACTACATTCATCACTACCGCCTTTAATGCTTGTAGAAAACATTTTGTTCAAGCTGTTGCTTGCGGGAACTTGTTTACTAACCGTCTCACTAATTAGCGGGTTTGTTTTCTTAGAAGATATGTTTAACAAAACTTACGCGCATAAAACGGTGCTATCAGCGGCCGCTCTCGTTGTTTTTCTCATTCTTTTAATAGGCCAGAAACTTCGAGGTTGGCGCGGGCGACAAGTTATTGTGATGACAGTCTTGGGTGTGACGCTACTGTCCCTTGCCTATTTTGGTAGCAAATTAGTTCGCGAATTTCTTCTTTAAAACTCCCTGTATTTATTGCTGAGCTCGCTGCCGGGCTGGCTTTTTAGGCGGCTCGGCGGCGCTTGTTACTTTTTGGTGTTATCTAGTTAATTAGGGGCATATCAGCAATTTTCCCTTGAAACTCGCACCTCAAATCAATACATTTGAAGCCTAAGTTAAGACAGGAACCCATTAATTGGACGACATATCAACGAGTACGCTGTTTATCGCGCTCGGCGTACTCATATTACTATCTGCGTATTTCTCTAGTTCAGAAACTGGCATGATGTCGATTAATCGTTATCGACTCAAGCATTTGCAAGGAGAAGGCAACCGCTCAGCTATACGTGTTGCTAAACTTCTAGAACGACCTGATCGCCTTATCGGCCTTATTCTCATCGGAAACAACTTAGTTAATATTGCAGCATCCTCGCTTGCAACCATACTTTGTATTCGTTTATTCGGTGACTATTGGGGGCTGTTTGCTGCTACCTTTGGCTTAACGCTGGTCCTACTTATTTTTGCAGAAGTAACGCCGAAAACACTAGCTGCGCTGTATCCAGAAAAAGTGGCATTTCCGAGCTCCATTATTCTGCTTCCACTGCTTACCTTGCTGTACCCTTTTGTGGCAGCAATTAACGGTATCACAAACGGCATTCTAGCTTTGCTAAGAATTAGTCCTGCAAGTGGAAGTGACGACTCGTTAAGTCGAGAAGAGTTAAGAACCGTGGTTTTTGAAGCTGGTGCCATGATCCCTAAGCGACACCAAGATATGTTGGTGAGTATTTTGGACTTAGAAAGCGTAACGGCCGAAGATATCATGGTGCCACGTGCTGAAATTTTTGCTATCGACATTAACGACGATTGGAAGAAAATTCAAAAAGCCTTAACCCATGCTCAACATACCCGTGTTTTATTATACCGAGACAGTGTCGACGATGCGGTAGGCTTTGTGCATGTGCGTGACGCCCTGCGCCTACTATCAAAAGACCAGTTTACTAAATCAAGCTTGCTTCGCGCTGTTCGTGAGATTTACTACACGCCTGAATCTACCCCGCTGCACACGCTGATGTATAAGTTTCAAGCGGAAAAAGAGCGCATTGCTTTGGTTGTTGATGAGTATGGAGACATTATGGGTCTAGTCACTCTTGAAGATATTCTTGAAGAGATTATCGGTGACTTTACCACCAGTATGGTTCCAGACCACAGTAAAGAAGCACACGTACAACAGGATGGTTCAGTATTGGTTGATGGTAGTGCCAACGTCCGAGAATTGAACAGAGAAATGGATTGGAACCTGCCTACGGAAGGCCCCAAAACCCTTAATGGTTTATTACTTGAGTATCTTGAAGATATTCCTGAGAACAAAGTAAGCGTGCGTTTGGCGGGTTATCCGTTAGAAATTGTAGACATTTCAGAAAGCATGATAAAAACCGTCAGAATCATGCCGGAATACTATGTTGCACCTAAAGAGTCGAATAACGACCACTAAACGTTTTGGTGGTTAACCTGCCTTTCGGCCTTATCAGCTAACCTTTTGATTCGTCAGCTAGACGCTGTGCTCTATTTGCCAGCGCTCTAGCTTTCGCAGCAGCGACCTTATCTGACAATTCAGATAATTTGGCAATAATATCCTGCGTCTCCTTATCTTCACGTAAATCAGCCTCCGCCATATGCGATTGCAATGAACGTTTAAGGAGCTCAGGAATAGATTTGCTGTCCATTTCCCAACCCTTCAATAGAATAAACTTTGACACTCTCAAAGAGTCTATCGACCATGTGGGAATATACTTAACGATTAATTGTTCAATTTCCGAAATTAATCGCTAAGAAGGAGCAAGGCGTTTACAGTCCTTGATAATGCGTTACCAGCGTGCCTTTGTGCTCTTTTAAAGAATACTTGATAACAGCAATTGAGGCCGTAGAAAACAAACTTGTGGTGTAAGACTGGCACAGTTCATCAACGAGATAGCTAACTAGCGGCATGTGACTAACAACAAGAAGTTTTTTGATTGGTTTTTTGGAATTGACCGCGGCGTGAAGAAGTCCATCAATATAATCACTCACCAGTCTTGGCGAGCCTTCCGGAACAATATCTTCATTATTTTCAACTTTGTTCGCAATGATATCAAGCGATACCATATCATGGGTCTGTTTGGCTCGACGATAAGGGCTCACAAGCGCTAAGTCCACAATGCCTTTCTGGCAATACTGGTCTTTTAACCATAAAGCTGCTGTTTTGGCTTGCTCTCTACCTAATGGTGTAAGTTGCCTGCTTTTATCATCGAGTCTGGGCGCTTCTGCTTCACCGTGACGCATAATGAAAAGATAAATGTCGTCGTTGCTACTTTGACCTGACATAACATTGCGCATAGTATTAATGAAAGTATGCTAACGATATCAGAGAGCTGATACTACGCCTAGCGCTAAACCGCGAATAGTGAGAATTTTCGTACATTATTTAACGTTTTGTGAAGTTTCTCTTTATAGACGCTCCAGCAGTAAGGTGCTCTTGACCAAAAACGAGACAATGTGAACAACACCATAAATTTAGAAAACGCACATCACGTTACTTTACCTAATGGGTTGCGTGCCATGTTATGTCACACGCCAGAAGCGAGTGAATCTTTTGTTTCAATGGCGGTAAGAGCCGGACACTTTTATGACCCAAACGATTGCCAAGGGTTAGCCCATCTTCTTGAACACATGCTTTTTATGGGTAGCCGTCATTTGCCCAAACCCAATGCCATAAATGGATTCATTGAGCAACACGGCGGCACAATCAATGCGTGGACAGGTACCGAGTACACAAATTACCATTTCAATTGCAGCGGTGACGCTATTGCGCAAACATTGCCTGCATTTGCAGATATGCTTAGGCAACCCTTATTTGAAGAAGACGCGCTAACCAACGAAATAAAGAACATTCATGCTGAATTTGAGTTTAAGAAAAAAGACGACCTTCGCCGCCTTTATCAAATTCATAAAGAGACATGTAATCCAGAGCATCCTTTTGCAAAATTTTCTGTAGGCAATTGCGATACCTTTTCTCAACACGAATGTACAGAGCTTAAACGTCGCCTGAAGGCACTGCACCAATCGTATTACTGTGCGCTTAATATGCGCTTGTGCATAGCCAGTCCTATGCCAATACGTCAACTCGAGGCGTTAGTGAATCAGTGTTTTGGGACATTGCCAAGTGGACAGTTAGCCTCTGACGACTGGCCTTCGCTTTACACAGAAAATGAACTGGGCATTCAAATCAACATTCATCCGCTGCAATCTGCTAGACGTATGATAGTGACATTTGCCCTCCCCGCTTTACAGAACGACTACAAAACCAAACCGCTGAACTACATCAGCCATTTGATTGGTGACGAAGGTGAAGGAAGCCTACTTGCCTATTTAAAAGAAAAAGATTGGGCGTTAAACCTGATAGCAGGCTCTGGCATAGAAGGCGATAAATTTAAAGATTTTAACGTGAGCTTTCAGCTTACCCAGGAAGGCCTTAAACACAAAGCGCAGGTGTTAGAGGCACTATTTAGCTACATCGAATTAATTAGAGAAGCATCGACTGAAGAATGGCGCTTTCACGAAAAGTCGCAGCTAAATGCGCTGGCCTTAGAGTACGAAGAAAATGTGAAGCCGCTTGGGATCATAACTGAGTATGCACAGCATCAATTTATATTCGAACCTGACGAATTAAATAGACTTCGCTCTACTATTGGTAGTTATGACAGAAGCATAATTGAGCATGCACTATCTTTTTTCACGCCCAAGAACCTTCGTATAAAGGTTATATCAAAAGATGTTAAAACCACTCAGGTTTGCGCATTTTATGAGGCTGAATATAGCGTTGAAGACATCGACGATGCGCTAATACATTCACTTGAAAGCGCAAAGAAAATTCCAGAATTGTGTCTTCCCCCACCCAACCCTTATTTGGCGAGCGAATACACGCTTATCCTCCCTGAAACGGGGTTTAATGTTCCAAATAGGTTGGTAGATAATGGTGGCTATCGATTTTGGTTCGCTCAGGACCAACAATTCCATAGCCCCAAAGGCGATATTTATATCTCTTTCGACGCAGCTCAGTTTTCAGACTCTTTGACCTCTGTTGCGGCCAAGCGAATTTGGCTCGGCGCACTTAACGATCATCTCCAAGCTAAATACTACCGAGCTGAGATAGCAGGACTTCACTATCGGATTTATGGGCATCAAGCTGGGTTTACCCTACACACCCGCGGTTTTACGAATCAGCAGACATTGTTAGCAAGTCAACTTCTTGACGCCGTTCTCGGTTTTATTCCTGACGAAAGAGCCTTTGAACATCACAAAGCACTTCAAATTCAAAACCTTCATAATTCACTGTTAAATAAGCCGACTAACCGTTTATTCTCTCGTTTAAGTGTTCTTATTCAACGCAACACGCAAGCGCCAGTTGAATTATTAGACGTGATAGAAAACATCTCTTATAACGAGATGCTAGGCTGTCGCAGTGCAGCTTTTGAGCATTATTTTGTAGAGGCATTTATGCATGGCAACTGGACAAGCGATGAAGCAAAGGCGTTTTCGACATCGCTTCATAGCCATTGTAAAAATGCAGGAGGAGGTCCCCTTTCTCGTGCCGTATCTAAGCTGCCTGTGGGCGGAACTCTTTATCACGAAGTGTTGTGTAATCACGATGACTCAGCGGTCGTACTTTATTTACAAGCGCCTTCTCCGAGCCTCACCGACACCGCATTGTGTATGGTTCTTGAACAGATGCTGGCAGCACCGTTCTTCAATTCGTTAAGAACAGAACAGCAATTGGGATACATAGTCGGTACAGGCTATGTACCACATAATCAACACCCCGGAATGGCATTTTACATACAAAGCCCGCAATGCAGTCCAAAGCAGTTGCTAGATGCAATGACCGCCTTTTTATTCCAGCAACTCAATGAAATAGAGTTCTATCGTTTTTATTGGCCGACTATCCAACAAAACCTTATTAAGCAGTTAGAAGAGAGAGACCTTACACTTTCGATGAAGTCACAGCGTTTATGGGTAAGTTTGGGTACGCAAGATTTAGAGTTTAATAGAAATGCAAAGCTTGCTGAAAGAATCAAAGGCTTGAGTTTCGAAGAGATTCAAGACTTCGCGCATCAACTCGCTAAACGAGAGCGCTGCGGGGAATTGGTGCTGTTCTCTCGTGGAAAATTTGAGAGTATTCCCACGCAAGAAAAACGAACGATTAATAGTATTTCTGAATTCAAAAAAGAAATTCCTTACTACTAACGCTGCATGTAGGCACGTGCCACGGTCGTTAAGATTTTAATCAATCTGCCGATACCCAGTGGTATTCGCAGACAAGGTTGGTTAATAAGTAAACCATCATTCTTGTTATTACTAAAAAGTCCTTGTAGAGGCTTAGTTAATTCGGCATATTTATTATTCTGGCTGTTAGGGATGCCGCCAGTGAAATAAAAAAATAATAAATGGCGTATGCCAAAGGTGTGTAGGTGCGCTCAACCCTAATTTATTCAATTTCTCTTCTTTTGTTGGCTTTGTCAGGAATTCTTTTTTCTTCTGCAAAGGCGATAGAGGTTTCTGATCTTCATTTTACAGAGCTAAATAAGCAGCAAGGACTCTCTGACACTGCGGTATTGGACATTGTAGAAGATAACAATGGTTACATTTGGCTCGCGACCTCCAATGGACTCAACCGTTATTCCGGATATGAAGTAAAGCAATATCACCCTTCAGATGTCGATCCTTACTCGCTTCCAACTGGTTACATACAGAATTTGTTCTTAGACTCCAAGGGAGATTTGTGGATAGGTACGCAAGCAGGACTCGCGAAATATCAACCAGAAAGCGACAATTTTAAAATGTTTAATCGACAAAATAGCGTAATTAAAGTTGATTTTATTACTGGAATTGGAGAGTCATATGAAGGCGATATTCTATTTGCTGACTTAAAATTTCTTTACAAGTTATCTAAAGATACACATCAAATCGAAGTCGTAAAACAAATACACAGAGATCAGAGCTTTATCAAGGTCATTTATGATGAAGCGAACCGCACTTGGTTGGGCTCAAACGAATTTGGTCTTTCGCTTATTGATAAATCTGACGAGTCCCTCTACTCCGCAACCAAGGTTAACCCTTGGGGAATAAATCTGGATGTTCGCTCGATTCACGATGTCAAAGTGATAAATGGAAATTACTGGCTTGCAACGAATGAAGGCATCTACGTAATGTCGGCCTCCGGCAAGATATTACAGCATCTAAAAGATGAATTTACTTCTGAGTCTAATGAAGCATTAAATACGCTTTCAATCTTCGAAAAGGAAGATGATATTTGGATTGGAACCCAAGCAGGTCTTTTCATTTTCAGCGAAGCTGCTATTACTGATATAGATTCCAATTTTCATCCGCAAACTTTATTTTTGGCTCACGACAACCAAGAGTTAACAGGGCTGCCTACAGCAACTATCATGAATCTGGTGGCCGATAGACTTGGGGGTGTATGGGTCACAACTATAAAAAGCGGCGCATTCAGATTTCATCCTGAATATGCGACTACAAGGTATAAGTCTGTATTTAATTCACCAAATGCTGCTGAAGATGATTACTCGGCAATATGGGGATTTGCAGAAGATAAGAACCAAGATATTTTTGTTGTTGCTCAGCAGAGAGGACTAGGAAAACTCGATTCAAGCTCAGGTGAAGTCGAATTTTTTGAGACTCTTAGTAAATTACCTAAGTCCATAACATACTGGGACTTGGAAATAGACCCGTATGAAAAAATTTGGCTTGCCTCATCAAATGGCATTTATGTACTTGATAAGAAAAATAATACGCTGAAAATTACTAATCATTTTTTTGAAGGAGTTTTTATCGACTTTTTCTACCGAGACGATGATGAAATATGGGTGTGGGTTGATACGAAAGGGCCACATAAATTAACTTTTGATCCTAAATCAAATCAAGTTTTAGTAGAGAAAATAGACGTTAAAATAGATTACTCACTTCTTGTTCCTATTTTCAAAGATTCAAATAATAGGCTTTGGCTAAGAAGTGAGTCTGGAGTTAGCATTTATTCATTAAAAGAGAAACGACAGGTATATTCTCTAGAACAATCCAATGGTTTCGACTCCCAAGTTTACCGAGTTTTCGAAGCAAACGATACCTATTGGCTCACAACCAGATCCAAAGGAATAATCGGTGTAAACAAAAATACCTGGGAGATAACTCAGAGGCAAAGTCGTCAGGAAAACTCTGGCCAGATTATATCTTCAATAGGCGTGGGTGACAGAATCTGGTATGCAGATACTGCAGGTGTTCACCAGATCCACCTACCAGATTTAACGGAGTTAATAACGATACCTAACTCAGAATTGAATTTTAATTCACTGGGTGAAAGTTCAATTTTTGTATCATCTGACTCCAGTATTTACTTTGGTGGAATGACCGGATACAACGTCGTAAATAGAAATCACCTGAAAACTGTGAAAAGCTTGTCAAAAACTCTCACACCTGAGGTTTCTGAGCTGAAAATCTTTGGCGTTTCAAATAATAAGACAAATATTGTGCAACGAGAATATGGAACTGAAAAAAGTTACTTTTCATCCGCTCAAAATATCAACTATAAAGATTCTATTTATCTTGAGCATAACGAGTCTAGATTCAGCATATCTTTCAATTTACTCAACGCTGTTTATCCGCAGCACGTGGTTTACCGATATCGGTTGCTTGGTTTTGACGACAACTGGATTGATAATGGAGACGACAGAGTTGCTCAATTTAATAATATAAGCTTTGGAAACTACGTTTTCGAGGTACAAGCAAAAGCGCCTGGAAGGTTGTGGTCTGACAGCAGAAATCTTTCAGTTCAAATCGCAAGACCACCTTGGCTTCATACTGTTGCTATTGTTTTTTACTGTATTGTCGCATTCGCTATTTTTGCATTTATCGTTCGCCAATATCAGATAAGGAAGGCAAACCAGCTTGCCATTAAAGAGTCGGAAGAACGCCTTAAACTGACGCTATGGAGTTCTGGAGATGAGCTGTGGGACTGGGACGTATACAGAGGCCAAGTTTACCGTGCAAATACGTGGGGCACACTCGACTTCCCTCAAGATGATATACGCACCACAGGCGCTTACGATGCAAACATTCATCCTAACGACGTAAACCGTGTTAAAACTGCCCTAAGAGACCATCTTGAAGGTAATAGCGACTTCTACGAGCTCGCATACCGCGCAAAGACATTTAAGAATCAGTGGATTTGGATACTTGACCGCGGAAAAGTGGTTGAAAGAGACCACAATGCTCAGCCGGTACGAATGACTGGTACGCTTAAGAATATTCATCACTTAAAAGAAGCTGAAGAGCAGCTGAATCTATTTAAGCGTTCAATTGAGAATATTTCTGAAGGTGTATTCATAACTAATACCCAATTTAAATTCATAAGTGTAAACAATGCATATTGCGGTTACACCGGCGAAACCCGTGATCAAGCTTTAGCAAGCTATATGCATTTCCACCTATATCCAGACGCGTTTACCGAAGAAATTAAGAAAACGCTAAAAGCGAAAGGTAACTGGTCAGGTGAAGTAGAAAGTGTTCGAGTGAACGGCGAGCGCTATGAAATGGAATTAAATATAGACGCCGTCCATGACGATGACGGAAAAATAAGCCATTTTGTAGGCGTATTTAGTGATATCACGTCAAGAAAAAGTACCGAAAAAGAGCTATTGAAACTAGCTAATACTGACCCGCTTACGGAGCTTCCGAATCGTTCGTTCTTCCAAGCTAGCCACCAGAACTTGGTGCGGAAAGGAGCACAACATACCCTGCTCTGTTTGGATATGGATAACTTTAAGAAAATAAACGATTCTTTAGGCCACCAAACGGGCGATATATTAATTAAACAAATAGCAAAGCGCTTACAGAGAATTACGGGTAAGAGTGCGACCTGCTATCGTTTAGGTGGTGATGAATTTAGTGTGTTAATGGAAGACAATGCCGATATCCACACGGTAACGCATTACGCGCAGAATCTATTAGACACATTATCTCGCCCCTTTATCATTAATAAGCAAGAGTTTGTATTGGGTGCCAGTATTGGAATCGCGTTCTTCCCTGACGACGGCACTTCTCCCCAAGAAATGCTGAAAAACGCCGACACAGCCATGTATTTCGCTAAAAACAATGGCGGTAACAGCTACCAGTTCTTTAGCGGAGAGATGAATCAAAACGCCGTTAGGCAATTGCAAATCGAAAACCTTATAAGACAAGGTATTAAAGATGATTTGTTTACGGTTTACTACCAGCCGAAAGTAGATATAGCCTCAGGTAAGCTAGTCAGTATGGAAGCTTTGGTGCGCTTTGAGCACCCACAAAAAGGTATAGTAAGCCCTGGGCAATTTATCCCTCTTGCAGAGCAAACAGGCCAGATTATAGAAATTGGTGAACAAGTGCTAAGAAAGGCTTGTGCAGATACCAAACGCTGGGTGAACCAAGGCTTGTTTAGTGGTCGTGTAGCTGTGAATATATCTGCGAAGCAGTTCGAATTACCTGACTTAGACGACAGAATAAACAAGATTTTAAGCGATATTGGTTTGTCGCCACTACATTTAGAGTGCGAAATAACTGAGGGTACGCTGATGGAAAGCCCTGAAAACGGCCTTCAGATGATGACTCGCCTTCGCGAAAGAGGGATTCACCTAGCGCTAGACGATTTCGGTACAGGTTATTCCTCCCTAGCTTACTTAAAGCGTTTCCCACTTAACACGCTTAAAATTGACAAGGCATTTATTGACGATATAGCAAAGAGTAATGTGGACCGTCACATGGCCGCTGCCATCATAAATATCGCCCACAATCTAGGCTTGAAAGTTGTAGCTGAGGGCGTTGAAGAAGAAGCTCAGCTAGATATTCTACGTCGCTACGATTGTGAGATGTTGCAAGGCTTCTTATATAGCCGACCATTAAATGCAGAGCGCTTTGAGAAGCTTCTCACCGAGAATCAAAAGCTTCATACGCTGCTCGGCCACTCTAACTTTTAATAGCCCTTACCTTTTACTCGCGTAAAGGGCGCGTACTTTCCCCTGCCTAATGCCACTCATTGCAGCTTTAGGCAAAGTCATGCCTATTCAACCTTAGTTTATTAGACTCTAGTGCCATTAAAATGGCGCTTATAAACATCGACAATCCTCCGCACCGAAAACAAAATCTAAGTCTATGAATATAAAAGAAATTTTAAAAAACATTATTTCTGGCACACATTTAGCTAAGTATTAGATACCGATGACAAATATAAAAAATCGGTTTTGTTTGTTCGTTCAAAATAATCAGAGGAAATTAACATGTTAAAAGAGTACGCAGTTGCACTAGTACTTTCTACCGCTACCCCAGTTGCTGCCGACAAGCAAGAAGGCGCTAAACAAGCTCCTGAGTCACAGAAAGAGACCGTAACTCAACCACAAACAGTTCGCCCAAAGACGGGTGGAAGTGGTATGGGAATTGGTCTTTAAGAGATATCTTAGAATTTCCAAAAAAAGAGAGCAACGCTCTCTTTTTTTATACCTGTATTTTACGCCCCACTTACTTATTTCAGCAGACCGCTAGGAAAGACTACGCAGAAATATAAAGGTTGTTAAACCCTACTGCATTGCGCCAATGTATATGGCGAGAGATTGAGAACATGGGCAGTAAGATTGGACCTAACACAAAACCCGCTATCGCCCACTTTTTCGCGCTCATTCCCCATTTAAACGCTTCTACATAAAAATATAGAGAAAAGATAACGCTTAATACTACGAGTGAAATCACACTGCCTCCGCCTGTTTGACCTAGTTACGTGGGGTTACTTGTCCCCATCGATTATTCAATTTAACTTACTGATAATTGACGCCAACAATTTGACACGTTCATTTTTTAACCGTAGGAATTCTACCCAAAATAGAACAATAAACCAGCAAAAATACCCATTAGACATAAAAAAACCGGGCAACGCCCGGCTTTTAACATTTTATAAACTTAGCCGTAAAACTTTTGATCGTTTTCTGCCATTTTTACTAACACTTCAGCAGGTGCAAATTTATCACCTACAGCAGTAGCATAATGGTTTAAACGAGCAACAACGTGTTTAATTCCCAGTGTATCCATATAGCGGAACGGGCCGCCTAAGAATGGAGGGAAACCAATACCGAAGATAGCGCCAATGTCGCCGTCGCGGGCATTACGGATAACGCCTTCGTCTAAACAGCGCGCTGCTTCATTAAGCATCATTAATACACAGCGTTCAGCAACTTCTTTTTCGCTTAGTTTGGCAGAAGGCGATAGCCCGAGTAATTCGTAGATTGATTCATCCACTTCTTTACCTGGTTTTTTGCCTTCATAAGAATAAAACCCTTTTTGGTTTTTCTTACCCTTTCTGCCGTCTGCAAGTACTTTATCGAAAGCACTTGGCGCAGTGAAGCGCTCGCCGAATGCCTCTACAAGAAATGGGATGATCTTGGTGCCAACGTCAATGCCCACTTCATCAAGTAGTTTCACAGGACCTACGGGGAAACCGAACTTAACCAACGATTTATCGATATGCTCAATTGGCTCACCGTCAAGAATAAGGTTTGCCGCTTCATTCATGTAAGGTGCCAAAATACGGTTTACGTAGAAACCCGCACCGTCTTTAACAACAACCGGTGTTTTGCCTTGCTTTTTAGCAAACTCTACCGTAGATGAAATAACTTGATCAGACGTTTTGTCATGAGCAATAACTTCAGCCAATGGCATTTTGTCTACTGGCGAGAAGTAATGCAGACCAATCACGTTTTCAGGACGTGCTGCCTCAGCTGCAATTTGTGTAATAGGAATAGACGATGTATTGGACGCGAAAATCGTGCTTTCTTTGCAGTTTTCTTCAATATCCGCCACCATCTTTTGCTTAAGGTCTAGATCTTCGAAAACCGCTTCAACAACGATGTCAGCATCTTGGTAGCCGCTGTAATCAAGCGTACCGGTAAGAAGCGCTAACTGCTTCTGCATTTCGCTGTTACGCATGAAACGCTTCTTCACCTTTTTATTTAAGATGTCGTAGCTATACTTCATTGCGTTAGCGATGCCTTCAGCACGTACGTCTTTAATACGTACAGGCACACCTGCTTTGGTCGACGTTACATAGGCAATACCACCGCCCATTAAACCGCCACCAAGCACACCGACTTTCTTCATTTTTTCAGGTTTAACACCCTCAACGCCGTTTTCTTTCTTCATTTCTGTTGTTGCGAAGAAAATCTGACGTAACTGGAAAGATTCCGGCGTCATAACAAGCTTACCAAAGGCTTCAGCTTCGGCTTTAAGCCCCGCTTTCATCCCTTCGTTCATGCCCGTTTCAATTACATCAATAATGTAACCTGGCGCTGGATAATTACCTTTGGTTTTGGCAAACGTTGCTTCCCGAGCTTTTTTGAACATCATGTTTCGGCCTGGGCCGGTTTTCTCTAACACTTTGTCCATCACACTCTTCTGCGGCGCTTCTCTTTCTGGTTTGCGTTTAAGCGCAAACTGTTCAGCTACCTTTAGCAAAACACTGTGAGGTACCACATCATCTACAATACCGTACTTTTTAGCTTGCTTAGCGCGTGCTGGAGACCCAGTAAGCATCATTTTCATCGCTTGCTGAATGCCAATTAGGCGAGGAAGGCGCTGAGTACCACCACTGCCTGGCAACAAGCCAAGCTGCACTTCCGGTAGACCTACCTGAGTACTAGGTGAATCGGTACATACACGGTAGTGACACGCTAATGCTAGCTCTAAACCACCGCCTAACGCTGGGCCGTGAATAGCCGCAACGAAGGTAGCCTTCATGTTCTCAATTCTATCGAAAATGGCTTGACCGCCAGCGGCTATGGTTGTGGCATCTTCCGCAGTTTTACACGCTGCTAGCATGGTGATATCGGCACCTGCTACGAATGAGCTTGGCTTGCCGCTTGTTAACACCACACCTTTGATGCTGCTGTCGCGTTCAATATCATCAAGCATGGCAGATATCTCATCGCCAAACTCAGCTTTAAGCGTATTCATGCTCTCGCCAGGTACGTCCATGCTAAGAATAGCAACGCCATTATCTTGCTTAGTTAACGTAAATGCGCCTGATGTTGGCTGAACTTCATTTGTCATTTCTTGTTCCTGACTCATATTATTCTGTCTCCACAATCATTGCGGCACCAAGACCACCCGCAGCACATGCAGTAAGAAGGCCTGTACCACCGCCACGGCGATTTAGTTCGTTAAGCATTTGCGTTATCATACGTGTACCGGTTGCAGCAAACGGGTGACCATAAGCAATTGAACTACCCATTACGTTGAATTTGTCCATATCAATTTCGCCCGTCGCTTTGTCGCGGCCAAGTTTCTCTTTAGCGAACTTGTCACTTGCGAACATCTTAACGTTTGCCAAGGTTTGCGCTGCGAACGCTTCGTGCATTTCAATCAGCGTTAGGTCGTTTAGCGTCATGCCTGCGCGGTCTAGCGCAATTGGTGTCGCGTACGACGGCCCCATTAGCATGTCTTCCCACACATCAATTGCCGAAAACGCGTAGCTCTTAATGTAACCAAGCGGCGTATAACCTAGCTCTTTCGCTCGGCTTTCTGTCATCATAAGCACTGCAGAGGCACCATCGGTAAGCGGTGTAGCGTTTGCAGCTGTTACCGAGCCATACTTTTTATCGAAAACTGGGCGCAGTTTCGCATAGCCTTCAAGCTTAGAATCGAAACGTACGTTGTTATCGCGCTCAAGCGCACCTTTATAAGGTTCAGCATAAGCGGTCATCACTTCGCTAGACAGCTTGCCTGCTTCCCAGCTTTCAGCAGCTAGACTGTGCGAGCGATGTGCAAGTTTGTCTTGTTCTTCACGAGAAATTTGATGCGTTTTCGCCATTTGCTCTGCTGTCTGTCCCATCGACAAACCGGTAGAGTACTCAGCTACAGCAGGAGGTACTGGCGCTAAGTCTTTTAAGCTTAAACGCTTGAAGATGTTTAGCTTTTGGCCAAGGGTCTTGGTTTTCTGTAAATCAACCAGCGCACGCGCAAGGTTCTTAGAAACCCCAATAGGTGATACCGACGTTGAATCAGCACCACCAGCAATACCTACTTGTACCGTACCAGCCATCATGCTTTCTGCGATGTTAACCGTAGATTGAAAACTCGTCGCACATGCGCGAGATACGCTGTAAGCGTCGGTATGAATATTCATGCCTGTGCCAAGCACGATTTCGCGCGCAATGTTAGGCGCTTCAGGCATTTGTACTACTTGACCGTAGACAACCTGGTCAACCCACTCTTTTTGAACACCATGGCGAACGAGAAGTTCGTTTACGACCATTTTACCTAGATCAACAGCCGGAACACCGTGGAAATATGTAGCCATTTTCGCAAACGGAGTACGCAACCCCGCGACAATGGCGATGCGATCACCCTCTCGGGTAGTAACTGATTGTTTTGTTGCCATAATGCACCTAAATTAATGACCGACTTCCGTTTGAGCTTATTGCCCCAAAGTGGTCTGACCTGTAATAAACCCGATTTTTACAAACAATGAACAAAATAGCAAATAATGCAGGGTTAAGGGCAACATAAATGAAACTAAAGTTTACCCTGGTTATAAATTTTGACCGTTTTATGCTATCGAAATTTATAAAGCTTGCTTTGCATCCAACCACATATCGCATTTTTATTACTGTTTGACGACTTGAAGAAAGATAGAATGAACCTTATATGGAAATGAAAGTCTGTTTTGTGTCATTGTGACGGGCTAAAGCTATCTAATTAATATGTAATTTACTTTTTAGCTAAGCGATCACTTTATAAGAGATTTATAAATCTATCGATCCGATGACACTTCCTGATAACGAGAACTCAAACGGAAATTTTGCATTATGGCAGCAGCGCAATTTCAACAGTTACACGCTTATTTAGACCAACAGATTATTGGTCAGCATGCGTTAACCAAAAGCCTTCTTATCGCTCTTTTGGCCGACGGCCACCTTCTGGTAGAAGGTCCTCCAGGGCTTGCAAAAACACGCGCAATCAATGCACTTGCTAATGGTATTGACGGCGACTTTCATCGCGTACAATTTACACCAGACCTTTTGCCTGCCGACTTAACCGGTACAGACATATACCGTCCCGAAACCGGTGAATTTGTTTTTCAAAAAGGGCCGCTTTTTCATAACTTAGTGTTAGCCGACGAAATCAACCGCGCACCAGCAAAAGTGCAATCGGCCCTGCTTGAGGCCATGGCGGAACGTCAAATTACGGTAGGCAGTAAAACCTACCCTCTTCCTCCGCTATTTTTAGTAATGGCAACGCAAAACCCGCTAGAACAGGAAGGAACTTATCCACTACCTGAAGCACAGCTAGACCGATTCTTGATGCACGTGGACATCGATTATCCTGGCGCCGAGACAGAATTAGAGATATTGCGTTTAACGCGAGGTGAAGCCCTCTCAGAACCGCCTGTTACGCCACCAACGCTAACTCAAGACGATATTTTTACGTCGCGTAAAGAAGCGTTGTCTTTGTATATGGCGCCTGAGTTAGAACAGTATTTAGTTCAATTGATTATGGCCACACGTCAGCCTGCAAATTTTGACGCGGAATTAGGCCAGTGGATAGCGATGGGAACAAGCCCTCGAGCAACCATCAGTCTAGATCGCTGTGCACGCGCTCACGCATGGCTTAGCGGCAGAGATTTTGTTGGACCTGATGATATTCAAGCTGTGGTTCACAACGTGCTTCGCCACCGAATTATTCTGTCATATCAAGCCGAGGCTGAAGGCGTAACGATTAACGACGTACTTGATAAGATTGTTGCAACTGTCGCAGTCCCTTAAGTTATGGTGAATGAACAAGCGCAGCTAGACAAGCTGCAAAGTAATGGCGTCTCGTTGTCTACAGCAGAATTATTACGCTACCAGCAGTTAGCTAAGTTGTTTAGTTTGGCGCCTAAACGTATGCCACAAGCTAAACTTGCTGGAAGTTATCTCACCAAGCACAAAGGCCGAGGCATGGAGTTTGATGAGGCCCGTCATTATCAGCCTGGTGATGATATTCGCGCTATTGATTGGCGCGTTACTGCGCGCACGGGTAAAACTCACACTAAAGTGTATCGGGAAGAGCGAGAGCGCCCGGTTTTTCTATTCTGTGACTACCTTCCTTCAATGGCATTTGGCACGCAGCTGCTTACTAAAGCGGTGCAAGCCGCGCATGTATCTTCATTAATAAGCTGGTCTGCTGCCGCTCGCGGCGATAAAGTTGGCGCGCTAGTATTTAATCAGCAACAGCACAAAGAAATTAAACCACTAACACGCAAAAAAGCCGTGTTGCACGTGTGTCATGAACTTATGGCATTGCACGAACAGAGCGCGCAATCTGAGCCGGACAAAGACAAAGACGAACAAGCTTTTGCCGATGCGTGCGCTAGGGCAAGACGTTTAGCAAGACCTGGGAGCTTGGTTTATCTGGTATCAGACTTTCAGCATTTAAGTACCCAAGCTATTCAACACTTAAGTCACTTAACTCGACACTGTGAAGTGAGGGCTATCGTGATTAACGATCCAATAGAACACGCTTTGCCGCAAACCAGTTCATTACAAACCGTCAGCGTTTCTGATGGTCGAAACCAACAACGTTGGGTGTTAGGCGACAATACCGAGCAGCAGCACTATCAAAAATGGCGCAGCGAACACAATAGCGCGATTTATAGCACCTTGCGCAAAAACAATATCGCTCGATTCAGTGTTTCAGCGGGTCTTCCCCTAGACGAACAGCTTCAAAGTATGCAGCAAGAACAAAGGTTGGAGCTTAATTAATGCAGAGCAACAATCTTTTATCAAGCCTTTTATCCAGTTCAGCTCAAACGACATCGGCTAATCAAATGTCAGTGCCACCTCAGCAGCAAGACCCACTTGCTCAGCTGCGCGATATACACGTACCTACAGAGGTCAACATTTGGCCATTAGATTGGGGTTGGTGGGTCGCTATCGCAGTGTTTTTACTTGCCCTATTTTGCCTATATAAAACTATCACTGCTCACATACGTCACAACAAGGCGCGCAAGCAAGCTTTAGCCTTACTTGAATCGATTTCAGCACAACAAAGCAATTGGCCCGTAGCGTTAAACTCAATTCTAAAACGCACGGCGATGAGCTATTACCCAACTCAGCAAGTGGCTGGGTTATATGGTAAACAGTGGCAAGCGTTCTTAACCTCTGCATTGAAAAGTAGTGATAGCAAACTTGAAAGTGATTTAGGTTTGTTAGTAAGCAATGTTTATCAAGCCACCCCCACCCCTAGTGATTTTGAAACCTGCAAGAGGGCAGTAAAAAACTGGCTTTCAAAAGCCAAACTGCCAAAAAACAAGGGGGCTTACGGCGATGTGAATGATGGCGGTCTAAACGATGGTAGCCCTCATGATAAACAAGCCAAGGAGCCGCATCATGCTTAATTTTGCTTGGTGGTGGGTCTTTTTTGTACTCCCCTTGCCTATTATCGTACGCCTGCTTTCTAAAAAAGCACAAGACATGCCTATGGCTGCATTGCGGGTTCCTAATTTGCGACCTGGCGATGTGTCAGAGCAAACCCAGTTGAAACAAACCAAAATACCGCTGTTGGTAAGTAGCTTGATATGGCTGCTGCTAGTGACGGCTGCCGCACGCCCTCAATGGTTAGGAGAGCCTGTCAGCATACCGAACGAAGGTCGAGAAATGATGTTAGCGGTGGATTTGTCTGGCAGTATGAAGATAGATGACATGCAGCTAAATGGCCGACAAGTTAACCGTTTAACCATGACTAAGTCGGTGGTTTATGACTTTATTCAGCGTCGCGTTGGCGACAGAATTGGCCTTATCTTATTTGCCGATACCGCGTACGTTCAAGCGCCGCTTACCTATGACAGAGATACCGTTTCTACACTTCTGAGTGAAGCTGTCATTGGGTTGGTTGGCGAACAGACGGCCATAGGCGATGCGATAGGTTTAGCAGTGAAACGCTTTGACGAACGGGAAGAGTCCAATAACGTGTTAATTCTTCTTACCGATGGGCAAAATACTGCAGGGAATATTACACCCGAACAGGCGAAAGAGTTGGCAATTAGTAAGGGTGTGAAGGTATACACTATAGGTGTGGGCGCAGATAAAATGCTGATCCAGAGCTTTTTCGGTAGCCGACAAATAAACCCGTCGCAAGAACTTGATGAAGGTATGTTAACCGACATTGCGACTAGCACTGGCGGCCAATATTTTAGGGCTCGAAATGCCCAGGAACTTCAGGCTATTTATCAACAACTTGACGCGCTTGAGCCTATTGAAGGTGAAACGCGTAAAATGCGTCCATTGAGCGCACTGTTTTACTATCCCCTTGGTGCTGCGATATTACTGTCAGCACTATGGGCATTCTTGACGGTTCTTTTGTCAACATTTCGTTGGTTCTCACAAAGACGAATTAACTCGTCCCAGCCACACCCGAACTCAGCTGATTCAATACAAGCAGCGCAAACAAACAGGGAGACGAAGTAATGGAATTCGACTTCTTAAACCAATTTCATTTTTTACGCCCCGAATGGTTTATCGCGCTCGTTCCCTTGATGCTGCTTGTGTTTTTAATTAGAAAAACCACGGCTAAGCAATCTGGCTGGCAATCTGTGATCCCTTCTCATCTATATCAATATATGGTGATTGGAAAAACCGAAATGGGCGCAAAACCTCCAATGTGGATGCTTGCTTTTGTGTGGGTTATAAGTGTGATAGCACTCGCTGGCCCAACATGGGAACGCCTGCCGCAGCCGGTTTACCAGTTGAAAATGGGACACGTTATAGTCATAGATATGTCGCTTTCAATGCGCGCTACCGATATGACGCCAGACAGGCTGACTCGCGCTAAATATAAAGCGATAGACCTAGTCAACGCCATTGGTGAAGGTGAAATGGGCTTGGTTGCTTACGCTGGCGATGCGTTTGTCATTAGCCCCTTAACCGAAGACGCAGGAAATATCACAACCCTGATCCCAAGCCTGTCACCGGAAATTATGCCCGTGCCAGGCAGCGACCCTCTCCTAGGTATAGAGAGTGCGTCAGAGCTTCTCACGAATGCCGGATATAACTCAGGCATGATTTACTGGATTACTGACGGTATAGAGTTAGAACAACAACAAGAGCTTCAGGAGTATGTGGCTTCTATTCCTTTTACAGTAAATGCACTTACCGTTGGGACGTCTGAAGGCGCGCCTATCCGCCAGCAAAGCGGCGAGCTATTAAAAGACTTCACCGGCAGCATCGTTATACCCAAGTTAAACGAAGGCGCAGTGAAAGGCGTGGTTAAAACGAGCGGCGGACGCTTTGAATCCTTTACATCAAACGACACCGACATTGATGCCCTCGCCTCGGTATCTCTACTAGATAAAGGCGACAGCGAAGAGAACGAAGAAGAGAGTAATTTGCAAGGAGACCAATGGAAAGAAGTTGGCCCTTACTTGCTGCTTATACTTCTACCGTTTGCCGCCTTTGCATTCAAACGCGGATTAGTTTTCATCGTGTTGGTAGGTTTACTTAGCCCCTCTATGATTAAAAACGCCCATGCTCTGCAACGTGCCCAAGCCTCAGAAATTGCTGGCACATCACAAGGCATAGGCGCACCAGAAGAGACTCTAGAGATGGCAAATAAACCTGATTCACTTTCGTGGTGGCAAACGCCATTTATGAATGACAACCAGGAAGCATTGAACAGTTACCAAAGAGGCAAGTACAAAGACGCCGTTAATCAGTTTAATGATGAAGCGTGGAAAGCATCATCACTTTATAAATCAGGCGACTACGAAGGTGCATTAAATGCCTTCAAAAACATTCCTGGCCCCGAGAGTCTTTACAATCAAGGCAATGCACTGGCAAGACTCGGTAAGCTTGAAGACGCAATTAAGAAATATGATCAGGCGTTAAGCGAAGCACCCGATTTCGACGATGCAAGAACCAACAAAAAGATTGTCGAGGATTTGCAAAAACAGCAGCAACAGCAGAATCAGGAGCAAAACCAGAACGAAAATGGCGATGACGGCGAACAGAGTGACTCGCAGGATAATGGCCAAGATAGCTCTGATAACTCTGATAACTCTGATAGCTCTGATAACAACCAGCAATCAGGGGACCAGAACAATCAGGAAGGTTCAAACGAGCAGAATGGTCAGCAAGACAATAATGAGGGTCAACAGTCTGATCAAAGCCAAGCTAACGATGAACAGCAAAGTGGCGGAGATAACTCACAACAGCCTGATGATTCCGAGATGAACAGTCAGAACGAGTCATCAGACTCTCAGCAGCAAAATGCAGAACAGGAAGAGTCTGGTCAAGGTGACAGCGTGCAAGCACAAGAAAACGAACAACAAGCAGAGCAGGAAGCACAGGCAATGCAAGGTCAAGAGACTGAGCTTACCGACGCAGAAAAAGAAGAGCTGCAGCGAATGGAGAGTTTAATGCGCCGCGTGCCAGACGACCCTGCATTCCTACTAAAACGAAAAATGCAATTAGAAGCACAAAAACGTCAGCGTCAACGTATGCCTTCAAACCGGAGTGATTGGTAGATGAGAGCCTTATTACAATCTACACTTATTGTTTTTTTATTAACCCTACTCTTAAGTACGGCGGCTTATGCCGATGTAAATTCGCTGGAAGCCACCATTGATAGAAACCCTGTCATGTTGGATGAAGCCATTCGCTTAACGGTTACCGCAGACGGCAGCGCGGACAGAGATGCATTCGACAGCTCTCCCCTGCTTAAAGACTTTGTGGTCGGAAGAACATCAGTAAGTAGCCAAACCTCAATTGTCAATTTCGACACCAAGCGCACCACCGTTTGGACCACTACGTTATTTCCTCGTAAGGAAGGCACGTTCACCATTCCTTCACTAACCATTGAGGGAAAATCTACCCAACCTATTCAGGTCAAAGTTATTCCGGTTCAAGAACAAAGTAATGTCGCCCGAGACTATTTTGTTACCACTGACATCGACGTAAAAGAGGCCTATTTAAATCAACAGCTGCTTTACACGGTTAAGCTGTTTCTTTCTAGCAATATTGAGCGCGGCAGCCTACAAGCGCCAGAAATGCAAAATGCGGAAATCACCCAGCTAGGAGAAGATAAACAGTATACAGATATAGTAAATGGAAGACGGTATCAAATTATAGAGCGTCAATTTGCTGTTGTGCCTCAAGCATCCGGTGAATTTACGCTAAGAGGCCCTATTTTCACTGGCGAAGTTATGGCTGCCAATACTAACCAACGTTTTGGCTTCTTCAACCGCACCCAGCAAATTAATCGGGTTGGGCCCGACATTACGGTGAACATTAAGCCCATTCCTCAGGGGATAGATTACCCTTGGTTGCCTTCTGCAATGGTGCGAGTGGATGAAGAATGGCCACAAGGTGATAGTTTTGTAGCAGGTGAACCAGTCACCCGTATTGTTACGCTAACCGCATTGGGCGTAGTAGAAGAGCAGCTTCCTGATATTCCTGAGTTTTATCCGCCAAACTTTAAGCTGTACCCCGATCAATCTAATACTACGACAGTTGAAAAAGACCAGAGCTTAATTTCACAGCGCCAAACGTCGCTGGCGATCATTCCAACGCAGCCTGGTAACTTTGTCTTACCTGAAATTACTATCCCTTGGTTTAATACGCTTACTCAGCAAACTGAGTATGCCACTATTCCCGCTCGTTCAATTACGGTAGCGCCAGCGTCTGGCGCAAATAATGCCAATACTCCGAATAGCTTAGACACTCCATCAATGAGTAGTGCAAGCAATGAAGATATTCAAAACGATATACCATCAACTGCAACACAGCCTAACGCTAGTGCTAGCAATGAGGGTAAACCATTAGACAGCGCTTCAGGTGAAGTCAATTCTGACGAAAATACCCAGCTTAATCGGATGGTAACTGGTGCACTACTTGTGCTGTTCATCATTGCGCTTACAGGATGGTTAGTTACCTACAGAAAGCTTAAACAGGCTCAGTTTATGGGAGTTGGGATCACTAACAAAACCGGTTCTGCACAGCGCCTCCACTCTTATGCTCAGTGGGATGAAAAAGCACAGTTTCAAAACCTAATGTCAGTAATAAAGGCAAAGGACACACGTTTACTTACGCCTGCTCTTAAGCAGTGGATAAACGCGTTAACTTCGGGTAAAGCGCAACTTTCGCAGTTTGAAGGAATCAACGCTAGTGTTAATGAGCTCTATGCACTGCGCTTTTCAGCCAATAAAGCTGACGCTAACACCCAATCTAAACAGTTCATGAAAGCTTTAGATAAACTTTCACATGAAGCTAAGCTTGCCCGCAGCGAATGGAAGCAAAAAAGTGAAGGGAGCAATAACACGCTATCTGCCTTATATCCTGCTTCATAAAACGCATTTCATTTGCCAAGACACTAGAATTTGCGTAATGAAAGCCCTTGCAACTAGCTAAATCTCAGTGGCAAGGGCTTCGTAACAGAAATGTTTGCGTTTGAGAAACAGTCGAGCCTTTGAGCCTTATTGTCCTCTTTAAGGCTTATTAATCTTTGAAGCTTTAGCTTATAAAAATAATCAATTAAACGCGACGGGGAATATAATGAAGAAAACACTAGTAAAGCTAACGCCAATTGCGTTGTCCATTACCACGCTTACGGCTTGCTCTCCTGCAAGTGAAACCGCTAAAACAGCGCCAGAACCTATTAAAACAGAACAGCCAGCCGGGCAGTCTGAATCAGAGCGCCTTAATGCGTTCTTCGAACGTACTTTTGAAGAAGATCTTAAGCGTTCGCCATTATTTCAAAGTTACTTGGGTAAAAAATGGGACTATGACAAATGGGATGACATCAGTGACGAAGAAGCTGATGCTCGCATTGCCATCGCCAAAAACCGACTAGAAAAGCTTAATAGTTTTGAAACCAGTCAGTTAAGTGAACAGGAACAACTAAGCTTGCGCCTGTACAAACTAGGTATTGAGCGCGATTTAGCTAACGACGAATTTCGACATCACCGTTACATTGTACATCAGTTTCGCGCCGCGCATACACAAGTGCCTAGCTTCCTTATCAACATTCACAGCGTAAAGAGTAAAGAGGACGCTAAGGCCTACATTGGACGACTAGACAATGTACGTACGTACTTTGATCAAGTTATCGAACAAATGAAAGTTCGCGAAAAAGCCGGCGTATTCCCCCCTGCATGGGCCTACGATCAAATGATTGATGCGTCAAAAAACGTGATTACCGGCGCACCGTTTGATTCTAGCGAAATACCTTCAACTATCTGGGAAGATTTTCAAAATAAAGTAAATAGCCTGGATATTACAGAGGCGGAAAAAACGACGTTATTAGGTGAAGCGAAAGCCGCTTTGGTAACGTCAGTCATGCCGTCATACGAGAAGTTTATCGAAGAACTCGCTCATCAAAGGGAAATCACGCCTGAAGGCGATGGTGTGTGGCGCTTACCCAATGGTGATCAATGGTATCAGAATCGTCTAAACTGGTTTACCACTACAGACCTAACCGCTGAAGAAGTCCATCAAATTGGCTTAGACAATGTAGAGCGCATACACGATGCAATGCGCGACATTATGAAACAAGTGAAATTTGAAGGCACCCTTCAAGAGTTTTTCGTTTTCATGCGTGAAGACGAGCAATTCTATCTACCTTCAACAGATGAAGGTAGACAGCAATACCTTGATATGGCGAAAACAGCCATAGACGACATGCGAGAGGCGATTCCTGAATACTTTGGGATTCTTCCAGAAGCGCCAATGATTGTTAAACGTGTTGAAGCGTTCCGCGAACAGTCTGCGGGCAAGGCGTTTTATCAAAGCCCAGCGCAAGATGGCAGCCGCCCAGGTATTTATTACGCAAACCTTTATGACATGAAAGCAATGCCTACTTATCAGTTAGAGGCGCTGGCGTATCACGAAGGCATCCCAGGTCACCACATGCAGCGCGCTATTGCACAAGAGCTAGAAGGTGTGCCTCAATTCCAGAAATTCTTGAGCTTTACCGCATACACAGAAGGTTGGGGCCTATATACCGAAGAACTTGCAAAAGATATGGGCTTTTATGAAGACCCTTATTCTGATTTCGGTCGTCTAGCCATGGAGCTTTGGCGCGCTTGCAGACTTGTGGTTGATACGGGTATTCATGCGAAAAAATGGACGCGTGAAGAAGCCGTAGATTACCTTGTTGAAAATACGCCAAACCCTGAATACGACGCGCAAAAAGCCATTGAGCGCTACATTGCTATGCCAGGTCAGGCTACGGCCTATATGATTGGTAAACTGAAAATTATGGAACTTAGAGAGCATGCCCAAGCTGAACTTGGTGACAAGTTTGATTGGAAAGGCTTCCATGACGAGGTATTGAAGTACGGTCCAGTCCCACTTTCTATTTTAGAAGAAAACATTAATGCTTGGATTACTTCCCAAAAACGTACCTAGTTTTTCGAACTAGGTGCTCTGATCACTGGAAATAAAATGAAAACGCGCCTTTCGGCTAACGAAATGGCGCGTTTTTTATGCCATAGTGAGAAAAAATTAAGTTTTTGGATTTTTTTATGTTTGGGCGAAATAAATCCGATAGTGCTCAGGTCTTATCGGGTATGAAAGCAAAACACCAAAGATATGAAGCATTAGTAAAGGCATTTCACGCCGACATCTACCGCTATGCATTTTGGCTTATCAAAGACCAGAGCATTGCTGAAGATGTTGTTCAGGAAACCTTTTTACGTGCTTGGCGCTCATTAGACGCCCTAAATGATGAAAAAGCAGCAAAGTCATGGTTAATCACCATTCTTCGCCGCGAAAACGCCCGTCGGTTTGAACGCAAACAGTTCGACACAGTGGATATTGATGATTGCCATATTCAAGATGACACACAGCATGCTGATGGGGACTTGAAAGATAGAGAGCTTCAGCGACTATTAGGTGGATTGAGTGTGGAGTATCGTGAACCCTTAATACTCCAGTTGATCTTCGGTTTTAGTGGCGAAGAGATCGCCAACCAGTTAGGGCTTAACAAAAACACGGTAATGACTCGCCTTTTCAGAGCGAGGAATCAGCTAAAAGAGGCATTAGAGAAGCAAAATGAACAGAGAGGTCGTGTAAATGGATGAGTTAGAATTTAGGCGTCGTATCTACGCCGATCCAGAAACGACTGACAGTGATGTTGTAGAAGCGGCAAAGGCGGATGAAAGTAAACGCAGTTTTTGGAATGAACAAAAGCAGTTAGATAAGCAATTAAAGCAAGCATTGAAAGTCGATGTACCAGAGGATCTCGCAAGCAAGCTAATATGGCAGCAGTCTGCAGACGAATTCACCCGTTATAAACGCAGAAGTCGTTGGTATTTAGCCATGGCTGCATCAGTTGCCTTTACAGTAGGCATTGGCCTTACTATGTGGTATCACCAGCCGCTTAGTATTGGCGGGCAAGCACTTGCCCATATGCAGTACGCAGAAATGGAACACGCTCATTCGTTGCTTCCTGTTGATTTGAATATGGTTAACGCAAAGCTAGCAAGCTTTGGTGGCAGCTTTAGCGAAATGCTCGACGGTGTAGAGGTCGCAAACTATTGCCATTTGAGCACAGTTAGAAGCCTTCATCTGATTGTGAATACGCCGCAAGGCAAGATGTCGGTATTCATAGTACCTGAACGTGGAGATGTCTCCGTTCCAAGCGAGTTTGCCGATGGTCAGTACCACGGAGAGAGCATTAAAATGAAACACGCCAATGTAATGATTGTTGGCGATAAAGGTGCTGATTTAAGCGATATGAAAAAGGCGGTGTCAGAAAGGATTCAATTCTCTGCTTAACACACGTTATGTAACTGTAAAGCGTTCCAAAAAAGTGCGTATCTTTAGCACTTCCCTTCGTCGGCCCCCTATGGGCCGATTTTTTTTGCCCAAAATTAAGATGAAACCCTGTTCAATAAAACTTATACTCCGACTTAAAGGTTAAAACGTCCGTTTTAATTTCAGTTAATCACTTCATTCACTTACCCGCAGTAAAGAGGTCTCCATCACAATGAGCGCTTGGTTTCGTTTTACAAGGCTAATGATTTGCCTTTTGATTCCTGCAATAGCTTGTTTCACTGTCTTTGCTCAAAGTATAGATATTCCCAACGCACTTAGACTAAAAAAACTTGATAATTATAGTCATATAGCTGCAACGGCAATTTATCATTGGAATACACCTAGCGAGGTGAGCAATGAGAATATCATTGCTATGTTAACGAGCGCCGGTTTGCAGAATGACACGCAAAGTGAAGGCGTGATATTTAGACACTTGTTGGCCACTTATACTGCGAATGATGCTGACTCGCCGAGAATCCCACTTTTCGTTAAAGAGCCTCTATTAGATAAGCATTGGCAAGAGCTTAAGACAATTAAGCCTGAGCTTTTCGCTGCTGCGAAGGCATATTACATTTATGCTAGAGCGGTAAATGATTTTAAAGGCTCTGACCATAGGGTAAATTTTTCTGTTCCTGAACTGCGCCGTTTGCAGCGAGAAGCGCTAGAAACTGGGAGTCGACGAGCCACTGCTATAGCTAGCATATGGTTAGCGATGGAACTCACCCTTGCGAACCCAATACAAGCAATTAATGAAATCGAATATGCGTTACCGCACCTTCCTCGATACTCATCAGACAAAAGCTTAGAAAATGCGTTATCAAACGTAATTGCACATGATTGGCTGAGAGGTGCTTATCTGGAACTCTTCGTTCCAAGCAGAGCATTTTTCCACTCAAAAGAGATCATTGAAAGTAAAACGCAAGATAACAACACCATGGTAAAGACTTGGGCCTACTTCTCGGCCATCGATTCATTGTTAATTCAAAATAAGTTTGAAGAAGCATTGGCTATGTCAAACGACGCAATAGAGCATTTGTCCACAGTAACGTCAGTGCACGAAAAGTTGTTGACGTATGTCCAGAGACTTCGTGTAGTAGTGTTTCAAAAAAGCGAAGGATATGAACTGCTAGCGCAAGAAGTCATGACGCAAATCAGGCAGCTTGATACCACAGAGGTAAAACAAAGAACTGAGGAGCTTTCAGCTTACGCAGATGCACTTTACGCAGCGGTATTGAACGATGATGCTAAATTTCAAGACTCCCTTCAGCGTTACCGCAATATCGTTCTGGCTACTATTCCAAATTCGGGTTTTAAAGAAAAAATCAAGCTTAGGTTAGAGCGGGAGCTTTCTAGGCTTTACGATGCTTCGGGTGACTACGAAAAAGCATATGAGCATTCGAAAACCTACAATAGGCTTCTTGTTGAAAAAAACACTGAGCAATTCAAGCTATCAAATTCTTCGTTTACCGACGGCATTGCGAAAGATATCGAGTTAGCGCGATATCGACAAAAAGAACTCACTGTGCTCAGAAGTGAAAAAGATGGCCTTTCTACCGACAAAGAAGCAATGAAAACCACCATTTTTGCGTTGATTATCACAATTCTCATCATTCTTGCACTATGGCTATGGATTTCAAAACGACAGAGCGACTTGCTAGCTGAGCGTGACTCACTTACCGGCGCTCTCACGCGACGAGCTATGCTAAACAGTTTGAAAAAAGCACTGAAAGGCAATAAAGCGTCCTGTATTGCTCTACTTGATGTCGACAACTTTAAAAAGATTAATGACAAATACGGCCACGTTGTCGGTGATGAAGTGTTGACTACCTTTACGCAGATTATCAAAAACCGAATTCGTAAGTCAGACAAGCTCTGCCGATATGGCGGCGAAGAGTTTTTGATTTACTTTTCCGACTCCGACCAAAGGTCTGCTAAGCGAATTCTGGACGAGCTGAATTTCGCGCTTTCTCGCCAGAAACACTGGAGCAATACAAAAGAAATGTTTTCCGTGAGTTTTTCTTCGGGTCTGTTAGACGTCAACGGAGAAACCAACCTAGACACCATTATCAAGATGTGTGATGAGCTTCTCTACAGAGCCAAAAGAGAAGGTCGAGCGCGCGTTGCATCTTTTCCAATTTAACCTTTCGCCAAACTTTATTTACGAATTACCGTATAGAAAACATGCAAGGTCGCTGACTGACATAGAGACTCTATGTCATAGGTGTTAGCATGAAAGAAAAAACATAGGGAATTTATATGGCTACTGGCACGATAATCTCGTTGGGTTTGTATTTTGTTGTAATGTTAGGGATAGGCCTTTTCGCTTATCGGCAGACAGACACCAACGTAGAAGGCTATATGCTTGGCGGCCGCCAACTAGGCCCCGCGGTAACCGCGCTTTCAGCAGGTGCATCGGATATGAGCGGATGGATGCTCATGGGCTTACCCGGTGCAATGTATGTATCAGGCTTATCTGCTGGCTGGATTGCCGTAGGTTTGACACTCGGTGCTCTGGCAAATTATATGTTAGTTGCTCCACGCCTTCGCGTTTACACTGAAGTAGCCAACAACTCCATTACCCTCCCCGACTATTTTGAAAATCGCTTCGCTGACAACACGCGTTTATTGCGCGTTATAGCCTCTGTGGTTATCGTTGTCTTCTTTACGCTTTACACCTCTTCTGGTGTGGTAGCTGGCGGAAAGCTCTTTGAGACATCATTTGGATTAACTTATGAGACCGGCTTATACGTCACCGCGGGTGTCGTCGTAGCTTATACCCTCGTAGGCGGTTTCATGGCAGTAAGCATGACCGACTTCGTTCAGGGGTGCATCATGTTTGTATCTCTCATTATGGTACCTGCCGTTGTTATTAGCGAGTTAGGTGGAATCGGCGCCTCAATTGACGCATTAGATACCATTAATCCGGCGCTTTTCGATGCATTTATGGATGCGTCTACCAATGAAGCACTAAGCGTAATAGGCATTGTTTCACTGATGTCATGGGGCCTAGGTTATTTTGGTCAGCCTCATATCATTGTGCGTTTTATGGCGATACGTTCTGTTAAAGATATACCAACTGCGCGCAATATCGGTATGAGTTGGATGATTGTGTCGATTATTGGTGCGTTAATGACGGGGCTTTTTGGCCTTGCCTATGTAACAGGTAACGGAAACGAAATCGATCCAGAAACCGTCTTCATCTACTTATCTCAAATTCTATTCCACCCGCTTATCGGTGGCTTCCTGCTCGCTGCGATTTTAGCGGCGATCATGAGTACTATTTCTTCTCAGCTGTTGGTAACCTCAAGTTCACTAACCAGTGACTTTTATCAAGCCTTCCTAAGACGTGATGCGTCAGATGGCGAGCTCGTTATTGCTGGTCGAGTCAGCGTAGTAGTTGTCGCGCTTGTAGCAATCTATTTAGCTTATGATAGAGACAGCACCATTTTAACGCTTGTAAGTAATGCTTGGGCTGGCTTTGGTGCAGCCTTCGGACCGCTTGTACTATTTAGCCTGTTTAAGCGTGAAATGACTCGCCGTGCTGCATTAGGTGGTATGATCGTTGGTGCAGTGACGGTGTTACTGTGGATTTATCTTCCTATTGAAATCGGCGGCCAAAAGCTTGGTGACTGGATGTACGAAATTGTCCCTGGGTTTATTTTATCTAGCTTAACCATCATGATTTTAAGTAAATCTGGCTCGCCAAGAGAAGGTGTGGTCGATACGTTCGACGCTTTCCAGACCAAATTGAGTGAAAGGTAAGCGAACGATACGAAATAAGTCATTCGCAACGAAAGTGAATAACAAGCCCTGTTTATATTACTAAACAGGGCTTTTTTCTTTTTATAGGCCTTGAAAAAAGTGGCTTATGCTTCAATTGCATGACAGTTTTATTTAATGGAATAAGATAGCTATTTTAAATAGCAAAATCGCATACTACTTTTGAAATTAAATATGTTATCGTTCTATGCAGAAAAATAACCCATATATAACTTTTTTGTATATAACATAAAATTCGGACTTCAAAATGACTGCTAGTATCCCGTCTGTAACGCATTTGAAACAACTCGAAGCCGAGAGTATCCAGATTTTCCGTGAGGTTGCTGCTGAGTTTGAAAACCCAGTTATGCTTTACTCTGTAGGAAAAGACTCTTCTGTACTGCTTCATCTTGCCCGTAAAGCGTTCGCGCCCGGCAAAATTCCTTTCCCACTATTACACGTAGATACCACGTGGAAGTTTGGTGAAATGATTAAGTTCCGTGACGAACAAGCTAAGAAGCACGGTTTTGATTTGCTTGTTCATATCAATGAAGAAGGTGTTGAAGCTGGTGTTGGCCCATTTAGCCACGGTTCAGCAAAACATACTGACATCATGAAAACCCAAGCACTTAAGCAAGCACTGAACAAATATAAGTTCGATGCTGCATTTGGTGGCGCTCGACGCGACGAGGAAAAATCACGTGCCAAAGAACGTGTTTACTCATTCCGCGACAGCAACCACCGCTGGGACCCAAAAAACCAGCGTCCAGAGCTTTGGAATATTTATAACTCTCAGGTTAATAAAGGCGAAAGCATTCGTGTATTCCCAATGTCTAACTGGACTGAGCTAGATATCTGGCAATACATCTACCTAGAAAACATCGATATTCCACAACTTTACCTTTCTAAGCCTCGCCCTGTCGTTGAGCGCGACGGCATTCTTATTATGGTTGACGACGACCGTATGCCGCTAGAAGAAGGTGAAGTACCAGAGATGCGCTCTGTGCGTTTCCGTACTCTTGGCTGTTACCCACTTACCGGTGCGGTAGAGTCAGAAGCAGCTACCCTACCTGAAGTTATCCAAGAAATGCTGCTTACCAAGACGTCTGAACGTCAGGGCCGAGTTATCGACCATGACAGCGCAGGCTCTATGGAGAAGAAGAAAATGGAAGGGTACTTCTAATGGCCACCGACAACGTTGTTTGGCATAAACACGAAGTAAACAAGACCACCCGCTCTGAAAAGCTTGGTCAAACGCCTCGTGTATTCTGGCTAACGGGTTTAAGCGGCTCTGGTAAATCGACACTAGCCAACCTGCTTGAGAAAAAGCTTCACGAGCAGAATAAGCACACCTATCTGCTTGACGGCGACAACGTGCGCCACGGTCTGTGTGGCGATTTAGGTTTCAGCGATAAAGATCGCGTTGAAAACATTCGCCGCATTAGCGAAGTCGCTAAACTTTTTGTCGATGCCGGTACCATTGTGCTTACCGCTTTTATCTCGCCTTTCAAAGCCGACCGCGATTATTGCCGCAGCTTAATGGAAGACGGAGAGTTTGTAGAAGTGTTTATCGATACACCTCTTGAAGTGTGTGAAAAACGCGACCCGAAAGGGCTATACAAGAAAGCGCGTAGCGGTGAAATTAAGGACTTCACAGGTATTGATTCAGCCTATGAAGCACCTGAAGCGCCAGAAGTACACTTAACCTATCAGGATGAACCAGCAGAGCAAACCGCTGAGCGATTGTATGCTTTGCTTCAAGAAAAGGGATTGGTGTAATGACACAGCCTTTAAATAGTCTTGCACAAAAAGTGCTAGCTATCGCCAAAGAAGCTGGCGATAAGATAATGGCCATTTACGAGAAAGACTTCGCCATTTATGAAAAGCAGGATACCAGCCCGCTAACAGAAGCTGACCTTGCCGCACATAACGTAATCGTTAACGCCCTTGAAGCTGAATCTGACCTGCCGATTCTTTCTGAAGAGTCAGCAGATATTTCATGGGAAGAGCGCAAAACGTGGTCGTCATACTGGCTGGTAGACCCGCTAGACGGCACTAAAGAGTTTATTAAGAAAAACGGTGAGTTTACGGTAAATATTGCACTTATCGAAAACGGTAAACCGACCATGGGTGTGGTTTACGCGCCAGCACTAAACAAAAGCTATGTAGGTATTGTTGGTAAAGGTGCGTGGACTGAAGTAAATGGCGAATTTACCGCTATTTCTGCGCGCAAGCACGATGGTGCCGAAGTGTGGAAAGTGGTAGGTAGTCGTTCTCACCAAAGCCCAGAAATACAGAATTTATTGGCACAGCTTAACGGTGAAACCGAGCTTGTGGCGATGGGTAGCTCACTGAAGCTTTGCTTGGTGGCTGAGGGCGAAGCACATCTTTACCCTCGATTAGGCCCAACATCTGAATGGGATACAGGTGCAGCGCACGCAGTCGCACTCGCAGCAGGCGCAAACGTCACCGTACTTGACCCTGAAAACCCATTAGATGACAACGCTGACGCTCTTACGTACAACCAAAAAGAGTCTGTGTTAAACCCCTTTTTCCTTGTGAGCGCATAACATGAACAATGAAAACGAATTATTGAGACAGGACATTCTGTCTTACCTAGAACAACACGAAAAGAAAGACATGCTACGTTTCCTTACCTGCGGTAGCGTAGACGACGGTAAAAGTACCCTAATTGGTCGCTTGCTTCACGATTCTAAAATGATTTATGAAGACCAACTTGCAGCTATCACTAAAGACAGTAAAAAAGTGGGCACTACCGGCGAGAAAGTTGACCTTGCCCTTCTTGTAGACGGTCTTCAGTCTGAGCGTGAGCAAGGGATTACTATCGACGTAGCATACCGCTACTTCTCTACTGACAAGCGTAAGTTTATTATCGCAGATACTCCGGGGCACGAGCAGTACACCCGTAACATGGTAACCGGTGCGTCAACGTGCGACCTTGCTATTATTCTTGTTGATGCTCGCGGCGGCGTTAAGGTACAAACGAAACGTCACTCGTTCCTGGTTTCTCTTCTAGGTATAAAACACGTTATTGTTGCTATCAACAAAATGGACTTGATGGACTATTCAGAAGAAGTGTACAAGCAAATTCAGGAAGACTACCTGAAGTTTGCTGAGCAGCTTGATATTCCTGACATTCAGTTCGTACCTATTTCAGCACTTGAAGGCGACAACGTAGTAGGCAAGAGCGAAAAGACCCCATGGTTTGACGGCACGCCACTTATGGAAATGTTGGAAAACATTGAAATTGGTGAAGACGACAACCTAGAAGATTTTCGCTTCCCTGTACAATACGTTAACCGCCCTAACCTAGATTTCCGGGGCTTTGCGGGTACGGTGGTATCTGGCCAAGTTGCACCAGGTGATGAAGTAACGGCACTTCCTTCTGGTAAGAAATCAAAGGTGAAGCAAGTCGTTACGTTTGAAGGCGACCAAGAGCGCGCTTATGTACCTCAAGCAGTAACGTTAACGCTAGAAGATGAAATTGACATCTCTCGTGGCGATATGATTGTAAAATCAGACAACTTGCCACTGCTTAACACGCAATTTAAAACTCACCTTGTGTGGATGTCTGAAGAGCCGCTAATGCCAAACAAGCAATACTTGTTTAAGTTCGCGACTAAATCAACGCCAGGGGTAGTTGCTCATATCGATAATCAAATTGATGTGAACACGTTGGAAGAAACGGATGCCATGCACTTAAATCTTAACGAGATTGGTGTAGTAGATGTTAAGTTTACTCAACCTGTTGCCTGCGACCCGTATAAGCGCAACCGCCCTACCGGTTCATTCATCGTCATAGATCGCTTGACCAACGGCACTGTTGGTGCAGGTATGATCATTGACGAAATTGCGGGTGACGCACAGCATACATCACCAAACTTCTCTGAGTTCGAGCTTGAATTCAATGCACTAGTACGCAAGCACTTCCCGCATTGGAACTCTGTGGATATCAGTAAACTTTAAGCAGGACTGGAGCAATATGGATGTGACCCAGTTCATCGTACTGGCAGTATTTGCCGGTACGATATGCGCGCTGATCTTTACCAATCAGCGCCCTTCCACTGTGTTTTCTGGTGCAGTGTTAGCTTTACTGGTTACCCAGCAGTTATCTCTTGATGACATCTTGCTAAATTTAACAAACAAGGGTCTTATTACCCTTGTTTTGTTGCTTTTGGTAAGCAGTGCAATTGATAAAACAGCGCTAATAAAACGCCTAGGTAGGAAACTAGTAAGTGCTAACTTTACTCAATCCTATTGGCGCTTGTTTTCACTGACCTTTTTATCGTCTGCGCTTTTGAACAATACTGCTATTGTGGCAAGTCTTATTGGTCCAATTAAGCAAAACCAATATCATCCTGCCTCTCGATTACTGATCCCGCTCTCATACGCAGCTATCTTAGGCGGTACGGTCACCTTAATCGGTACGTCTACCAACCTAATCGTAGACAGCTTTTTGCAAGAGCACGGGCATCCAGGCTTTAACTTTTTTGACTTCACACTTTATGGCACCGTAGCGGGTTTAAGCTGTGGTCTTCTCATGTTTTTGTTACTGCCTTTGCTACCTCATATTGGCAATAAGAGTAATAACTATCACGAGTATATGGTTGAAGCCGAAGTGGAATCTGGTTCAGAGCTCATAGGCAAAACCGTAGAACAAAACCATTTACGTAACTTACCAGAACTCTTTTTGGTAGAAGTGGTGCGCAATGGCAACCTGATATCTCCTGTTGGGCCTGACCTGGTCATTCTGGAAAACGACAAACTGATCTTCTCTGGCAACGTTCAAAAGCTTGATAATCTTAGCCACATAAAGGGGCTAAGCATGTTTGCTGAGACCGATGGGGTATTGCGTGAGAGCTTAACCGAGGTAGTTGTTGCCAATCGCGCTCAAGTTATTGGGCAAACCATTAAAAAACTTGGCTTTAGAGCCCTGTTTGATGCGGCTGTTGTAGCCATTCGCCGCGATGGAGAGCAGCTGTCAGGCAAGTTAGGAGAAATTAAGCTTCAAGCAGGTGACTTCTTACTTTTAGCTACAGGCCCAGACTTTGCGACTCGTCAAAATTTAAATAAAAACTTTTTTATTTTGTCAGAGCAAAAAATCGCCCGCCCACTAACCAACAAGCAAGAGTGGATTACCCTTGGCGGCTTCCTTTCCACGGTGTTATTGGCTGCAACTAATGTCATTTCACTGGCTATTGGTCTGCTGTTTTTAGCCGCTGTGCTAATTGGCGTAAGGGTAACGTCAAACGGCGAAATGAAACGAAATTTACCGTTGAATTTGATTGTTGTGATTGTAGGCGCGCTAAGCCTGGCAACCGCATTAGAAAATTCAGGGGTTATTAATATAACCACCGAGGCACTTATGCCGGTGTTGTCGGGTACTGACTGGTTCATAGCATTGTTAGTCATCTACTTGCTAACACTGGTTTTAACAGAGTTCGTTACCAACAACGCTGCTGCGGCGTTAATGTTCCCGTTTGCCTACGGGTTAGTGCAAATCATTGGCGCACCGCTAATGCCATTTGCGTTAGCGGTAGCATTTGCAGCAAGTGCCAGTTTTATTTCACCGTTCGGCTATCAAACCAACTTGCTTGTTTATAATGCGGCGAATTATAAGTTTTCGCATTTTATAAAAATTGGACTGCCTATTTCGCTGTTGTACAGCACCATAGTTTTGACACTGCTTAATATTACTTATTTGTAAGGTCTTGCAGCGTGTTTTGAGAGGACATAGAAAATCGCCAAAGATAGAGCAGCAATCAGCAGTATTACGTAAAGGGAAGCAAGCGCTTCCCTTTTTTTATTTATAACCTTTCAATACATTCATTTTCTCTTACAAATATCAAGATGTTGTGCTGTACAACACCTGTAGCCAACAGTAATCTATAACTCAATTTATTGCCTGCCTGTTGGCAAGCTAACAATGACTCATGGCTTTAACCGAAGCCAGAGTAATAAGAAAAACGAAATAGGAGCAAGGGATGCACAATGTAACGAACCCCTTTCAAGCGTGTAACGATATTTTCTTCAAGCCTAATGGCGTATTTAAAGCAGTAGGTGAAAACAACAATTGGAGCTGGATGCCATTTATTTTGATCATGGCAATTTCGCTTGTTTCCCAGTACTTGTATGTAAACTTCGTTGACATTGAATGGTTCGCTCAGATGAATATTGCCGCGCAAGGGGATATGAGTCCGGCAGAAGAAGAGCAAATGAAGGCCTTCTTCACCAGGGATGCTTTGCTTTGGTCATCGGTTATAGGTGCCTTTTTTATTCCTATTATCGTAAACGCCATTTACGCCGTGTACGTGAATTTAATGACCCGTTCTGACGACAGTCATGTGTATGGCTTTACTGACTGGTATGGTTTCGCTTGGTGGCTTTCAATGCCTTATGTGCTTACTGGTTTGGTGGGTGTTGCTTTGCTGTTGTTCGCAGGCGACCATCAAGTAGCGCCATCAATTTTATCGCCAGCGTCCCTTGGGTATATTGCGAATATCCCGATGGACTCGCCTTGGTACGCTTTCGGCCAGGCGTTAAGGGTAGAGCTATTCTGGGGCATTTATTTAGCCACCGTAGGCATTACTCAATGGACCGCCTTTTCTCTTAAAAAAGCGGCATTAATTGCAAGTGCACCTTATATTGTTATCTACGGCATCTGGTTGATTGCCCTCGCCTTGTTCTAATTAAGCTTGCGAATGTAACGCGCCCACTATACGAAAAGTGCGCTGTGCTATTAATACAGTAGTTATGAATATAATCTTTGTGATTACAGTGTTTTAGTACAGCGTTTCTATAAACTGGCCGCGCAGCCTTACTTTAAAAAGACGCACCCTTTCATTTCTTTCACTAACCATGAAAAGCATCATTGATGTTCGTAATCGCGGCGTGTTACCGCAGGTATAGTGGTTCTACATCAAGGTGACACAACAAAGAGTACGGACATTTTAAACTCGCCCTTCGGGAAGGTTTGGCAAGCTTCCTAGCTTCATTCTGGGAATTTGAAAGGGAACAGCCATTCCTGCATTCCCACGCTTTGCTAGGAAACTTGCCAGCGCCTTCTGAGTGGGTAATGATCTATGCGGATTGGTATTACACCCACAGCGGCAGCTGTTTCGTTGGCTTAGACCCTTGTCGTAACGGCCTGAAATAATCTTTATTTTGATAAAACTTCGCATCCTGCGGTGAATGCCATAAAGGCACGCCTAACAAAGGAAGGGGCTTTAAGAGCGGTGTGACCTGAAAAGCATCGAGTGCTGAAATTCGGGCTGACATTGCATCGTCGAGTACGGCGCGTTGTTGCCATTTATCGAGCTCACTAAATCCTTGAGGCACTGAAACCGCGAGCCACTTTCCAGTAAGCCCAATAAACGGGTTCAGCATCATTTCTAAATTCGCATGCCCAAATACATAGGGCGTTACTTCAGCATGCCAACGCCCTCGATTTGCTAGAAATACCTGTTCCCATTCATGGGTGGCCAGTTGCTGTAGGAAAACTTCTAGCGATTCAACGCCACTTGGTCTGGGCTCTTCTATCGCCAGCACCACGCCACACTCATCAAAGTGGGTAATCCGATTGCGACGTGCGGTGCGAGGGTTTACGCCGTACGCCTCGATATCGCTTATATGCAGTTCATTTAATAAGGATTTTGTTTTGGGAAACTGCAGCCAGATTAGTGCATTAAACAAATCGTGCCAGCTTTGCTCTCTGGTAGGGACAACCCCATCTTCACTAATAATCGTTTCATAGTAACGCTGTTCATCTTCTGAAAACTGACTCTGTCCTTTAAATACAGGCCCCGTCCATTGCTTGTGATATCTAGATGTAAGTTCATTAAGCACATCAGGAGATGGAAACTTACTATGACTCGTTAAACCGAGTTCATCTAAAAGAATGGTTACAGGATAACTTGCGTGTTTTTTTAAGTAGTCTTTACAGAAAGGGATTGAGTCTGATTGCATATCAACTATTGGTTCGCTCTGGGGTTTTCTCTATACTGAGCAAGTATTGTAGAGCAAACAGAGACTAACAATGAAAAAAATGTTTTTGCCATTGCTTGTACCTACCCTTCTGGGCGTAAGTGCTTGCACACCTAACAACGACAGCGCGTCACAAAATCAGTCTGCGAAAAAAGAGATGCCTGTGGCGTCTAACTTTGACAGTGTTTACAACAATATTTCAGACGCCGATATTCGCGAGCCATTAAAGGTACTGTCTTCAGATGAGTTTGAGGGCCGTTTACCGACGACTGAAGGCGAAAAGAAAACCATTGAATACTTGGTTAGTGAATTTACCAAAGCGGGACTTAAACCGGGTAACGGGGATAGCTTTTTACAAAAAGTAGCCCTTATGGAAATTACTGCTGACCCAGATATGACCATGACTATTGGCGACAATAACTTCGCGTATAAAGAGCAAATGGTTGCCTCTTCTAAGCGAGAACAGAGCTCAGTTTCCCTTGAAGATTCAGAATTAGTCTTCGTTGGCTATGGTGTGAATGCACCAGAGTACGACTGGAACGACTACGAAGGGTTAGATGTTGAAGGCAAAACCGTCGTCATGCTAATTAATGACCCGGGATTTGAAAATCCAGAAAGTGGTAAGTTTCAAGGCACAACGATGACCTACTACGGTCGTTGGAGCTACAAATATGAAGAAGCGAGCCGTCAGGGCGCTGCTGGCGCCATTATTGTTCACGAAACAGCCCCTGCCTCTTACGGCTGGTCAGTTGTTGCTAACAGCTGGAGCGGTCCGCAGTACGGCCTAGTAAGTGCCGACAAAGGAGCAAGTCGTGTGGCTGTTGAAGGTTGGTTAACGTTAGATGCGGCGAAAAAAGTGTTTGCTGATGCAGGGCTCGACTTTGACCAAGAGAAAGCAAACGCCATGCAAGGTCCTTACAACAAAGCAATGGATATCAAAGCATCGGTTACGGTTAACAACACCTTCAAAAAGTCAGAGAGCAACAACGTAATCGCGACTCTGCCGGGCGCAGAGTTTCCTGATGAGCATATTATCTACACGGCACATTGGGATCATTTAGGTAAAGATGAGAGCAAAGAAGGCGACCAAATCTATAATGGCGCTCATGATAATGCCACGGGCACTGCGGCTATTCTAGCCATGGCCAAAGCATACTCAGAGTTGACGCCTGCACCAAAACGCTCGGTATCATTTTTAGTAGTAACTGCTGAAGAGCAAGGGCTGTTAGGCAGTAAATATTATGCAAGCAATCCTGTTATTCCGATTGAAAATACGGTTGCAAATATCAACATGGACGCAATGAACGTATTAGGTAAGACCAAAAACGTTGCCGTTGTAGGCATGGGTAAGTCAGAAATGGAAGACTATCTTGAAGCCGCTGCGGCTAAGCAAGGTCGTACACTGACTCAAGAAGACAGACCAGAAGCTGGGTACTACTACCGCTCAGATCACTTCAGCTTTGCCAAGCAAGGTGTTCCAGCACTGTACGCTGAAGGCGGAAATGAACCAGCAGATGAAGAGACAGCCAAATACAGAAAACGTATGAATGTCATTGTTACGGGCTGTTATCATCAAGTGTGCGATCAGTATCGTGACGATTGGGATTTAAGCGGTATCGTGCAAGACACACAAATGCTGTTTGATGTGGGTGTAGGTGTTGCAAATGCAGAGGCTTGGCCGAAGTGGAATGAAGCAAGCGAGTTCCAGCGCCAAAACTAAAACACTTTGACGTAAAAACGCAAAGAAGGGCGCGTCTTCTTTATCGTTAATAAAGGGTTTCTTCGTGAAACCCTTTTTTATTGACCCGCATTAATTTACTACCCTCTACATTTGAACTCACTTCCCTCTATATTAAGCACTGCTTACCGCATTCATAAGCTTACCTTTGCATGGAATTAGGATAAAAATGTTAATAAACGGCTATTTTGGGATAAATGGAATAAGAATTTCCATTTTCTCATCATAATGTACTTGCAATTTCCTGTCAGACTGGCACATTCAGGGGCACGCGAATAAGAATAACAACAAATCATCGCCCACTCGTACGCGAGTACCGACAGAAAAAACTTCTATTATTTTTTTCAACAAGTGAACAGAGAGAATCCGTTATATGTGTGGTATTTTCGGTATCCTTGATATCAAAACCGATGTGTCTGAACTCAGAACCCAAGCCCTCGATTTATCAAAACTTTTGCGCCACCGTGGCCCTGACTGGTCGGGTATCTGGAATAATGACAATACCATTCTTTGTCACGAAAGATTGGCGATTGTCGACGTTGATACAGGGGCGCAGCCTCTTATCAGCCAAAACGATAAACAAATTCTTGCCGTTAACGGCGAGATTTACAACCACAAGCAACTTGCTGCTAATCTAGATGAGCCGTACCCATTTAAAACCCGTTCTGATTGCGAAGTTATTCTTCCGCTTTTTCAGCAAAAAGGCATCGACTTTATCGATGAACTAGAGGGTATGTTTGCGTTCATTCTATACGATGAAGAACAAGACGCTTACCTTATTGCCCGCGACCATATTGGTATTATTCCGCTTTATACCGGTTACGATGAACACGGTAACTTCTATGTTTCATCTGAAATGAAAGCGTTAGCAGGCGTATGTAAGACAATCAGTGAGTTCCCTCCTGGCCACTACCTGTGGAGCAAAGAAGGTAAAATCACCAAGTACTACAAACGCGACTGGATGGAATACGACAACGTAAAAGACAACACCAGCAACCTAGAAGAGCTACGTGTAGCATTCGAGAAAGCTGTGAAGTCACACATGATGTCTGACGTTCCATACGCTGTACTTCTATCGGGCGGTTTGGACTCTTCATTGGTTTCAGCTGTCGCAGCGCAGTACGTTGCAAAGCGCGTTGAAGACGAAGACAAGACAGATGCATGGTGGCCTCGCCTGCACAGTTTTGCTGTAGGTCTTGAAGGAGCACCTGACCTTAAAGCAGCGAAGAAAGTGGCCGACATGATTGGCACCGTACACCATGAAATTCACTTTACCATTCAAGAAGGTTTAGATGCCATCCGTGATGTTATCTATCACTTGGAAACCTACGATACAACAACGATCCGCGCCGCTACTCCAATGTACTTAATGACACGCAAGATTAAAGCGATGGGCATTAAAATGGTGCTATCGGGTGAAGGTTCTGACGAAATTTTTGGTGGTTACCTGTATTTCCATAAAGCGCCAAACGCCAAAGAATTCCACGAAGAAACGGTACGTAAACTTGATCGTCTACATATGTTTGACTGTGCGCGTGCTAACAAAGCCACATCAGCATGGGGTGTAGAAGCTCGTGTACCATTCTTAGATAAGAACTTCATTGACGTAGCTATGCGTTTAAACCCACAAGACAAAATGTGTCTAGATGGAAAAATGGAGAAGTGGATCCTTCGTAAAGCGTTTGATAACGGAGAAACGCTTCCAGCAGAAGTACTGTGGCGTCAAAAAGAGCAGTTTGGTGATGGTGTAGGTTATTCGTGGATTGATTCAATTCGCGATTTCGTTGAAAACGAAGTGACTGATCAGCAACTTGCAACAGCGGAATTCCGCTTCCCAGTTAACACACCAGACACCAAAGAAGGCTACTACTACCGCACTATTTTCGAGAGCTACTTTCCTCAAGAAAGTGCGGCGCGCTGTGTGCCAGGCGGTAAATCTATTGCGTGTAGTACAGCAGAAGCACTTGAGTGGGATGAGAGCTTTAAAAACAATGCAGATCCTTCTGGCCGTTCGATGAAAGGCGTCCACGCTGGCGAGTCTTAATAGACAATCGTACAAGCTGAGCTAACATTTAAAAAAACGCGGCCTAAGCCGCGTTTTTTATTGTCTATTTATTCTTTTGAAGCTTCTGTTTTTGGTTTATACCATAAAGTAGAATTAGTAAGAGGGGTCTCAATGGGTAATAACGGATTTTCGAGAGTGAAAATTTTACGCTCATTAACCCCTAAAGAGGCTAAGATTGGGGCGTACGTAGATTCAAATAACGCATCAAAAGACCCATCTTCAATGGCTCTGTTAAGGCCTGTTTCAATAAGATTCGCTAACGTCTTGTTACTTGAACTTACAAAGTAATACATAGCGGTGGGGTAATACAGCGCCATTGAAGGCTCCAGGTAAAGATTGTTACGACGACCTTCCACCTCCAGCTCTGCGTCCACTTCCATAACAGAACGAGGAAAAAAGTCCCCTTTACCTTGTTTAATCATGTCATACGCTTCGCGAAACTCAGGCACAGTAAACACGTTAAACCCGTTGGCTTGAAGAATTTTGGTGTCCGGCCATTCTTCACCCTGAATGGGTATAAGTTTACGCATGTCGGTCAGCGATAAGACATCGTCGAACTTCGTCTTTTTATTTTCGTTAATAACGAAAACACGAAGACCTATAAGCCCTTTTGCGATTGGAATACGAATGGGGGTCAGTTCCTTCTCGCGCTGGCTGTCCGTCATACTCCATACTACGTTAACTTCTCTGTTTTCACGCAGCTGACGCATCGCTTTGCCCGTCAGCAATATACGATCAGAAGGGCGTAGCTCATAATTTACGCCGGTTTTATCGAGCGCAAGTTTAAGCAGTGCTATCGGATATTGAGCACGGGCATCTGAGTCGTCAATCGGACGCGGATAAGTGATTGTCCAAGTAGCGGCCTCAACCATTGATGCAGCAGTAAAAGAACATAAAGCGACGGCCGCTATCACGGCTTTTTTTAGCAGATTAAAGCTATGCATCTTCTTTATGTCCTTTGTTAATTTGAATACTTAAGCGCAAGACGTGTTTGCCACAAAGGCGGCGCATTTCAAACACTTATTCAATACCAATGTATTTATGTGTTTGTAAAGATAGCCGCCAGTTACGTTCAATACAAGTACGCACTGCAAGTTCTGTGGCTCTCTTTTGCTGGCTAATTGGTTGTAAACAAACCTGTTTTCCGTCTAATGACGATACATTAGCAAGCAGCGCATCAAGCTCGTCAATATGCTTTTGCATTGCGATGGGGTGCTTGATTTCATTCGCTCTTTCAAGCGCACTTACTAAGACGTCATATCCGCCTTTCATGTTTATTTTAGGAGAAACCGTCACATACGTACGCGTGTCACAAAGTACTTCAAAAGTACCGCTGGTCTCTATTTGTGTTGTGTATCCGTTGTCGTGAAGTAGGCTCGTCAGAGGACGTAGGTCGTACATACATGGCTCACCGCCGGTAATAACCACATGCTTTGCCACATAGCCTTGTTTCCCAAACTCAGCCAGCAAAGCCTCCTCACTGGAGATGAAATAGGTTTCAGACTCTTCGCCTTTTGTGATCACAGCTTGTGGCGACACACTCAAGTCAGGCTTAATTTCCCACGTATGTTTCGTATCACACCATGGACAGCCCACAGGACAGCCTTGTAAACGAACAAAGATAGAGGGAATACCAGTGTGAGCACCTTCACCCTGGATAGTTTCAAACATCTCATTGATGTTTAATGTGGACATTACAGACAATTTGACACCCTTTAACGATTGTATGTTGGGATTTTACCAAGGATCACATAAAATTCGGGCATAATTTCTTAAATCTTCGAAAAACTATGTCAGAAAACGTTGTTGTTATCTATTCAGGAGGCATGGACTCCTTCACAGTGCTTCATAAAGCACTTAAAGCAGGCAAAAAAGTTCATGCACTGAGCTTTAACTACGGACAACGCCACAAGAAAGAACTCGATTATGCTGCCAACGTGTGTAATTCGCTTAACGTTCCACACAAAATTGTAGATATTAGCGCCATAAATACGCTCATAGGGGGTTCAGCGTTAACCTCAGATATCGAAGTGCCAGAAGGCCACTATGAAGAGCCAAGCATGAAACAAACCGTGGTGCCCAATCGCAACATGATTTTGTTATCGCTGGCCGTTGGCTACGCGGTCAGTTTAGACGCTAACGAAGTTTACTATGGCGCTCACTCTGGCGATCACGCCATTTACCCAGACTGCCGCCCTGAGTTTGTTCATAAAATGAATGATGTGTGCGGCATTGCGAATTATACACCGGTTACGATTATGACGCCTTATATCGACGACAGCAAAACCGCTATCTTGACCGATGGTCTGTCAATGGGACTGGATTACGGCCAAACGTGGACCTGTTACAACGGCAGAGAAAAAGCATGCGGAAAATGCGGTGCGTGCGAAGAGCGCTTAGAGGCGTTCAAGGAAAATAACGCCATCGATCCTCTAGAATACGAATAGCGTAATCTGAAATAAAAACACCTCTTATTGTTTATAAGCGCTTTATTCCAAGCGTTTATAAACAATAAGAGGTGTGATCACAGGTGCTTGTTGCTACTACTTTTGACTCTCTGAAATGAAGTAGCTCAATTCTTTAATACAGTGGCGTAATACTGGGTTTAATCGCGTATTTTTTCCATTCATCACAAACAGTTCGTGACTAAATTTAAATAAGCTCCCTTTTGCAATAGGTACAAGCCCAAGTGCGGCGCCCTGCTCTTTCGCCATATAGTCTGGCAGCAAACCAACATATTCGCCGGTCATAATCGCAGACATCGCTGCATCAAATGAGTCAGAGAAAGTTTGAATCGATAATCTGGTTTCATCTTCAATGTAGTTTGCCGACGACAATCCAGAAATACCAATGGCAGGATAATCACCAATTTTTACGCCTTCTGGTAAATCAGTATCACGATACTTTGCCAGAGGGTGTGTAGGCGCACAGTACAATCGCCCTTCAGTTTTGATGCCGACAGGATGAAAAGTTACTGATTCCGGTTTGACCATGTCATAGGTTGAAACAACGAGGTGGCACTCACCAGATAAAGCGACATGCTCAACTTCATTGTATAAACGAGTTTGGATATTAACGTGAATATCGTCAAATTTCTTCATTGTACTTTTAACCGCTTTACTTACGGCTAAGTGCATAGAAAGCGGAAGACCAGCCATCAAGACCAAAGTGATATGACCAGAATAGTCATCATGCAGCGATTTCAGATTGAAGACAAAGTTGTCGAAGGCATTAAAGATGCGTTTGGTTTCTTGGAAAACCACCTCACCCTCTTTTGTCATTTGAAAGCCACCACGACCGCGATGACATAACACCAAATCTAAACGTTCTTCCAGTTTTTTGATGGCTGCACTGATGTTGGGTCGTTGCATACGCAACACGGGTTCTGCCGCAGTAAATCCGTTGCAGCTCGCTACAGCGTAAAACACACGCAGTAGCTTTATATCTGACTCCTGAAGACGATTAAGCATATTAGCACCTGTTTATAGGTATAGTTATCGATACTCAACTTAGAACTATATTCAACTAATTGTGCTATTACAACGACATTTTGCGGCTTTTCATCTCATTTTTTATTAAAAATTTGAGTTTTGTGCTACCCAAAAACTGACGTCAAGTCGTATTGTCCATAGGAAAAAAGGGGGATTTTCTTACATCAAAAGGAAAAGTGCTGTAGTGAGTTATCCGGTTTTATACGGAAAAAACCCACATACAGCCTCAGCTAGCGGGACACATCGCCATTTTTAAGAGAGTGTAACAACTTGCTTTCGAAGTGCTTCAATATCGTCACGCAATGATGCTGCTTTTTCAAACTCAAGCTCACGCGCATATTCAAACATCTGCTTTTCAAGCTCCGTGATTTGGTCCATTAATTCAGTAGCACTTGCTGTTTTCTGTTGCTTCTTCTTCTCTTCAACTTTGCGCAGTCTGACTTTTCCAGACGCAGGGTGCGCGCTGTCGCCTAAGTCCATAATATCGGTAATAGGCTTATTAAGACGCATTGGTGTAATACCGTTGGCCTCGTTATGCGCCATTTGCTTTTCACGACGACGGTCCGTTTCGTCTATCGCTTTTTTCATAGATTTGGTTATGCTGTCACCATATAAAATGGCTTTACCATTCACGTGTCGCGCAGCTCTACCAATGGTTTGAATAAGCGAACGTTCAGCGCGCAAAAAGCCTTCTTTATCCGCATCTAAGATAGCCACCAGCGACACTTCAGGCATGTCTAGACCCTCACGTAGCAGATTAATACCAACCAACACGTCGAATTTACCCAATCGTAAATCACGGATAATTTCAATTCGCTCTACGGTATCGATATCCGAATGTAGATAACGCACCTTAACGCCGTGCTCGTTCAAGTACTCGCTTAAGTCTTCGGCCATACGCTTGGTTAAGGTAGTAATAAGCACACGTTCGTCAAGCTCTACCCGTTTTTGTATTTCAGACAGGACATCATCAACCTGAGTGGCTACAGGACGTACTTCAATAACAGGGTCTAGCAGGCCCGTTGGACGCACAACCTGCTCTACTATCTCACCGTCAGTTTTCTTTAATTCATAATCGCCTGGCGTCGCAGAAACATAGATGGTTTGGGGGCAAATCTGTTCAAACTCTTCAAACTTAAGCGGACGATTGTCCAACGCCGACGGCAGCCTGAAACCAAACTCCACCAAGGTCTCTTTTCTAGAGCGATCCCCGCGATACATTGCCCCTACTTGAGAGACAGTTACGTGAGACTCATCGATAAACATTAGGCCATCTGCTGGAAAATAGTCCAATAAGGTTGGAGGTGGTTCGCCCGGTGCTCTTCCTGAAAGATAGCGAGAGTAATTCTCGATCCCAGAACAATAGCCAAGCTCCATCATCATTTCGATATCGAACTGGGTGCGCTGTGAAATACGCTGCTCTTCAATCAGCTTATTCGCCTCTTGAAGTTGCTTTTTGCGATCGCCAAGTTCTTCCTTGATATGCTCAATAGCATTGAGGATTTTCTCTCGAGGGGTTACATAGTGCGTTTTAGGAAAAACCGTTGCTCGAATAACTGACTTATCGACAGCCCCGGTTAGCGGGTCGAACAGACTAATTTTATCTATTTCATCGTCAAAAAGCTCGACCCTTACGGCTTGCTTTTCAGAGTCCGCAGGGAAAATATCTATAACATCGCCACGCACACGGAACGTACCCCTTTCAAACGCTAAATCGTTACGCTTGTACTGCAGTTCTGCAAGGCGACGTAAAATGTCACGTTGGTCCATGGTGTCGCCCTGGCGAAGGTGCAATAGCATCTTCATGTAGGATTCAGGGTCACCCAAACCATAAATAGCCGACACACTCGCTACAATGACTACGTCTCTGCGCTCCATCAACGCTTTAGTGGCGGACAGTCGCATTTGTTCAATATGATCATTGATTGACGCGTCTTTCTCAATAAAGGTATCTGTACTTGGAACGTAGGCTTCTGGCTGATAATAATCGTAATATGAAACGAAGTACTCTACGGCGTTATTGGGGAAGAATTCTTTCATCTCACCGTAAAGCTGAGCCGCTAATGTTTTGTTGTGTGCAAGAATTAGCGTTGGTCTCTGCACTTCTTTGATGACATTAGCCATGGTAAAGGTTTTACCCGACCCCGTAACACCAAGCAGTGTTTGGCCGGCCAAGCCACTTTCTAGGCCATCCACCAAAGCTTCTATTGCTTTTGGCTGGTCGCCTGCTGGCTTGTATTTAGAATGAAGCTCAAACCCTCTACTCATTTACTTAACCTTTTCTTTAGCTTACTGCTTAACATCTTGCTTGCGGTCAAACTACTCAACATTAAAAACGCACAGCCTTAAATAGCCGCTCTGGTATTAGCTGTGCTCAGACGTTTCTTTATCTAATTCAAACTGAGTAATCGCACGTTTGAAAACAACAAATGAAACACACGCCATTGCAATATTGGCAATGACCGTTCCTGCAAATAACCCTTTCAGTTCAAATAGAAAACTACCCGCAACGCTGATAGGTACGAAGAAAACAAATAAGCGGATGACACTTAACGTTAATGCCGTCATTGGGCGATGCATGGCATTCAACGAAGAGTTAGTCAGAATGATAATGCCTTGCATGCCATAACCCAGCGGTACAATCATAAGAAACAGCTGTATTAGTACGCTTACCTCTGCTTCATTAGCAAAGGCGACGGCTATCCAGCTAGATAGTCCCCACATGACAAGAAAAATGGCGAACTGCCAAACCAGAACAAATTTCAATGTAAGCGAATATGCCGTTTTTACCCGTTCTACTTGGCCTGCCCCAACGTTTTGACTGATAAATGGAGGCAGTGTCATGGAAAGTGCTAGCACAACAATACTTGCAATAGACTCCATTCTATTTCCCACTCCCCACGCTGCTACCGCTTCAGCACCGTAACCAGCAACTACAGCTGTCATCACGCCACCGGCAACGGGGGTAAGCATATTTGCACCCGCCGCAGGTAGTCCTATTTTAAGAATTTCACGGCTGCTATCACGCAACTCGGCAAGTGTCAGCAGTCGAGGCAACATCAACTTTCGACGAACGGCTAAAATATAAAGAATCCATAATGCACCAACTATCCACGCTATAAAGGTAGCGAGTGCCGCACCTTTTATTCCCATTGCCGGAATGGGTCCAAGTCCGAAAATGAAAATAGGATCAAGCAACGCGTTTAATCCGCCGCCTGCCGCCATAACAATACTGGGTGTGCGGGTATCGCCACACGCTCGCAGCACACTATTACCAACCATCGGCATAGCAAGAAAGATGCTCGACAAGTACCATAGCCCCATATAGTCAGATATGTACGGCATTAGATTGTCTGTTGCATTAAGCAACTTAAACACAGGCTCTATGGTGAAAAAGCCAATTGCAGCTAATGCACCCACAAGCAAAACGGACAGCATTAATGAACCCGTCGCATAATGTTGAGACTTGGTTATTTCTTTACTGCCCTGTAACTTGCCTATAATTGCAGAGGTACCAATACCTAAACCTATGTTTAGGCTTATTACGGTAAAAGTAACGGGAAAGGTAAAACTAATAGCGGCTAAAGGGTCGGTGCCCAACAAGCTCACAAAAAAGGTATCGATAAGTCCAAAGCTCATCATCATTACCATTCCCAGTATCATGGGAATGGTCATACGCTTTAACGTAGTACCTATATCTCCTTCCAATAAGTCGGAAGTACGTTGTTTAGCGTTACTTTTTATCACTTGAGCTCCGGCAAACTAAAATCCCCTCATCAATTGCGCGTTAGTGTAAAAGAGTGAACACTATTTAGCTATGCGTATTCGACAAACAAAACAAAGCATAAGAGGGTTGTATGAAAAGCGATGTTTTTGACAAAAGTACGTGCGATGAACCATTTCGCTGGCTACGCCACAAAACTACGAGTTTTTTGTAAAAATAAATCAAAACACGTGCGTATGTGTTCATTACAGTTTAATTTCTATCCTGTTTCACTTTTAATATGCAGGCAAAACGTCTCGGGCGCATCTAGCTATCCAAATAGAGCGTTTAAAAGACACACAAAAATGTTAACAAAATGTAAGGCATTGAGAATTAAGATGGATTTCATTGAATAGCATTTAGGCATTCGTTGAATTAACACACAAGCTACTTTTTGTTCAACCGATCTATTCCGATCGAGAAACAAGATCAAAAAAAACACCCTAAACCCCTGTATTAAAAAGATTATCCACTCAATAACGCCATAACCTCATTAGATCAATACGTACGCGATCTCGTAAATAACTACAGCGATTCTAAGCTATCAACATAGTTATCCACAGATTTAGTGGATAACTAACGCCAGACCATATTCGGCGGGATTTCGTGCTCGATTAATTTCTCAGCACGTAAGTGGTGACTAACCTTTTAATCCTCAGGTACAGGTTACAGATTTATTAAAGCCTGTACATAATACCAGTATGGAAGCGCTTTTTTATTCTATTTAGTTATACCCTTTAACTTTAGTGAGATATATAAGAAAACGAGATGGGTAAAACTATCAATTACTAAAACAACCTCTTGTTCATAAGCAATGAGGGAATAATGTGCAGTTATTAACCATCATTTTCTCAGCATTGACGACAAAATGAACATAAAAGCCGTAAAAAGCTATTTTTTGCGCAGTCAGCACAAATATTTCATTTATGTTGTTGACAGTTCCTAAGTACGTCTTTAATATTCGCCTCCGTTGAAGCACAGGTCCCCCTTAGCTCAGTTGGTTAGAGCGACGGACTGTTAATCCGCAGGTCCCCCGTTCGAGTCGGGGAGGGGGAGCCAACTTCAGCAAACAACTTAGGTGTCGATTCCCCCTTAGCTCAGTTGGTTAGAGCGACGGACTGTTAATCCGCAGGTCCCCCGTTCGAGTCGGGGAGGGGGAGCCACTTAGTTGGCTCTTAATCGCCTCACCCACTTCATTCTATTTTAATTCCTAAAACAACGCGTTTAGACATTAAATAACCCTAATTCAATCAAGTTGTTAAACCCGTTCTAAAAAGGGATAATAGACCTAATCTGTTTTTCTTTTTAATCCGCGGGCATTGTCCGTCAAAATTCCTCGAAGGAATTGCGTTATTCATGACTGAATTTTTACTGCTATTGATTGGTACAGTACTGGTTAACAATTTTGTGTTGGTTAAGTTTCTCGGCTTATGCCCGTTTATGGGTGTGTCTGGCAAACTTGAAACTGCCATGGGCATGTCTATGGCCACCACATTTGTTCTCACCCTTGCCTCTGCATCGAGCTACCTAGTGGAAACCTATCTACTTGCTCCACTGGGCATCGGTTACCTTAGAACGCTTGCCTTTATTCTTGTTATCGCGGTGGTGGTGCAGTTCACAGAAATGGTCGTGCACAAAACCAGCCCTACCTTATATAGATTGTTAGGTATATTCCTTCCTCTTATCACAACCAACTGTGCAGTGCTTGGTGTAGCGCTATTAAACCTTACCGAACAGCATAATTTCATGCAGAGTCTTATTTATGGTTTCGGCGCTGCTGTGGGGTTCTCTCTTGTACTGGTGTTATTTGCGGCCATGCGTGAGCGTTTAGCTGCTGCTGATGTACCTGTATCTTTTAAAGGTGCCTCAATCGCTATGATAACCGCTGGTCTCATGTCCCTAGCATTTATGGGCTTTAGTGGACTGGTGAAAGTGTAATGACGATATCTACCGCAATTATATTCGCCATTGTTGCCATTGGCGTCCTTGCGCTTATTTTTGGCTTGGTTCTGGGCTACGCGAGCATTCGCTTTAAAGTTGAGGGCGACCCGCTTGTTGAGCAAATAGATGCCGTACTACCACAAACTCAGTGTGGCCAATGTGGATATCCGGGCTGCAAGCCTTATGCTGAGGCAATAGCTGAAGGTGATGATATTAATAAGTGCCCACCTGGCGGCGAGGCAACGATTAAAAAGCTCGCAGACTTGATGGGAGTTGAACCTAAACCCCTTGATGCAGCTCATGGCGAAGAAGACGTTAAAAAAGTCGCGTTTATACGCGAAGACGAATGTATCGGCTGTACCAAATGTATTCAGGCCTGCCCTGTCGATGCCATTTTAGGTGCCGCCAAACACATGCACACGGTTATTACTGATGAATGTACAGGGTGCGACCTATGTGTAGATCCCTGCCCTGTCGACTGTATCGACATGGTGCCAATTGCTCAAACAACTTCTACATGGAAGTGGGATTTTGAATCATCGCCTAAAGGTGATATCCCCATCAAAATGGTGTCGTAATTGTGATGTATCCAAGTTTTGATTCAATTATAGAAACCCTTGAAGCGGGAAAGATGTACTCATTTCCAGGTGGCGTACATCCCGACGATAAGAAATCTCTATCTAATACATCAGTAATAAAGAAACCGTCGTTACCCGAATTATTGATTGTTCCTTTAAGGCAGCACATTGGCTCAGACGGTATCTGTTGCGTAGAAGTTGGCGATAGCGTATTGAAAGGCCAAATTCTTTCGCAAAGCTCATCGCCTTTTTCTGTGCCAGTTCATGCGCCAACCTCGGGAGAGGTTGTTGCGATTGCTCCGCATGTTGTAGCGCATCCTAGCGGCCTAACAGAAATGTGTATTTCGATACGTCCTGACGGTAAAGACACATGGTGCGACCTATCTCCAATAGCAAATTATAGCGACATAGATAAGAACAAGCTTATAGAAGCTATTTGCCAAGCGGGAATTTCAGGAATGGGTGGTGCCGGCTTCCCTACCCATATAAAAACCTCAACGTCTAAACCTGTTGAGTTTCTTATTTTAAATGGGATTGAGTGCGAGCCTTACATTACTTCTGACGACCGATTGATGCGTGAGCACGCCTGGCAAATACGCCAGGGTCTAGACATTCTTACTCACCTTATTGGGCCGAAGGCCATTGTAGTTGCGGTTGAAGACAACAAGCCCGAGGCTTTCGAAGCACTTAATATTGCCTGTCAGGATAAGAAAGACTATCGCGTTGTTAGCGTTGAGACTAAATACCCTGCCGGCGGCGAAAAACAGCTGATTCAGGTACTGACTGGCCGAGAAGTTCCAAGAAATGGATTGCCTGCCGACGTAGGCGTGATGATGTTCAACGTTGGTACCTGCTATGCCATTGCAGATGCTATTTTACACGGCAAACCGCTGATTGAACGGGTTGTTACCGTAACTGGTGAAGCCGTTGAATCACCAAGCAATTTTAGAGCGTTGTTGGGTACGCCCGTCTCTCATCTATTGGATGAAGCAAGCTACAACCCGAAAAAACAGAAAGTACCTAAAGTGATTATGGGCGGGCCTATGATGGGCTTTACCTTATCAGACGCTACGATCCCCGTGGTTAAAACCACAAACTGTTTGCTGGTTCCTGCAAAAAAAGAGCTGGTAGACGACAATGCAGAGCGCCCCTGTATTCGCTGTAGCGCATGCGCCGACGCATGCCCTGCGTCGTTGCTCCCCCAACAAATGTTTTGGCACGCCAAAGCAAAAGAATACGATAAAGCCGAAGAATACGACCTTTTCGACTGTATAGAGTGCGGCGCATGTGCTTACGTTTGCCCCAGTGAAATCCCACTGGTGCATTACTACCGCCAGGCTAAATCCGAAATACGCATTCAGCGTGATGAAAAGAACAAGGCCGAGAAAGCTAAACAGCGTTTTGAAGCACGTAAAGAACGTTTAGAGCGCGAAAAACTTGAGCGCGAAGAAAAACATAGAAAAGCAAAAGAAGCACGATTAGCCGCCAACAAAGCCAAAGAAGAAAATGCAGTAGCCGAGGATGCGAATAGCGCTGTTGATGCTGGCGCAACTGAGGCCAAGGACAAAGTAGCGGCGGCGCTTGCGCGTGCGAAAGCAAAGAAAGCGGCTATGCAGGCCAACGCAAAGGATGAAAGTAATACAACAAATACCAACGAACCAAGCACTGCGGCAGACGATAAAAAAGCACAGGTAGCAGCAGCTATTGCCAGAGCTAAGGCGAAAAAAGCCGCACAAGCCCAGAATGAAGCTCAACTTGAAAGCGCGGATAAGCAAGTTGAGCAAGCGTCATCGCCAGAAGATGATAAAAAGGCAAAGGTTGCTGCAGCAATCGCCAGAGCAAAAGCGAAAAAAGCCGCGCAAGCTCAAAACGAAACGCAAGATGAAAGCGCTGTCGAACCATCAACCACAGAACAGCCAAGTACCCAGTCATCATCACCAGAAGATGAGAAAAAAGCTAAAGTTGCTGCCGCTATCGCTAGAGCAAAAGCAAAAAAGGCCGCGCAAGCTAGCCAGTCTGAGGCGTCTTCAGCAGAAAAAACTGCGGGCTCTCAAGGCGAAAAGCATACCGAACTTTCCGATACTGAAGCTAATTCAGAGCTAAACGCTGAAGCGCAGAAAAAAGCGCGTATTGCCGCGGCAATCGCTAAAGCTAAAGCGCAAAAAGCTGCTAAAAATAGCGAAGACGGGCAGCCTGATAAGTCAGTTTCAGAGCAAGGTGCGCCAACTCAATTAGATGAGCAACCAGACAGTCACTCCAAAGAACCGCTAGATGAAAAGCAGGCTAGGATCGCAGCGGCGGTAGCGAAAGCGAAAGCTAAAAAGGCCGCTTCGCAAAAAACGCAAGCATCTAGCCCTGATGGCGAGGCTGGTATTGAGAATCAAGACGTTAACTCGCCAGAAGAAGCCAGTTTTCAAAGCGTCAGCGATCAAAACAGTAGTGCTCAGAGTGATAGCGCATCAGATCCTGCTAACAACTTGAGCGAAGCGGATGAAAAAAAAGCGCGCATTGCTGCTGCGGTGGCGAAAGCGAAAGCCAAAAAAGCGGCTAAGCAGGAAGAACATCAAGGAAGCGAGCAAACTGATGCTAACCACGCTGCCTCGACAAATGAAGCTGACGAGAAAAAGGCGCGCATTGCTGCCGCAGTGGCAAAGGCCAAAGCAAAGAAACTTGCTCAAGACAGTAATGGCAATTTAGCGACCTCATCAAATACTGCTGAACAGGAAAGTAGTAAAGCGCATGAGCAGAGCGAATCGTCTAGCCGTGTAGGTCAAGCAACAAGCACGCAAGCTCCTTCTCAACCGACAGCACAAGATGAAAAGAAAGCGCGCATTGCAGCTGCAGTAGCAAAGGCTAAAGCAAAAAAAGCAGCAGCTGAACAAGAGAAAGAATCATAATGAAGTTAAGTTTATCGAGTTCACCACACCAACGGGTTAAACGCGATACTGGCCAAGTCATGCGTATGGTTATTTATGCCATGCTCCCTGGCATGATTGCACAATCCTTCTTTTTTGGCTGGGGAATGCTCATTCAAGCCATTATTGCAGTAGTGAGTGCACTGGTCATTGAAGGCGTGATTTTATTTTTAAGAAATCGCCCCATCGAGCGCACATTAACAGATTACAGCGCAGTATTAACCGGCTTACTCATCGCAATTAGTATTCCTCCTACCCTACCTTGGTGGATGACGGTAACGGGTGTTTTCTTCGCTATTGCGGTGGCTAAACAGGTTTACGGCGGGCTTGGCTTTAATATTTTCAACCCTGCCATGATAGCGTATGTGGTGCTGCTTATTTCATTCCCTGCGGCTATGAGCCTATGGCTGCCTCCTGCGACTCACGCTGGCATTACGCCAAGTTTCTTTGATTCGGTATCACTTATATTTACTGGTTTTACTACTAGCGGATACGATGTCACTCAACTCAAAACCATTGCCGATGGTGTAACCATGGCTACACCGTTAGACACATTGAAAACCGACCTAACGCAAGGCGTAACATACTCAGAGTCATTGGCGAAGCCAATCTTCGATGGCGGGGTATTCGAAGCTGCTGGAGCAGGGTGGGGAATGGTGAGTCTTGCGTATTTACTTGGTGGCCTCTACCTTTGGAAGACCCGCGTTATCAGCTGGCATATCCCGGGAGGTATGCTGCTAAGCGTTTTTGTTTGTGCATCACTGCTTCATTTAGCAAACGCCGATTACTACGCTTCACCGCTATTTCACCTGTTTAACGGTGCAGTAATGGTAGGCGCCTTCTTTATCGCCACCGACCCGGTTTCAGCATCAACAACACCAAGAGGCCGCATTATATTTGGTGCAGCGATTGGCTTTTGGGTGGTAATAATCCGTACCTTTGGTGGTTACCCTGATGCCGTAGCGTTTGCGGTTATTATTATGAATATGGCGGTGCCTTTGATTGATTACTATACCCGTCCTCGCGTGTACGGCAAAAACGTTAAAGGTCGAGGTAAACACTAATGATGAAAGAAAGCCTGGCCAAAAACGGCCTTATGTTAGGTGCGTTTGCCGTTGTTACCACAGCATTAATAGCACTCACATTTTTTGGCACCCAAGATAAAATTGAGCAACAAATGCAGCAAAAACTGCTAAGCGTACTTAATGAAGTCGTGCCTAGCGAATTCCACGACAATGCCCTTTACGCCAACTGCACAGAGGTCAATGCACCTGAACTTGGCAACAAAAAAGCCCACAAAATATATCGTGCGACGTTAAATGGCCAACCTAGCGCATTAGTATTAGAAGCCACTGCTCCAGACGGATACAGTGGAGATATCGATATCGTTGTTGGTGTAAAAGTGGATGCACACGTTGGTGGAAACACACAAGGCGGCTCGAGTACTGACTCGCTCGACTGTGAGAGCGAAAATCTCAATATCACCGCGTTAGCGCTCTCGGAGTTGGCCGAGCTTGACTCAACACCTCAGAAGTCATCTGAGCAAGACGAGAATGCGTCCGATATTTCTGCGCCCAACACTAATAGAATCAGTATGAGGGTGCTTGGCGTGCGCGTTATCGAACACAAAGAAACCCCTGGGCTTGGCGATAAAATAGAGCTTGCCGTTAGCAATTGGATAACGGCGTTCAGTGACAAGCCTTTTTCACCCGACAATTTGGCGCCTTGGCAGGTCAAAAAGGACGGTGGTGAGTTCGATCAGTTCACTGGCGCTACCATCACGCCGAGAGCAGTAGTAAGAGCAGTACGCGAAGCCTTGCTTTACGCACAGGCCAACCAATCTGCACTTTTCAACGCTCCAAACACCTGCGCAATTACAGATTCCGTTGAAACAATTGATGCGATTAACGTGAATGAGGCTCAACCTCATAGTGTAGAGGAGCTATAACGTGACTGATTTTCGCGACCTGTCTTTACAAGGGCTTTGGAAGAACAATCCTGCGCTGGTACAACTGTTAGGTTTGTGCCCGCTATTGGCCGTTACCGCGACGTTTATCAATGGTCTCGGGTTAGGCCTTGCTACCATGTTGGTACTCATTGGCAGTAACGTTACCGTTTCACTCGTTCGTAATGTGGTAAGAAACGAAATCCGCATTCCCGTTTTTGTTATGATCATTGCTGCGTTCGTTACCATTGTTCAGCTATTAATGAATGCATACACCTATGACCTTTACTTAGCGCTAGGTATTTTCATTCCGCTGATTGTAACTAACTGCGCCATCATAGGCCGCGCAGAAGCCTTTGCGTCGAAAAACGGGCCGCTCGCCTCTGCCTACGACGGATTCATGATGGGACTGGGTTTTACCGCAGTGCTGGTCATTTTAGGTGGTATGCGTGAGATATTGGGTGCAGGTACATTGCTAGCAGGTGCAGACAGACTGTTTGGCTCAATTGCTGAGAACTGGACCATAACGCTTTTCAACACTGAAAATCCGTTTTTGCTTGCGATACTGCCGCCTGGTGCCTTTTTAGGTATGGGTCTTCTCATTGCTATCAAAAACAGTATTGATGCAAAGTTAGCCGCTAAGCAAACATCGCCTGCAGTGAAGGCTGAACGGGTACGCGTTACAGCTGAAAGCTAAACGCTAAAAATCAAAAACAAAAAAGTATTTAGAAATGAATGATGTAGTTAAGCCGGCCAAGCCGCTTTCTAAGCAGGAAAAAGTAAAAGAAATCATGCGAATACTGGATGACCTTTATCCGGAAATTCCTATCTTTTTAGATCATAAAGACCCATATACGTTACTCATTGCGGTTCTCCTATCGGCGCAATGTACAGACGAGCGCGTTAACCAAATTACGCCAAAGCTCTTTGCTCGGGCAGATAATCCGTACGACATGGTATTGATGAGTATTGAAGAAATTCAAGACATTATTCGCCCTTGTGGTTTATCTCCCATGAAGTCCAAAGGCATTTGGCATTTGTCTGACATGATCATCAAGCAGCACAACGGTGAAGTGCCTGCAAACTTTGAAGCGCTGGAAGCCATGCCCGCAGTGGGTCACAAGACTGCCGCGGTGGTTATGTCTCAAGGCTTTGGCATTCCTGCTTTTCCCGTAGATACTCATATCCACCGATTAATGTATCGCTGGGGTTTGTCGAACGGAAAGAGTGTTGAGCAGACAGAGCGTGACGCAAAACGCTTGTTCCCAAAAGAAAGGTGGAACGATTTGCATCTGCAAATCATCCTATATGGCAGAGAATACTGCCCTGCCCGCGGTTTCGACTTAAACAAGTGTGTTATCACACGTGAGTTCGGCAGAAAGAGTTTTATTAACGAAGTGCTGAAAGAACAAGAGAAGAAGCAAAAATTGGCGCTTAAGAAGAAGCGTAAATAGAAACTTTCAGAGAGGAGCCTTAGGCTCCTTTTTTATTCTCCATTTATTTTCTCTTAAAAGAAATTTTGCGACTAACACACGACTTACGCTTGTGGTTTGCCTCGAAAGGGACTACCAAATTGGCTATGATGGATGGGTTAGAGTTTTGCTCGCGCAAATAAAAAAAGAAATATAAAAATAAATCCATGGAGAACACATGTCTCGATTGAATACTATCGCTAGAGGGCTAGCGTTTGGTGCATTAGTAAGTGCATGCAGTTTTGGTGTTTTTGCAGAAACTTCCCCCATTACTGACGAGCAAAAGAAAAATGCGGAAGCATTAATTCAAAAAGCCCTGAAAAGTGATTTAGGCTATAGCATTGTTGAATCACTAACCACTGAGATTGGCCCTCGCCTGGGCGGCTCTGAAGCAGAAAAGCGAGCTAGAGATTGGGGCGTGGTGGTAGGAGAGCGTCTAGGTTTTGATAAAGTCAGCATAGAAGAATTCACTATGCCATTTTGGGATAGAGGCCACCTACACATTTCACTCACGGCGCCTTATGCCCAGCCGCTTTACGGCACAGCCCTTGGCGGCGCAGCGCCTTCTGAAAGCGAGATCAATGCAGACATCGTTTATTTCAGAGATATTCACGCGCTAACCGCAGTTAAAGATGGTGCCCTTAAAGGCAAAATTGCATTTGTAGACGGCGACGCCATGGTAAAAAGCCAAACAGGTGCAGGCTATGGTCAAGCGAACCAACGTCGCCGAATTGGTTGGCAACATGCTCAACGCGGCGGCGCTGAAGCGCTGGTCGTGCGCTCAGTAGGTTCAGACTCTCATCGTTTTCCTCACTCAGGCATGATGAGCTCAGACGGCGATAATTGGGCAGATATCCCCGTAGTCGCTATCTCAAACCCTGACGCAGACCATTTACGACGTTTACATAACTTAGGTAAACCGCTGTCATTGTCGCTTCACTCTGAATCGAAATGGAAAGGCGAAGTAAACAGCGGCAACGTAATACTGGATTTAGTGGGCAGTGAGAAGCCCGAAGAAATTATCCTTATTGGCGGCCACCTAGACAGCTGGGATTTAGGAACGGGTGCAGTTGATGACGGCGCAGGCGTTGCTATTACCACGGCAGCGGCTGCGTTAATTGCTTCTTTACCAGAGCGCCCAAAACGCACCATTCGTGTGGTCATGTTTGGCGCTGAGGAAGTGGGCTTATTAGGTGCCTTTGCTTACGCTAAACAACACGAAAAGAACCTTGAAAATCACGTTCTGGCCACAGAGTCTGACTTTGGTGCGCAAACTATCTGGCAACTAGTGTCAAATGTGAATCCCCAAGCGACTGTACTAGTCGATGAAATCGCGAAGATTTTATCACCGCTAGGTATAGTGCGTGGCGGTTCAGACATTGCTGGCGGCGGCCCTGACATCATTCCGCTAGCAGCGAAAGGCGTACCAACGATTAGGTTAAATCAAAACGGTAGAGATTACTTTGATCTTCACCATACGCCAGATGATACCTTAGATAAAATTGACCCCGATGAGCTTGCGCAAAACATTGCAGCCTACGCAGCAAGTATATACTTGTTAGCCGATTCGGACGTTGACTTAAAAGCTAAACAGTAGTTTCACGTTAGTAATCATCAAACATTGGTCAGTGCATCTCGTGCTGGCCATCGCTTACCAGTACTCTGCTTACCCTCGCCTCTGCTAGTCCGAAATGCTTACGTTTTATTGCGCTTGAATAAGCTGGGCAACAAATCGCTTCGCCTCTTGCCTTGATGGCAGCTCTACATGCCGATACGTATTCGCATGTTTAAAAGCAACGGTTGTTTTATTTATGGAGATATTTGAGATTAACGCACCTGAAATGGCGCTATTAAAGGTAGAGATAGAATCTTGAAATTGCATAGTAAATACTTCTTTATTAATGTTGTTTGTTTTGAATTCCTCGCAGGTTGGGTAAAGAAATCGAAAAACGATAATTAGGCTCTAGCGTGAACATAGCGTTTCAGAAAGAGCCCATTTTTTTGAGGTCACTTCAGAAAAGAGAAATGACCTTAGATAAGCATAGAGGTCTTATCGAACTACTACGTTAGCAGCTTGAGGACCTTTTTGGCCTTGTTCAACTTCGAAGCTAACTTCTTGGCCTTCTTTCAACGTTTTGAAACCGTCAGAAGCAATTGAACGGAAGTGTACGAATACGTCTTTGCCGCCAGCTTCAGGAGTGATGAAACCAAAACCTTTTTCTTCGTTGAACCACTTAACTGTACCGTTTACAGAATTAGACATAATAAAAACCTTTTAAAAAAATTGATGTAATGGTGGAAAACCACCGAATAGCTATAGACATCTCCAAGCTAGTAAAGCAGTTGTATATCTATATAAAACTTCAATTTGAAGGATTTAAAAAAGAGGTACAGCGCAGTATTAGGTAAAGCAAATAACATATCTAGAGCGATGCGAAAGGTACAGGTAATCGCGAGCAATGTCCACTAGTTTTTAGTTTATTTTTTGACCAAAACACAACTTTTTTACAAATTTTTTTGGCGAAGCTGAATACGTATGTTTGTTCAAGGCACTTGAAAGCTAGGTTAACCTTGCTTTTTTGCTATAGGTTTAAATTATGACAGACACGTATGCGTTAGAAGGTAAAACAGCCATTGTTACTGGAGGCGGAAAAGGGCTAGGTAAAACTCTCGCTCAATTTCTACTAGAAGCAGGAATGAACGTGGCCATTTGTGGGCGCACTGAAACTGCGGTTAAGCAGACTGTAGAGCGGTTCGACGCCCTATTCCCTGGTAATGTCATTGGCCAAGTTTGTGATGTATCGAAAAGCGCTGATGTTGCCAGTTTTGTTAGAAAGGTCAAAGATACATTTGGCGAGCTACACGTCCTAATTAATAACAGTGGCTTTGGTAAGGAGACCCTTATTTGGGAAACCTCAGAGAAAGCGTGGGACGAAGTAATGGATACTAACGTAAAAGGGACTTTTCTCATGTGCAAAGAGGTCGTGCCTCACATGATTAACAACAAGGAAGGCTACATTATCAACATTGCTTCTCAGGCGGCATTGAACGGCTATGCCAATGCAGGCGTTTACTGTGCATCAAAATTTGCGATGGTGGGGCTTGGAAAAGCGTTGCAAGAAGAGGTTCGCCCCTACGGTATTCACGCCCATTCACTAAACCCTGCACTGATACAGTCGCAGAAAGCAGAAACAGAGAAAGTGGACGATGGCCTGATTCAAAATGAAGACTTAGGCAACATGGTGGTTTACCTATTGAGCCAACCTCGCCGTCTTAAAATTGATAATATCGGCCTATGGGGCTATTAATAGCAGTCCGCATAGATAATTACCCACTCAGCGAGACTTAAAATGTTCGTAATCGCGGCGTGTTACCGCAGGTATAGTACGTTTAACTAGAATTGTAATATTGTCTTAAAGCGTTAACATTTCCTAATTAACATAAAAGCGTGTCGTTTGCGTTTACTCAAATAAAGTACTCATCGTATTTATGTGTACAAAAAGTAACGGCCAACACGCAATCACAGTGCAGTGTGCCATCGAGTAATTCCGATGGCTCAAAATAGGAATCTCTTATGCGAATGCTTCACACCATGCTTCGAGTTGAAAACTTAGAGGCCTCTCTTCACTTTTATACCTCACTCATGGGCATGCGCCTTCTTCGCCAGTCTGAAAACAAAGAGTATGAATACACGCTAGCTTTCGTGGGATATGGCGATGAAACCGAGAGTACCGTCTTAGAACTTACCTACAACTGGGGCGACAACACCTACGATAAGGGTAACGCATATGGTCATATTGCGATTGAGGTCGATGATATCTATCAGTTTTGTGAAAACTTAGAAACAAACGGCGCTGATGTATATCGTAAACCGGGGCCAGTAAAAGGCGGCTCCACAGTTATTGCTTTTGTTCGCGACCCCGATGGGTATGCAATAGAACTCATACAAAATAAATCCATTTCGCTATGAAATGGTTCAAAAACAAGAACTGAAGATACAGCCAGCGTAGTCAAAGCGATTTGAACGCTTAAGTCGCCAAACTATCAACTTGAAAACGTGCGGCACTGGAAAAAACCGATGAAAAACCACATGGAGTGACACGACATGCTACGTAACCGCTTATTATTTTCGCAAAATGATAAAAACAAAAGCCAAGCTAGAACAGCGATATGTCGGAAATCTCGAGCAGCGCACAATATAGGCTTGCGCAGTCAGCCAAAAGCAAAACTGGCCGCTATTCTGCCAGCGTTGGTTGTCGCTTTTACCGGTACAGTTGCTGCTGGCAGTACGTTTTCGGCCATGGCTGCAAATAACGAGAATGCACAAATACACGCTGACACAAAAGAAAATGTTGAAACGCACTTTACCGTGATAGCCCATCGCGGCGCGTCGGGCTATTTACCTGAGCATACCCTTGAAGCAGCTACCCTCGCCTTTTCTCTGGGCCCCGATTTTATTGAGCAAGATGTTGTTATCACCAAAGACGACATACCCGTTGTGCTACACGACATCCACTTAGAAACGGTCACCAATGTAGAAGATGTGTTTCCTGCACGCCACCGCGATGACGGACGCTATTACGCGCGTGATTTTACTCTTGAAGAACTGCGACAACTGCGGGTACACGAGCGCGCTAACAGTGACGGGAAGCAAGTTTTTACAAATAGGTACCGCGGCACACATGCTAATTTTAAGGTTGCCACGTTAAATGAACACTTTGAGCTAATCAGCGAGCTAAATCGCCAATTTGGAACGTCTGTCGGGGTTTATCCTGAAGTAAAGTCCCCAGCCTTTCACATTAAAGAAGGCGTTGATGCCAGTAAAATCGTTGTAGATGCTTTGAATGCTTACGGGTTTGGTGGAGAGAGCGGTAATAGCTACCTGCAATGCTTCGATTTTAACGAAGTTAAGCGCGTTCGTGAAACCCTGGGCTATAAAGGCAAAGTTGTGATGCTGATTGGCGAAAACGACTGGGGCGAAAGCGACACAGATTATAACTGGCTGCGCACTCAGGAAGGCATGCAGCAGGTTGCGTTGTATGCCGATGGCATAGGCCCTTGGTTAGGCCATTTACTCGATAATGAAGCGATGACTCAAGGAAAAGTAGAAGCCGCGGCATGGATTGCCTACGCCCACGAAAATAACCTGACAATCCACCCCTACACCTACCGACATGATGCACTACCAGCAGGTATGAGTTCAGAGCAAGTCTTGGAAGTTTTAGACAAGGTGGTAGGTGCTGACGGTGTTTTCACCGATCATTTAGTACCGGTATTAAGGTGGCGAGAAAAATTAAACTAACGCATTTTAAAGCGAGTGTAGGCGCGACAATTAGCGCCTAGGATTTTGAAAGTCGCACCACCACGCGTCTGTTTTGGGCGCGGCTTTCTCGTGTATCGTTTGGCGCAATATGGCGTTTCTCACCGTGGCCTGTCAACTGAATTCGATCTTCAGGTACACCTAGCGTAGTCAAATAGCTTTTTACTTCGTTAGCACGTCGAATAGACAACTGTTCATTATTATAGCGACCGCCGTAGCTATCGGTGTAACCATCAAGAAGCACAAGCTCAAGTTCGCTGTCTTCTTTTAAGTATTCACCTATCATGGTTAAGCGCTTCTGCGAATATTTGGTTAGCTCTGTACTGTTGTTTTGATACGACAATACCGTGTAGGCAATGTCATCAAAGCCGAAGGGCAATAAGTTCGATACACACTTCACAAATTCACGATACACACCAGAGAAGTTGCTAGCGTTTAATGCCACACTTACTTGGTCGTATTTGTTATACCAATCTTGGTAATAGATTGTGGGCCAAAAGCCTTTTTCTAATTCAGACAACATAGTCCAAGCCGCATCCTGCGGAAGGTCGCCATTGTACTGTTTACGAATAGACATGTCGGCAATGGTTTTAGGCGCAACGCCGGGCATCCATTTAGGTGGTACAGAATAAACAGCAGCCATATCAAATTTGCTTGGCAGCAAATACATGTCCAGTTCAAATTCCATATTAAGCTGCTTCGACGCTGAGCTCGTGAACATGGCTTCGCCATAACCGGGTAGTTCGTGGTTCAAGGTACACTGAAGTCGGGTGTCTTTGTCTATTCGCCAGTTGGAGCTTTCTATGGTTGCAGAATATTGCCGCATGGCAGCGTGGGAAGACAATGACCCCAGCATCCCCAATAAAGCGATGTATTTTAATTTCGACACCATTTCGACACCATAACGAAAATCAGACTAACACAGGTAAAAGACAACACTACGTGCACAAATTACCGAACATAATGAATCAAATTAGCTCACACAAAAAGAAGAAATGTGCCTAATGATTTTTTCACGCTTAATTTGATTATCGTCCAAATTGTAGAAAAGTTTAGCGTTTAATGCCATTCGCGTTTTGTACTTTTGCTAGCCCCCTGATTTAACAGTTTATAAATTGCAACTGGCAACTCGAGAGTATCCTTGCGATAATTCTTTTACGCAATATGCTTCGCAGGTTGGTACGCATTTTAGTCACCAACCAATTAACGCAATCGAGTCTTACAAGAGTGTTTATGTCTGCCAACCCGCCCCTTCTCTCCCAGCGCTTTCGAGGTTACTTTCCCGTTGTTATCGACGTTGAAACAGCCGGATTTAATGCAGGCACTGACGCCCTGTTAGAATTAGCCGCGGTAACGGTGAAAATGGATGAAAACGGTATACTTCATCCTGATCAAACTTTTCATTATCACATTGACCCCTTTGAGGGCGCTAACCTAGAGCCAGCAGCCTTAGAATTTAATGGCATCGATCCTAATTGTGCATTGCGAGGGGCTATTGAAGAAAGCGAAGCCATGAAGGACTTATGTAAAGGCATCCGCAAGGCGCAAAAAAATGCAGACTGCCAACGTTCAGTTATTGTTGCTCACAATGCAACGTTCGATCAGAGTTTCGTCAATGCCGCGATAGAACGCTGCAATATAAAACGCACGCCGTTCCATCCGTTTGTTTCATTTGACACCACCAGCCTTGCTGGATTGGCCTTAGGCCAAACGGTTTTGGTAAAAGCATGCCGTGCAGCGGGGATCGCATTTGACCAAAGTGAAGCGCACAGTGCGCTGTATGACGCCCAAAAGACCACCGAGCTATTTTGCTATATGGTAAATCGCTATAAAGCGCTAGGCGGATGGCCTGTAGAAAATAAAGAGTAGTTTTATTCAAACTGGTATAAACAAAAACAGCGCCAAAAGGCGCTGTTTTTTTATAATCTTTAAACAGTTTAGCTTATAGCTTGTCTGCTTCTTCAGATAGGTACTTAGCAACACCCTCAGGCGACGCATCCATACCAGCTTTACCTTCAGTCCAACCCGCTGGGCAAACTTCACCATGCTCTTGGTGGAATGCTAGTGCATCGACCATGCGTAGCATTTCATCAACGTTACGGCCAAGTGGAAGGTCATTGATTACCTGATGACGTACCATACCTTCTTCGTCGATTAGGAATGAACCACGGAACGCAACGCCATCTTCTGGGTGCTCAACATCGTATGCCTGGCAGATGTCGTGCTTAACGTCAGCAACAAGGGTGTACTTAACCGGACCAATACCACCTTGATTTACCGGAGTGTTTCTCCACGCATTGTGTGAGAACTGAGAGTCGATTGAAACACCGATCACTTCAACACCACGCTTTTTGAACTCGTCGAAACGCTTGTCAAAGGCGATAAGCTCTGACGGGCAAACAAACGTAAAATCTAGTGGGTAGAAGAATACAACAGCTTTCTTGCCCTTGATTGCTTCACTTAATGTGAAAGTGTCAACAATTTCACCACTACCAAGTACCGCTGCTGCAGTAAAGTCAGGTGCTGGACGGCCAACTAATACACTCATGAGTCTCTCCATTTATATTTGGATTGTAATAATAGAAGTGATTACGTTGCGTAACCACTTTGATAAGAAATTTCCTTCAAAGAAAATAGGTACGAATATGGAAATAACAATATTAAACAACGAGTTTTTTTACTGATCATACCAATAACCGCTTAACATCACCCCACACTGTTCAGTCTTTCTTCAATTACCTTGTATTAAATTTGTCATTATCCACTTGCTAAAGCAAAGAATAACAATTATTATCATTTACAGATTCATTTGGAGTACGTTTAATGTTTGTTTGCATGTGCTATGGGGTAACTGATAAAAGCATTCGCGCAGCGGTTGAAGAAAACGGTGTGGGAAATATGCGAGAGTTACGTCAACATTTAGAGCTTGGCTCACAATGCGGTAAGTGCATCAACATGGCTCAACAGATCATTGACCAAACTATCGTCGATGAGTCCCTATTCAAAGACGTTGGCTAGGCAATTAGCCAACCCGCGTATTCTTAACACGCAACGTCATCGCTCTTAGCATCCTTGGCTAGACTTAAAACACCATATTTATTATCACGATTATTTCTTTAAGTGGCCTAAGTCATATCCTAATTTAATTACCTAAGTAACATTCACATCGTCACCTAAAACGATAGGTTGTTGTCCTTTCAAACTCAGAGCTAGGCTCATTTCCTTACTCTCATTGAGTGCAGCGTGCCATTTAACTACGTAGCTTTACTGAAGCATGCCCTAGTTAAAGGTGTACTCAATGCCTGCATAATAGAAAGCCCCATTGATACCGCTAGGCGATGTAGGTGGGTAGAGTGCGCCAACTTCACCTTGAAAAGGATTTTCATTAGGCAGCGAATCAAACAGATTTTGGGCGCCGAGGGTAACTTGTGTTTGAGGCAGTACTTTCCATGCAACTTGGGCATCGAATGTGGTTAACGCATTGCCGTATATGTCCATGCCTGCGGACGCATCAAGATGGTCTTCATAAAACTCACCGTAATAGTTAAGTCGCCAAGTAAATGCCCAATTTCCTTTCGATTGCTCGAGCGTGATACTGCCTCGATGAGCAGGCAAGTTATCTTCCAGCATACGAATTCTTGCCTGTGTTAGATTAGGTAGAAGCCGTATTTCGTCCCCCACTTGCGCAGGATAAAGCGTAACACGCTCTACTTGTGTGTCTGTCCAGTTGAAGGCAAGAAGTAAAGAATTTGACCAATCAGCTAGCGCAAAATTGTAGTTAACAACTAAATCAACACCCTGAGTTTTTGTGTCAAAGTCATTAGTAAAATACTTTGCAGCATTATATTTTGCCGCATCTGGACGCCCTTGGGCAATAAGCGCACTAATGTCGTCGTCGGTTAGCGGGATTGCAGATGTCGTACTAATGCGATCAGAAAGGCGAATATTGAAATAGTCGAGCGTCGCAAAAAAGTTCTCGCTTGCCTGCATAACAAGCCCGAGGCTAAAGTTCACCGATTCTTCAGGCGTCAGTGGAGTTGCGCCTAGTTGCAGTGAGATAAGATCAGTTGGAGGCAGCGTTGCTTGGTCTTCCAAACCGTTAACACCGTAGGCGGTTGTTACGTTGATAACATTACTCTGCCCTACTGTAGGCGCCTTAAAACCGGTGTTTACAGATCCGCGTAATGCAAAAATATCATTTAATTTATAGCGAGTACTCAATTTCCCATCGAATGTCGAGCCGAAATCACTGAAATGCTCTACACGAGTGGCCACGCCAAACTGCCATGCTTCGGTAACATAAAATTCCAAATCGGCGTACACAGCCCAATTGCTTCTGCTCCAGTGCCCAGCACTTTGAGGCTGATACCCCGGAAAACCGTTGGAACCGATGGAAAAGCCTTGGTTCAACCCAAGTGGCGGCTCTAGAGCGAAAGGGCCTGCAATATATGACGCTTCATCGCCGGACTTTTGAAAATAGGTTTCTTTGCGCCATTCTAAGCCCACGGCAATGCTAACCGGATCGTCGAAAATAGTTTGAATGAGTTTGTTAAAATCTAAGTTAAGCGTTCGCTCTACTTGCGACACACCACCGGGCGAAAACGACGTTGGCGTTTGTGGCCCTAACGATGGATTAACCGTATTGGAGATGGTGTACTCAATGTCACTGTAGCCCAATGTCGCACTGGCATCCATCGCCCAGCCATTAGGTAACTCATGTTTAACGCCCATCGCAACAGAAGCGTCCGTTATCGTACCCCCAAATTTTGGTGTGAAACCGCCAGGGAACCACTCGTTGAAAGCAAAACAGTTGGCACCAAGCGCCGTTGTGTTATCTGCAATAAGTTGATACGTGGGGTCCAGCAATACACTATTGCTGGACAAGGTTATAGAAGGGCAAGCAATTCCACTTTCCAATCCATCGAGATCGGCTACAATCAGACGACTTTCCCCTGTATTTGGGTCGGTACGGCTGAACACCCCTTCTCGGGTTTGCGGATTTCGAAAGTAAAAACCACCGTTTATTTCTCTTCTTGCTGCAGTGGCAAAGCTGTAAAATTGTGATTTAGACGAAATGTCTGCGCCTGCATTTAGCGCAAGTTTAATATCTTCGTTAACATCAAGCGCTCCCCATACTTGGGACGGTGACGCGATGAACACATTCCCTTGGTCAATCAAGTTCTGCGCATCAATCCGCTGTACAGAGCGCGACGTGCCATTTTGCTGACGATACTCTGCCGTTGCATTTAAAAAGCCGTCTTCTCCAATAGCAAAGCCCTTATTCAACTGCACTTGAAACAGTTCGCCGTCACCTTCACTGTATCCGCCCACTTTCAGCGCAACATGCCCTCCTTCACGAGCATCCTTAAGTACGAAGTTAATCACGCCTGCAATGGCGTCTGAGCCATACTGGGCTGCTGCACCATCTCGCAATACTTCGACTTGCTTTAACGCATAGGCAGGAATAACCGATATATCAGGCCCTTGTGCACCGTCAGATAAACCTCCGCCTAAAAACGTGATTACCGCAGAGCGATGGCGTCGCTTTCCGTTAAGCAGCAAAAGCGTGTGATCCGAGGACATGCCTCTAAGGTTCGCCGGCCTTACCAGGCTACTGGCATCATTGATGGGCTGATCGTTTACGTTTAACGAAGGAACCATCACGCTTAACATAGAAAGCACGTCTGAATTTCCCTGTGAGTTAAGGGTTTCAGAACCAATCACATCCAAAGGAACTGGTGAGTCAACAGCACTTCGAGGCGAGTTACGAGTACCGACGACCGCAATTTTTTCAAGTCCATTGCCTCCCTCGTCTGTTTTCTTTTCGGTATCTTGTGTCTGTGTTTCCTTCGCCACTAACGATGAACGAGAACGAATACTTACCGCACCGCTTTCATCAGTCACTACCGCCAATTCTGTTCCTTCAAGAAGCTGTGCCAGCGCTTCATTCAGTGTGAACGTACCTTCCAATGCGTTTGTTTTCACTTTTTTCGCTAAATCAAAAGGAAAAAGCAATGTGGTATTTGCCTGTTTAGCTAGTTCGGTTAGCGCTTCATTAGCATTTTGTGCGGGTATTGAAAAGCTGTAAGCACCCAATTTTGGTTCGGTTTGGTCGGGTGATTGCGAAGGGCTGTCTGTTTGTGCATGAAGCGTTGGCGCTGGTGCTATGAAAAGAAAAAAGCCGGACGCTATGTGTAGTGCCGAGAGGGACAAAATACGGGAGAATTTGCACATTCTTTTTTGCAAAAGGCATTGGGCCGAACACGCAAGGGCATGCAGCTTTTCTATTGCCTTTTTTGTTTGCCTGCTTATCTCAAAATTGCCGTATTGCAAGATATAAAATCGATGTGCTTATTATTTTAATTATATTGTCACATTAAAGAAATTGATGCCAACTACGAATAGTAGAAAGCACCTATCTTTCAGAAATATTTAACTTTTCGCTAACTTAAGCTCAATACTTGTTTCTGTGACTTTCTCGTAATTGATGTTAAAGCTGCTCTTAAGTGCAGACAACAATCCATCTATGTCGCCTACTTTAAAGTAACCCGCTACACGACGCTTGCGCAGGCTTTCGTCCGAAATATTAAAGCGAACGGGTGTATAGCGCCCAATCTCAGCTAATACGGCCTCCAGCGGCTCACCTTTAAATACAATCATACCTTGTTGCCACGCTAAATCGTCGTCAATGTCATTTTGAGACATGCTTTCACGGGCTTCAACTTTACCTTGCACTGTGGCTTTTTCACCTGCGAACATGAGAAGCCCTTCTTCAGCAACAGGACGTTTAGTGAAGAGCGATTCATTTGAGGATGAAGCCTTAAAGCGATCTTTCACCAATACCTTTCCGTCGGTAACCACTAACTCAAACGCATTATCATCCACATATTGCATATTAAAAGCAGTTCCAACAGCGGTAACGGTGTTGTTGCCTGCAGTCACAGAGAACGGGCGAGACGTGTCGTGAGCCACTTCAAAATGTGCCTCCCCTTTCAATAATACGATATTGCGTGCCGTTGATGAGAAGTCTACGGTAACGACAGAGTTTGTATTTAGATGAAGTTTAGAGCCATCGGCTAACGTCACGTTTTTCTGTTCGCCAACACCGGTTTGTACCTTTTGTGTTACCGCTGCGAATTCAGGGGTGCTATTTAGCCACGTGCGCTGAACAACAACACCAACAGCGATTGCCATCACTAAGAATGTGGCCGCTATGCCCCAAACGGCAGTTTTAGACATGTTGCCCTTTTTCGACGACTGACGAGAGGTTGGCTGCGGAAATAAACCGCTCAATTCATTTAATACCGACATGTCGTCCCACAAGCTAGCGGCGTCTAGCAAAGCTTGACGATGCGCATTACTTTCCGACAACCAGGCGTCTAACTCTGTTTTTTCGTCACTTTTTAAGCCGCGATCGAGACGGCTTATCCATAAGCATGCTTGCTCTTGGATATCTTCTTTGCTTGAAAACTGGCGAATATTATTCATGTTAACTACGGCTTATGTCCTGAGTCGCGTTAGCAGTGGCACGGGGGGATGCACTGTCCTTTGACAGCTCGGCTAAGTACCTAGAGCACATCATTAAACCTTTGGCGACATGCTTCTCAACGGTGCTTTCGCTTAGCCCCACAAGCTCTGCAATCTCTTTTTGTCGCATGCCATATACTTTTTTCAGCAAAAATACGCGTTTTACATCAGCAGACAATGTATCTGTCGCTCGGCAAAAATGAATAAAACGCTCTTTGCTTTCTACATTTTTTTCTAAACTGTGCCCTACAAGCTCATAAGGCAAAATATCCATGTCATCGAGCTGCTGCTTATTTTTGTTTTCAGCTTTTGCAACATGGTTTAGCGCTAGATTACGCGCGGTTTTGAGCATATAGGTACGCTCATACTGTATTTCTTGTTTTAACTCTGCCTCGTAGCTTTTAATAAAAGCTTCTTGCACAATATCTTCAATGTCGTCGGCGCCAACAATAGAACCTACCGCACGCATTAATTTCGAGCGGTATTTTAAAAAGGTTTCAGCTACTGTCGACTTTCTTGTCATAATAATAAAAGTTGCGTGTTTCGAATTGCTTACATTGGCATCAATAATGCCTGCTTTTTCGTTCTTTTTCACCTAATAAAATAAAAGGGGGCTAATGCCCCCTTAACTTTGAAACATTAAGTGAAAGTTTGGTTTATAGGTAATTGCTTACCTATTAAAAAGTGTAAACACCTCTTAGGTAGTAGAAGCCACCGTTAATACCAATTGGAGATGTTGTCGGATACGCTGAACCGGCAATCTGTGCGTAGGTGATACCACCTGCATCAGTATTGTTTTCGTCAGGGTATTCATCAAACGCGTTCTTAGCACCAACAGTTACTGTGAAATCTTCAGTGAAGTTATATGCCACTTCAAAGTCGAACGTAATTTCAGAACCTACTTTGTCAATCGGCAATGCAGAGTCTAGGTGATCTTCGAAGATGCTACCGTAGTAGTTCATTCTCGCAAGGAAGCGCCAGTCGCCATTAGTGTGGTTAGCTGTTGCACTGTAACGTACCGCTGGAAGGTTATCTTCTAGCATGCGAATACGAAAATCAGAGATATTGTCCGACGCGCGGTCAACTTCTGTAGACGTCCAGTTATATGCAAGTGAGAACTTAGTTTCACCGCCCATCATATCCATCGAATAGTTCGCTACTACGTCTACACCTTCAGTGGTGGTGTCGAAGTCATTAGTAAAGAAGCTGATTTCAGAGAAGCTAGACGCATCGTTGATACCTTGCTCAAGCAGCGTGGCAATGTCTTCTTCAGTCAGCGCAATACCAGAGGCAGTACTGATACGGTCAGTCAGTTCGATGTTGTAGTAGTCTGCGGTAATGAATAGACCATTATCGAAATCGGCTACCACACCAAACGTGATACTTTCTGACTCTTCAGGCGTTAACTGCTCACCACCTTTAAGTTGAGACACTGGATCTGTCGGAGGCAGTGTTGCACGGTCAATAAGTTCACCACCTGTACCAAACGCGGTAGTTACGTTACGCACGTTGCTTTGACCAAGGGTAGGTGCTTTAAAGCCTGTTGAGAACGCACCACGGAAAGCAATGTTCTCAAGTGCTTGCCAACGGAAAGCAATCTTACCTTTCGTTGTGTCACCGAAATCAGAGAAGTCTTCATAACGTAGCGCACCGGCTAACATGAAGTTTTCAGTGATATACGCTTCTGCGTCAATGTACAGTGCGATGTTGTTGCGGGACACACGACCTTGGCTATTGGCCGCCAAGCCAGGGAAACCATTTGAGCCAATGCCAAAGCCTTGTGTCGCCAGCGGACCTATTTCATAAGAGGCAGTATCACCTGCAAAGCTCTCATAACTTTCGTTGCGATATTGGAAACCAGTTGCCACGAATAGTGGTTCATATAAACCAACATCGAACGGCTTAGTGAAATCAATATCAAGGGTTTGCTCAGACTGCGTATAGCGACCTGGGCTAAATTCTGTAGGTGTTTCTGGACCTAAAGACGGGTTGATGGTGTTGCTAATAGCAAAGTCAACTTCGTTTTGGCCAAGGTTCAAGCTCACGTCATACGTGATATCGTGGTCAAGTTCGCCTTTCGTACCAAAGACAAGTGACATATCTGTAACCGTACCACCGAAACGAGGTGTGAAACCACCTGGCAGCATTTCGTTGAACGCCCAACAGTCAGGATTGTTCTGAACTTCGTTAATATAACGCGGGTTCTCTAGTACGTTATCACCAACTACGATGTCGGTTGGACAGTTACCTGACATATCGCCGGTTAAATCACCAACAAGCAGTAGTTGCTCGCCATCGTCATTTGTACCACCATCGTTCACACCACCACGATTGTGTGGATTACGGAAGTAGAAACCACCTTCAACTTCACGCTCGGCGTAGTTACCAAACATGTAAGCTTCTGAGGTAGCAGAAAGCTCAATACCTGCATTAGCGAAAAGCTTAATGTCGTGTTTGATTTCAGGTGACCCCCAAATTTGCGCAGGATCTGCTACAAAAGTGTTCCCAGCCGCTATCAATGCAGCAGCGTCTGCACGCTGTACACTTCGAGATGTGTCGTCTGCAGTACGGTATTCAGCTGAAAGGTTAATAAAGCCTTTGTCAGATAGAGGAAGACCTACGTTACCCGACATCTGAATCATGTCGCCGTCGCCTTCGTAGAAAGAGCCGTAACGGGCTTCAAACGAACCGCCTTCTGATGCATCGTTAAGTACGAAGTTAATTACACCCGCAATCGCATCAGAACCGTATTGTGCTGCTGCACCATCACGAAGTACTTCCACCTGCTTTAATGCCGCTGCTGGGATAACAGAAATATCAGGACCTTGTGCACCGTCAGAAAGACCACCACCAAGGAAAGTGATAACCGCAGAACGGTGACGACGTTTACCATTTACAAGCACAAGCGTGTGGTCTGATGCCATACCGCGAAGGTTAGCAGGACGAACAAGCGTTGAAGCATCGTTGATCGGCTGGTCGTTTACGTTAAAAGACGGAACAACAGTCTGCATCATAGATACCATATCAGTGGCACCCTGCTGCTTAAACTCTTCGTCAGAAATAATATCAATTGGCACCGCTGAGTCAGCGACCGAGCGAGGCGCTGCACGTGAACCAACTACCGCAATTTGTTCAAAATCTTCGGCCTTAGCACTCTCTTCAGCTTCTTGCGCATAAACAGGTGCAGCGGCCATTACTGAAAACGCAGCTGATGCGGCTAATACGCCACGCACGTTTTTGGTCAATAAAGACAAGGTTGTATTCATGGTGGTTTCCCGGAGTTTCTCTAAGACACCTTCAGCGTTTTAAACACATTAAAAAAATGCTCAGAGTAGTTGTTATTTTTTACCTTCAACACTGACTCATTTGCGGTCAGATGGTGTTTTTTATAGAACGCAAGATATTAAAAAACAAACCTTTTTCGACAAAATAAAAATATTTTTTCACTCCGTAGAGGATTTTAATTTCTGACCTGTCTATATTATTTTTACGGGAATAAAAGTGCGGGATTTTTGGCGGGTTTTAATAAAAAAAGCCGACTATAAGCCGGCTTTTAAATCGTTTTTCACAAACCTAAAGATTTGTACATGGAAACAAGATTTACTCTGCTTCTTTGTACTTTGCAGCCGTTTCTTTAATAAGCGGTTGAAGCTCGTTTTGTTGGAACATTTCAATAATGATATCGCAACCGCCTACAAGCTCACCTTCAACCCATAGTTGCGGGAATGTCGGCCAGTTTGCATATTTTGGTAGTTCTGCGCGGATGTCTGGGTTTTGAAGAATATCTACATAAGCAAATGGTTCGCCACATGACATCAACGCTTGCGATGCTTGTGAAGAAAAGCCACAGCTAGGTAGTTTAGGAGAACCCTTCATATACAACAAAATTGGGTTTTCTTCGATTTGCTGCTTGATTCTATCTAGCGTTGATTGATTTTCAGTATTATCCATTTGATTCCTCTGAGCACAAAAGTGTATTCCCAGTTAGATGGGAATGCATGAATGATTTATCAAGGGAAAGGGTATCATAATTTTATGTTTAATTACCCATAGCTGAATTGATCTTTTCAACCTCTGAATCGTTATCTACCCATACATTGCAATACAAATTAGTGTCACATTTTAACTTTTGAAAAAAAATTCACATTTTTGTCATTGAGTTATAGGACTTTATCCCCACATTTGGGATATGCTTTAGCGTCTAAAGCAGTATATTGAACATAGAATTAATATGCACTTATTGAACAGGCGAAGATAAGTGGGCTTTAGACTACAATACTAAACCAACATGGAGACCGTCATGGCTTTTGAATTACCAGCATTACCATACGAACAAAATGCACTAGAACCGCATATTTCTGCTGAAACGCTTGAGTACCACTATGGCAAGCACCACGCTACTTATGTAACTAAGCTTAACGGCCTAGTTGAAGGTACTGACATGGAAAACAAAAGCCTAGAAGAAATCATCAAATCTTCTGACGGCGGTGTTTTCAATAACGCTGCGCAGGTATGGAACCACACGTTCTACTGGCACTGTCTAAGCCCGAATGGCGGCGGTGAGCCAACAGGCGCGCTAGCAGAAGCTATCAACGCGAAATGGGGCTCATTTGCAGACTTCCAAGCAGCATTTAACGATAAAGCAGTTAACAACTTCGGTTCAAGCTGGACGTGGTTAGTTAAAACTGCAGACGGCAGCCTAGATATCGTTAACACAAGCAACGCGCAAACGCCTATTTCTGGCGACGACCTTACGCCAGTGCTTACTGTTGACCTTTGGGAACACGCTTACTACATCGACTACCGCAATGCGCGTCCTAAGTACCTAGAAAATTTCTGGGCGCTGGTTAACTGGGAATTCGCAAGCAGCAACTTTGCATAAGCCAAAGACTGAAGCGTTAAGCGCCTTGCGCTCTGAACAGCGTAAAGTATCAGTATAAAAAGCCCCGCTTCCAAGCGGGGCTTTTTTTTATGCACGGTCCCGTCCTAAAATACGTTGACATAAAGAGGACTTCTTTATGACAACTTCAAGTAATCAAAGACCTAAGCGCACACAGCGTGATTACACATTAGCTTT
>NZ_JAKREZ010000090.1:0-1509 GCF_022348345.1 Alteromonas sp. CNT1-28 | reverse complement strand
GGTGTTGATTGCTAACCCGAAAACGCCCCTCAAGTTTACTTGTTATTATTCGTTCTGAAAATTCAGATGCCGTTGAAGCAGCGATGACAAAGCATATCTACGGCTCAGCTACTGTCCATGCTGATGAAAATGCCGCTTATGAAGTATTGAGTGCGTTGAATAAAGTTGAGCGTATTAACCACTCTGTTGCATGTAGCGATGAAATGGTGTCTAACGTAGAAGTTTCTAGGTGCTAGGTAGGATTATCGCACACGCATATTAGTATGATACATTTTTGTTAATCTACAAGAGCAAGCTTTACGGCATCGGCTTGTTGCTGAAGTATAACCTGATTATTGACGCGCATAAGACATATGTCAGCGTGAATGGGTTTTGTTATAAAATCCGCAGCACCAATTGCTAGTGCTTTTCTTTCAAGTGCAGCATCGTCATGACACGTTATGAAGATAAAACTCAAATCGGTTAGTGAGGGACGTTTTTAGCGCGGAGCAAGCCTCAAACCCGATCATGTCGGGCATTTCGATATCGAGTGTGATGACGTTAGGTGTATGTTCTTTAACAATCGCCAATGCCTCACACGCTGAAGCTGCACTAATGACATCATAATGACCCTTGATAGCACTGGTAATCACTTCACGTTCAATTGGCTTCATCATCAACAACAAAAACGAGAACATCTTTTCGACTTTCAAGTGCCATTTCTCACCAACTACAACAAAGGTTAAACGTTAAGCTGTCTATTAGGCACGTTGCTGAAAAGTGCAAATTTGACATCGACCTTTTGCCTTGGTTGTTTTAAAAGAGGAAACACCCACAGACACAGTCACGCTATTAAAATCAGATTCTGCATGAGCAATTCCCTCGGCAAATACGAAATCAACGATACGCTGAGCGACAGTTTCACCGCCCTCGAGGTTTGTGCCGGGCAGCGCGATAATAAACTCTTCACCACCATAGCGGCAGACAAAGTCTGGCGGGCGAGCAACACAGGATTTGATGATGGTGGCGATTTGCCTAAGGCATGAATCTCCCGCCACGCGTCCATAATGGTCGTCATATTTTTTGAAAAAATCCACATCCAGCAACAGTATGGCAACATCGGTGTTATAGCGATTAGCGTAAGCGACATGACTTTTATAGTGCATACTAAAATAGTACTGACTAAACACGCCAGTCAATTGATCTACATATATCAACTCACGATATGTTTCTAATTGTTTTGAAGTATTCAAGTGTTTAAGAAGTCATTGTTGAAGAGTTGAGAGAGATAGTGGCTTCTTTACGAAGTCGGTAGCGCTCAATGCCATTGATGTCTGGTAAGTAAACATCTAGCACAATGATATCTGGTTTATACAATTGGCAAAACTCAACTGCACTTTTACCGTTTGCAACAATACGGATTTTCTTTATTGCTGTGAGGTTGTTTGATATAAGTTCAGAAGTAATGGCGTCATCTTCAACAATCAGAAGTTGACCTGCGAGTAGCTTATTTACATCTTTAGACATGTG
>NZ_JAKREZ010000089.1:0-1528 GCF_022348345.1 Alteromonas sp. CNT1-28 | reverse complement strand
ACTAAGAAGGCTATCTCTGGCAAAACTGCCGCCGCAACAACCATTGCGATACCGATAACTGCGCGTTGTAGATTAGTTAATTCATTCCATGATTTCATAGTTTTTCCTTTTAGCACCTAACATTAAGCAAAGCGGCGCATTTGCGTGGGGCATAATGGCGAAGCCGCCCCGCGTAAATGCGTCCGAGCGACCGAAGGGAGTGGTCTTAAGCGCTTTGTTAGAAGCAGAGCCATTTCCTTTGGTCTGTTTTAAACTGTTGAAGCCAGCATACGATTGATTGTTAACACAAACAAGCAAAACGGTTGTGCAGTGATGGTTTTGACTTGATTGAAGCTAGCCGCCATTTGAGCTATCGAGTGTAATGGCGCTTACTGGACGAAAATAAGAACTTGGCGATTAAGCGCCTATTACACCACCTTTAAATTAACTGCGGCGGATATGAACCTAACACAAGCTAGAGCGATGCTAATGACAACAGGTGAGGGCAGTTGCACTGAGATTTGTATTAAGCCAAACGAAGTTTAGGCTGACGCCTTATAACTTTCCAATAACGGGCGCAGACATGTGGGGCATAATGGCGCAGCCGCCCCGCGTGTACGCGTCCCAGCGAACGTAGTGAGTGTGTTGATTGGGTTGTTATATGACAATGCTAAAATAACCTAAGACCAATAACCGCGGCACTTCAATTGAGGACTTTTTTTCTAAAAAAAAGAGTATAGCTAACCGTTAGCCAGTCATAGTTTACAGAAACAAGTTCCCAGCCTTTGTTACCCATATTACCGCAGAGTTCTTCTAATTCTTTGAGCTTTGTGGAGCGCAGCTTGAATACCCCACCTATAGTTTTTACTTCGTATTTAAACCTATCCATATTTGAAAGCGACTCTTGTCATATAACTTTTAAATAAGGGGCGCAGGCACGTAGGGCATAATGGCGAAGCCGCCCTGCGTGTATGCGTCCCAGCGAACGAAGTGAGTGACTTAATTTTTTTGTTATACGCGTTTTTCAACAAAGTGCATACCCCAGCGGTTTGATGCAGAAAGCATAAAGGCAAAATAAACGATTGAAAAAACACAGCCCAAGAATGCTTCACTTCCTGTTTTTAAGAGTAGAGATTTAAAGAAATTCACTACGAGGCAAAACAGACTTATAAACCAAATTGCTTTTAAAACGTTATCGTAAATATGGTTTTTTAGAATGCCGCTATGTTCTTGGAAGCTGAAGAAAAAGCCTGAAAGTTTACAAGTAAGCCAAGTTAAGAAAAAAGATGAGAATGAAATGAAGATTGCAGCTGCTATTTCTTGAGTAAACACGCCGATTAAAAACGCTGAACCACACCAAACTAGTGGTAATTTAAGCCCTAACTTTTGAGTAATGAGAAGATACTTAGGTTTTTTAAGCTGCATTTCTATCCTTGATGCTCATAGCGTATAACTTTTCAATAACGGGCGCAGGAACGTAGGGCATAATGGCGAAGCCGCCCTGCGTGTATGCGTCCCAGCGAACGAAGTGAGCGAGTTTATTGAGTTG
>NZ_JAKREZ010000088.1:0-1529 GCF_022348345.1 Alteromonas sp. CNT1-28 | reverse complement strand
CGACCAAACCAAGGGAGAAAACTCAATGAACTTTTATACTAATACACATCCGTACTATTGTGGAATCGATCTTCACACAAGACTGCTCTATGTCTGCATCATTGATAATGAAAACAACATTCTCGTTCACGAAAAAATCGATGATTCACCCGATAAACTGTTAGCGCTTCTAAAACCATATCTAGGCAATATCGTTGTTGGTGTGGAATGTATGCACTGTTGGTATTGGGTGTCTGACTTTTGTGAAGAGCACAATATTGATTTTATTCTTGGCCACGCGCTTTACATGAAAGCGATACATGCCGGTAAAACGAAAAACGATAAAATAGACGCGCTAAAGATAGCGAAGCTAATGCGGGGAGGGAATTTCCCTCTCGCGCATGCTTATTCAAAGGAGCATCGCTCAATTCGTGATGCGCTGCGTCGGCGCACGCACATAATGCGAATGAGTGCCCAGCTGAAAGCGCATGTTGCCAGCACAGTCAGTCAATACAACTTACCCGTATTAGAAACGCGGTTAGATCTAAGAAACTCTCCTGATAGAGAAAAGATGCGCCACTTTTTTCCAGACGAAGCAGTGCAGAAGAGCATGGATTTAAACCTAAACATTATCGAAACCATGGTGAGTGAGCTCTACAAGATTGAACATTATGTAAAGACTCAGGCACAGACACACTGCGCTACAGATTTACATATTCTCAAGTCGTTTCCAGGTATTGGGAAAATTCTAGCCCTCACCATTTTGTATGAAGTTGGTGATATTAAGCGGTTTTCATCAGTTCAAAAGTTTGCCTCGTATTCACGGTTAGTAAAATGCAAAGCTGAGTCGGCCGGTAAAACACACGGTACGCAGGGGAATAAGATTGGCAATGCACATTTGAAATGGGCATTTAGTGAAGCAGCGGTGTTGTACCTTAAAGGTAATGACAACGCCAAACGGTATTTAGCAAAGCTTCAAAAGAGAATGAGCAAGGCGAAGGCTTTATCTGCACTCGCTCACAAAATCGGGCGGTGTACTTATTTTATGTTGAAGAATCAGCAGGTATTCGATGAAGAACGCTTTTTAAACGGGTAAGTCGCACGGTGGCATGAGCTTAAACGTCTAACTGGTTTAATGGTGAGTATCTTTTTTATCGCGCAGTACTCCGCAAAAGCAGCATCGATAAATATACCTGCATGCCAGAACCTGTTGGTTTGATTAGACATGTCACTGTTGCGCATCACTACCTTTTTATGAATTTGCTTACACCTTCACTGAACCTGATACTAACTGGTCAATGCAGCCACTTAGCTTTGAATAGGACAGAGGAAGGTTAACCGATGAATGTCTAGTGCCGTTGCCAGTCAAAAGGAATTGAAAAGAGCAACAACAAGAGCCTCTATATGTGTTTGACGTAGGCGATTTGCCTAACATCAGCCATGACAAACGAAGTAAACGAGTTCTAAAAAGGCAACGGTATTGATCTTGAAATAGTGGTCAAAGGACTATCTTTTTTCATTGACAGCCCGGAGGCTCATATGTGTTAGGT
>NZ_JAKREZ010000087.1:0-1556 GCF_022348345.1 Alteromonas sp. CNT1-28 | reverse complement strand
TAGTATAAAAGTTCATTGAGTTTTCTCCCTTGGTTTGGTCGCCTATTAGGATAAACTCTGTTTATGCTGATAGGGAGGAGGCTCAATGATTATCAAACCGCTGTAGTCGGTCGCAAGCTTATGTGGACTCCCCCCATGTCAACAACCAAAATTTAATATCACAAAAAGAAAAATGCGTGCTTATGTTCGAGCTCTAGTAGAGAAGCTATCTCTGGCTCACTGATGTTTACGCGAACAAACGGCCAAGTCTCGCTGGCGAGCTTTCATGCTCCAAGCTTGCGGCTGACTTCGTTTGTAGATTTTTATCTTTGTTCAAGCATTTTAGTTGGTTAACTCATTTTGCGCTGTGAGTTATGCAGCGTGATACTCTGTATTATTTTGCAGCATACTATAAGCAGTTCTGACTGTTTTGTTAGCCAGGGCTACTGCTGCACACCTATTACCTCGCCGTTGCATTAAGCCCTGCAACCAAAGTTCTTTTTTCGTTTTTGCGCCGTACTTTATCACTTTAATCACCACTGACATGGCGCCAGTGATCAGCTGACTTCGAAGGGATCCATTTTTACAATATTTACCTATGGTTCCCATGACTTCTTTCCCACCAGAGGAATGCTGAATGGGCGTTAAACCAATGCAAGCAGACGCATTCTTTCCACTCTTAAATGGCTGCGATTGATTTGCACCTAGTGCGATATACAGGTTTACTGCATTAACTGGACCTACACCCTCAAGCTTTAAGAGCTTCTTACAATCAGGTAATGATTGGATACTCTGTTCTAAATATTTATCGTATTCACGAATAGCGCTAATCATATTTTCAAGTTGCACTTTAGCGACCAAAAGAGTGGCACGGAAGGTATCAGACAAATTATTCTCTCCATCTTCAAGTACCCCTTCTAACCCATTTAGTAAGCCAGCTTGTGTATTGGGTAAACGGATATTAAGCTCTAACAGTAATGATACTATTTGTTTCTGCGAGGCGTTTTGGCTCTTTATTGCTAACTCGCGTAAACGTTGAATTGATTGCAACTGTTGTTGCTCAATACTTTTACCGTTTATAAAAGACACTTCTGGTAAAAATAAGGTCTGTGCGATTGCCAATGCATCATTCTTATCTGTCTTTTGGTTCTGCCTAACAGCTTTGACCAATTTGGCACTAATCAGTCGAGCATCATGACCAGCTTTAATGGCTTGTTGATACCAATAATTTGAAGTAGAGCAAGCTTCAAACGCTACAGTGACGGGTTTAGTTTGAGCTAACCAAAGTGAAAATTCATCGGTACTCATCTCTACATTAGACGTAACTTTTTTACCGTGTAGTGTGCAAACCTGAATTATATTTTTTGCTAAATCGACGCCGACTTTAGTACGATACATATTAAGGACTCTCTTTAATATTTTTTGTGTGGTAACAAAAATATTACCCCAAACCCTCAGGTGCGGGGGAGTCCAATTATCTCGCTGGGACGCTAACACATGGGCTGCGTCACTTCGTTCCTAATTTTAGCCCACGTGTTATCGCCCTTTATGCGGGCGTTGGTATGACTCCCTTTGTC
>NZ_JAKREZ010000086.1:0-2860 GCF_022348345.1 Alteromonas sp. CNT1-28 | reverse complement strand
ACCGATAGTGAACCAGTACCGTGAGGGAAAGGCGAAAAGAACCCCTGTGAGGGGAGTGAAATAGAACCTGAAACCGTATACGTACAAGCAGTGGGAGCCCCATCACTAAGTGCCTTTAGTGATGTGACTCACAAAGCAGTAATAACCAGTTTGATTTAACGTTAACGTTGACCTGCGAAGCAGCCAACGGTAAACCGCCAAAATCAAGCAGGGTGCTTAGTGATGGGGTGACTGCGTACCTTTTCGGAGCCGTAGCGAAAGCGAGTGTTAACTGCGCGTTTAGTTGCTAGGTATAGACCCGAAACCCGGTGATCTAGCCATGGGCAGGTTGAAGGTTGAGTAACATCAACTGGAGGACCGAACCCACTAACGTTGAAAAGTTAGGGGATGACCTGTGGCTGGGGGTGAAAGGCCAATCAAACCGGGAGATAGCTGGTTCTCCCCGAAATCTATTTAGGTAGAGCCTCGGACGAATTCCATTGGGGGTAGAGCACTGTTAAGGCTAGGGGGTCATCCCGACTTACCAACCCTTTGCAAACTCCGAATACCAATGAGAACTATCCGGGAGACACACGGCGGGTGCTAACGTCCGTCGTGGAGAGGGAAACAACCCAGACCGCCAGCTAAGGTCCCAAAATATTGCTAAGTGGGAAACGATGTGGGAAGGCATAGACAGCTAGGAGGTTGGCTTAGAAGCAGCCACCCTTTAAAGAAAGCGTAATAGCTCACTAGTCGAGTCGGCCTGCGCGGAAGATGTAACGGGGCTAAGCAATATACCGAAGCTGCGGCAGCATGTTTACATGCTGGGTAGGGGAGCGTTGTGTAAGTGGATGAAGGTGAGTTGTAAAGCTTGCTGGACATATCACAAGTGCGAATGCTGACATGAGTAACGATAATGGGAGTGAAAAACTCCCACGCCGGAAGACCAAGGTTTCCTGTCCCATGCTAATCAGGGCAGGGTAAGTCGGCCCCTAAGGCGAGGCAGAAATGCGTAGTCGATGGGAAACGGGTTAATATTCCCGTACTTATATAATCAGTGATGGAGGGACGGAGAAGGCTAGGCAAGCTTGGCGTTGGTTGTCCAAGTGAAAGTGAGTAGGCTAGTGACTTAGGTAAATCCGGGTCGCTCTTTAAAAGAGAATGCCGAGACACGAGACGAGCTCCCAAGGGAGTGAAGTTGTTGATGCCCTGCTTCCAGGAAAAGCTTCTAAACTTATGATTATATGAACCGTACCCCAAACCGACACAGGTGGTCAGGTAGAGAATACTAAGGCGCTTGAGAGAACTCGGGTGAAGGAACTCGGCAAAATTGTACCGTAACTTCGGGAGAAGGTACGCCTCTGTTTGTGAACACTTCGCGTGGTAAGCAAATGGAGGCCGCAGTGACCAGGTGGCTGGGACTGTTTATTAAAAACACAGCACTCTGCAAACTCGTAAGAGGACGTATAGGGTGTGACACCTGCCCGGTGCCGGAAGGTTAATTGATGGGGTTAGTTTTCGGACGAAGCTCTTGATCGAAGCCCCGGTAAACGGCGGCCGTAACTATAACGGTCCTAAGGTAGCGAAATTCCTTGTCGGGTAAGTTCCGACCTGCACGAATGGTGTAACCATGGCCACGCTGTCTCCACCCGAGACTCAGTGAAATTGAAATCGCAGTGAAGATGCTGTGTACCCGCACCTAGACGGAAAGACCCCGTGAACCTTTACTACAGCTTGGCACTGAACATTGAACCTACATGTGTAGGATAGGTGGGAGGCTTTGAAGCACAGTCGCTAGATTGTGTGGTGTGGACAGTGTCTGGTGGGTAGTTTGACTGGGGCGGTCTCCTCCCAAATAGTAACGGAGGAGCACGAAGGTTAGCTAATCACGGTCGGACATCGTGAGGTTAGTGCAATGGCATAAGCTAGCTTAACTGCGAGACAGACACGTCGAGCAGGTACGAAAGTAGGTCATAGTGATCCGGTGGTTCTGTATGGAAGGGCCATCGCTCAACGGATAAAAGGTACTCCGGGGATAACAGGCTGATACCGCCCAAGAGTTCATATCGACGGCGGTGTTTGGCACCTCGATGTCGGCTCATCACATCCTGGGGCTGAAGTCGGTCCCAAGGGTATGGCTGTTCGCCATTTAAAGTGGTACGCGAGCTGGGTTTAGAACGTCGTGAGACAGTTCGGTCCCTATCTGGTGTGGGCGTTGGATGATTGATGGGAGCTGCTCCTAGTACGAGAGGACCGGAGTGGACGAACCGCTGGTGTTCGGGTTGTCATGCCAATGGCATTGCCCGGTAGCTATGTTCGGAACGGATAACCGCTGAAAGCATCTAAGCGGGAAGCCGGCCCAAAGATGAGTCATCCCCGTTGTAAGGCGTTAAGCTAACCTGTACTAATTGCCCGAGAGGCTTAACCATACAACGCCCAAGAAGCTTTAGACTTCTGAGTGTTGTAGACAAGCTAAGCTCTGAAAAATGAGCAAAAAGTAGAGTGAAAAGTAGTTACTCACGATTGAATTGATATCCAGTTTTCTAGATTGTTACCCGTTTTTCCTGGCAGCCATAGCGATACGGTACCACCTGACTCCATTCCGAACTCAGAAGTGAAACGTATTAGCGCCGATGGTAGTGTGGGGTCTCCCCATGTGAGAGTAGGACACTGCCAGGTCCCATTAAAAGAAACCCGCCTAACGGCGGGTTTTTTGCGTCTGGAAGAAACAAAAAAATGGGGTCAGAGTACATTAATCCCCACTCCCCCAACAAAACCTCAAATTGGGGTCAGAGTCTGAGGGATCCCCACGAATTTAATTCCATGTGCCTGCGGTCCAGGCCCCGTCGACTATGGAGCTGTACCATTTGAGTGCAGTTTT
>NZ_JAKREZ010000085.1:0-1602 GCF_022348345.1 Alteromonas sp. CNT1-28 | reverse complement strand
CAGATTGATGATAAACCCCTCTTTTTTCGGAGGGGTTTATTTTTTCTAGCAGCCGAAGGCTGCGATCGCGATATTTTTTAATAAGGCGTTTTTGTTTTAGTGTTGAGCTCTTAGAGGGCAATAAGTGAGTCATTTACTCGATTAGCGGGTTTGCGAGCGAGATTTGAGGGTATTTAGGCTTATACAGCCTTGGCTAAGGCCATTTTCTTCATGTTTTGACATGCAGCGGCTAGCAGACACTGCATCGAGACCTTACTGAGTCCGCGATAGCGACAGTATCGATGTCCGTGGTGTTGTTTTGCATCTGCGAAGCTTCGTTCTACCGTTTCAGCTCGCCTTCGATATTGCTTCTTCCCCCATTCACTTAATCTGACTTCGTTTGCGTTCTCGACACTCTTCTGCCAGACATGGCGCGTTATAACTTTTGTGTGATTCTTACTGTTTGTACATTGCTTACGAACGGGACAGCTTATGCATTGCTTCGCATCAGAGTGATACTGGCGGTAGCCTTCGCGGTTAGTGGTGTTGTAAGCAATAACCTGGCCTTGGGGGCATGTGTATGTATCAGATTCTGTGTCGTATACATACTCGCGTTTAGCGAAGTAGCCTTTCTTTTTCGTAGGGCGACGATACCCCATTACACCAATCAGTTGTCGCGCTTCGAGGTGATGACACACCGCGGCGGTGAAGTAGCCCGCGTCGAGACCAACGGCAATATGGTTGAGTTTGAAGGTGTCTCTAGCTCTATCAATACGCGCAATGATAGGTTGGCTATCGTGAACATTTCCTGGTGTCGCGTGTGTATCAACGATAATACCGTGACGCCCATCTACGATGCGATGGTCTAGGTAGAAGAAGCCCTTGGGCTTCTCATCGCGCACCATAAAACCACTATCAGGGTCAGTGCGGCTGACTTTCGTAGGCTTCGTGCAAGGCTTGTCTTCCTTACACTTCAGGGGCTTTTTTCCCTCTAACTCCCTGTCTTTGGTTACTGCTTCGTTTAGCTGTTCCACATAAGCTGACGGTGTCACCTTCAAGTCTTTTATGTCGAAGCGTTTCTTGTTGGCGTTCGCTTTTAAGTGCGTGCTATCGGCAAACAAACTCTTACCACCAATGAGTCCTTGCTTCATGGCCTGACGCACAATGTTGTCGAAGATAACCTGATAGATATCGCTGTCTTTAAAACGCTTGATGCGGTTTTGACTCAGCGTGGAATGGTGAATCACATCTTCCGTCAATCCCATACCTAAGAACCAGCGATACGCCACATTTACTTGTATCTCTTTAATGAGGCGTCGCTCACTACTGATACCAAATAAATAACCGAGAAACAGAATTTTAAAAAAGCGTACGGGGTCAACCGAAGGGCGACCGTTATTCTGACAATATAGATGAGCCACCTCATCGCGGATAAACTCAAAATCTATCGCCATATCAATTAAACGAACCAAGTGGTCTTCTGGTACCAGTTCATTGATATATACGGTTTCAAACTCGTATTGTTGTGGGGACTTTGGGGTTAGCATGGTGAACACTCCGAATTTCACTATGCCTATTAGATCAAAGCCCCAGACTTTCGTCTAGGGCTTTTTCAACAGTCTG
>NZ_JAKREZ010000084.1:0-3145 GCF_022348345.1 Alteromonas sp. CNT1-28 | reverse complement strand
TGATATGTGGGGCTTATATAGAAGCGCGTTCGTGTGAGCGCTTTGCGGTATTGGCACCCCATGTTGATAAGCGTTTAAATGATTTTTATGTGTCGTTGTTGCGCTCAGAAGCACGCCATTATCAAGATTACCTTACGTTGGCTGAATCAATAGCTACATCGACCTCCGGCGAGGATATCACTGAGCGGGTTGCCTTTTTCGGTGAGGTAGAGGCTGACCTGATTTCATCGTCAGATGATGATTTTAAGTTTCATAGTTCTCAGTATTATACGTCCTGGTGTACTCCATATGACAGTTTCGGATTTTGAGTTCAATCAAACGTGACAGTCCGCAACAAGTTAATGTCCGAAAAGAGCCTTGAGTTCAACTGGTGAATGCAACGCTATCCTTACTTGAGGAGGAACGTTGCTATGAAACAAAGAAAACGTATTTATTACTCACCTGAGCAAAAAGCGCTAATTTGGGACAGATATAAGCAAGGTGATTCGCTACATGACATCGCTAGAATGTTTGACCGCTTTCACTCTTCTATTATGCCAACCATCTATCAAACGGGTGGGTACCGGCCACCAGAACGAAAAAGACATCCACAGTCCCTCTCGCTTGATGAAAGAGAAGAGATATCACGATGCTTAGTCAGTAAACAATCTATTCGAGAAATTGCCAGACGTTTGTCTAGAGCGCCATCTACAATAAGTCGTGAGATAAAAAGAAATGGTGGGTTGAAGCACTACCGTGCCGTAAAAGCAGAGCAACGAGCATTGGACGAAGCATTAAGGCCTAAGCCATGTAAGTTAATCGGATCCCCAGAGTTGTGTAAACTTATAGCTGTTAAGCTTAAAAGAGCATGGTCACCACAACAAATTGCGGGTTGGTTAAAGCGACAATATCCCGATAATCAGGAAATGTACGTGTCTCACGAAACCATCTATAAAACACTCTTCATTCAGACGCGAGGGGCGTTGAAGAAAGAGTTGCAACGATGCTTGAGAACGAAGAGAGCCGTCCGAAAGTCTCGCACGTCAACGCTAAAAGGCAGAGGCTTAGGCCAAATTCCAGATGCCTTGTCAATCAGCGAGCGCCCAGCTTCCGTTGAAGATAGAGCTGTGCCTGGGCATTGGGAAGGAGACTTAATATGTGGTTCAAAGAATAGCTATATTGCAACGCTCGTTGAACGCCACTCTCGTTATGTAATGCTAGCCAAAGTGGAAGATAGTAAGTCATCTACTGTTATTGCTGCGCTAATTAAACAAGCCCAAAAGCTACCAAGCGAATTGTATAAATCACTCACGTGGGATAGAGGTCGGGAAATCAAAGACCACAAACAGTTTACACTGGCGACTGACATCAAAGTGTATCTGTGTGATCCTCACTCTCCGTGGCAACGGGGTTCAAATGAAAACACTAATAGGCTACTTAGACAATATTTCCCCAAAAGCACTGACTTGTCAGTACATAGTCAGCAAAAGCTCAGTAGCGTCGCAAGACAACTTAACGAAAGACCCAGAAAGACGCTAGACTATGAAACACCAGCACAGAGACGTTAGAGGAGCCTCCGTTGTAGACTAGCTATCTGATCGTATACCGGTCGTTCAGATAACCACGAACCACTGCCAATTTCTGTCACTCTGGTCAGTTTACTTACCAGCCCAACAAGGTACACTATAGACTTTTACATTAGCAAGGATGCTGATGTTAGCTGCAGAGCAATACACCTATCAACGCCATCGTCCAGAGCAAACATTGCTCTATCAACTTGTTGAGAAACATTACCCTGCCTTCGCCGAGATGATGCAATCTCAGGGAAAGGCATTACCATACCATGTGATCAAAGAGTTTGAAGAGTTTCTTAAGTGTGGTCGACTTGAGCATGGATTTCTGCGCATAGTCTGTGATGACTGCAAACATGAGAAGCTTGTAGCTTTCAGTTGCAAGCGAAGAGGTTTCTGCCCGAGTTGCGGAGCTCGAAGGATGGCTGAGAGTGCGAAACTACTGGTTGATGATGTATTGCAGGGTTACCCTGTTAGGCAATGGGTGTTAAGCTTACCTATTCCCCTAAGGTTATTACTCGCCAGATACCCCAAAGAACTCAGCAACGTCCTGCAAATCGTTCACCGCGCAATTTCCACAGACATCATCCATCGTTCAGGCTACTTGAAGAAGCAGGCTAAGACAGGGGCAGTCACCTACATTCAGCGTTTTGGTAGTGCGCTTAACTTAAATATACATTTCCATATGCTGTTCCTTGAAGGTGTCATCACACAAGAGCATGGACAAATGACATTTAAGCGAGTCAAAGCGCCGAGTCATTCCAATATGGAGGCGTTGGTAAACACCATCAGCCAGCGCATCGCACAATATCTCGAAAAAGCAGGGCTAATTCAACGCGACATTGACAATACCTATCTGGACTTGCCAATTAACGATGAAGACAGCTTGTTACCACTGCAAGCTGCTTCGGTCAGCTACCGGATCGCAGTTGGTGCAGATACTGGTAAAAAAGTGTTTACTTTGCAAACCATGCCAGCAAAAGATCCTGATCACTTAGGACAACTCGCAAAGATAGCTGGATTTAGCCTACATGCAGGGGTCTTCGCAGATGCAGATCAACCAGAAAAACTAGAAAGATTGTGTCGTTACATCGCAAGACCTGCAATAAGCGAAAAACGCTTAAGCCTCACAACGACAGGTAATGTCAGATACGAACTCAAGACACCCTACAGCAATGGTACGACTCACGTATTCTTCTCGCCGATTGACTTCATTAGTAAGCTAGCTGCCTTGGTACCACCGCCTAGACTGAATCTGACGCGGTTTTATGGCGTGTTTGCGCCAAATGCCAATGTACGAGCAGAAGTAACTGCTTCACAACGCGGCAAGAACAGCCCTCGTTTAGCAGAGCATCTGAAAGATTCAGATAAGCCCTACCAGGCGCGCAGCATGTCATGGGCACAGAGGTTAAAACGTGTATTCAACATTGACATTACCATTTGCGAAGCTTGCACAAAGGCGAATGTCAAAATCATCGCATGCATTACAGAGCCTGCCGTCATCCAAAAGATACTCTGGCATTTGGATAAGCAAGATTCACCAATTACCGCTAATTCTTGCAGAGCGCCGCCACTGATTGAGTCAAAACAAATAA
>NZ_JAKREZ010000083.1:0-1614 GCF_022348345.1 Alteromonas sp. CNT1-28 | reverse complement strand
AGCTTCAAGCTCTTTCTTATTCATGTTCATCTGCCTATCCTTAACTCTCTATAGAGTAAATTGAGATAGGCAGTTACACAAAATTAGTTACAGTCTCTATCAAAAGGTGTCGTGTGCTTTATAGGATTAGTGTTCGGTATAGGTGAATAGTCAAAATTAAACAGCTTTGCTTCTGATATTTTCCCTTCTGAAATCGCTTGCTCGAAACGCTTTCCAACAGTTTTAGCTGCATTTACTGCAATGTCTCTAACTTCGCTGTTTCGATCATTTACGTCGAAGCTTTCCAGCAGCCTGAAAATATCTTCAGCTTGACTACTCAGTGATAGCGCCTGAGTAGAAACATCAGTGAGGTCGCGCTCTAATTTTTCTGTCGTCGTGTGCAACTGAAGTATATTGGTACTTATACCTGCGCTATGTTCTGCATTATTTTCTACCATTGCTTGCATAGCGCCCATCGATTCCCGAGCTTTTGTAGAGAGCATACTGGAGTGTGAGATAGCTTCTTCGCTCTCCTTTAATTTCACATTCATGTTATCACTAGAGTTTAGCACCGTTTCCATTGTAGCCACTGCGGCCTGGCTACTTGTATTCATATCCTGCAGCAAACTTTCAATTCCTGAGGTGGCATCGGTTGTTTTCTTGGCAAGCTCTCGTACTTCATCAGCAACGACGGCGAAACCACGTCCTTGATCTCCCGCTCTTGCAGCTTCAATAGCCGCATTAAGCGCTAGCATATTTGTTTGATCGGCCAATTGGTTAATGGTGTTTGTTATTGTACTTATTCCCTCGGCCTTACTTTTTAATGTAGTAAGCGCTTCAGATGACGCATTTATGTTTTTAACCAGCTGCTGTTGTTGGCTTAATACTTCTTTTAACGACGTACTTCCGAACTGCGTTTTCTCGTCAGATTCATTCATAGAAGATGCAGCATCCTTGGCAAGATCATCTAACTGAGTTGAGGAAAGTTCTAACTGTTGGAGTCTACCGCTCATCTCGCCGATGTTCGCGACTTGCTCATTAAATGCTTTTGATAACTGTTCTAAAAAGAAAGAGATAGAAGCACCACCAATTGCAATGTTGCTCGCGGCATGACTAACTTTCGTTGCATCATTGCTGTGTGCATTGTTCTTATAATCGTCAGTTAGAACAATTTTACTAGCGGCTATATTTTGGTTTTGAAATACCTTCTCAATAATAAAGGCCGCGAAAAGGATAGTAAGAAACGTAGCAACTGTAGAGATTAGTAGATGTGAAGTAACAAAAGACATCACTACATTAACGAGACCGGCAATAACAGCTAAAACTAAATACTTCATCATGCGAACTTAACATTTTATTAACACCTCAAAAATGTAAAGCGTTTTAAACCAATTATCCATAAGCGGATAGTATTAGTTATGGGGTCAGAGTACTTTATTAAGTGAGCATTGTATTCATTAGCAAATGAAATAAACGCTTCAAGGTACGAGTTGTCAGATTAATGAAGTGAGTAGATTGACTCTACCCCATTAGTAATGGGGTCAGAGTCTGAGGGATCCCCACGAATTTAATTCCATGTGCCTGCGGTCCAGGCCCCGTCGACTATGGAGCTGTACCATTTGAGTGCAGTTTTCC
>NZ_JAKREZ010000082.1:0-2667 GCF_022348345.1 Alteromonas sp. CNT1-28 | reverse complement strand
TAAAGACAATTGCACACAGAGCGAGATTTTGGGTGGATGAGGTTACATGCCGCTTAACAGCCAAGTATGTTAGGAAGTCTGTCACTTCCTGCTCACCTAGTTCTTCGGGGTGACGTTTTTGGTTAAAAATAATAAAACGCTTTATCCACAGTAAGTAGGTTTTTTCGGTCTGAATTGAGTAATGCTTAGTCCGCAAAATAGCTCGAATTTTTTCTATGAAAGGGCTTTGACCCATAACAATCCTCCAATCAATGATGTTGTGTAATTACTGAGAAGTCTCAGTAACACGCATCATAAAATTGGATAAATGGAGTTGTAGCCCAGTAGATACAGAAGCATTAGTCAGTTTATATTATGTTATTAATAAGAGTTCTTAGTAACCACACAAGAAATTTCCTCAAAAATACGCTGTAAGCCCCAGTTCTAGAGACAATAGAGCACAGTTTAACTTTGGATTTAATGAGAAGTCTTAGTAATCAGCAAATTCAAGCATATAAAACTGATAACTTATTGATAATGAAATATTAGCTTACAAAATGTGCCCGTTATTAAAGAGAATTCTTAGTAATATGCATCAAAGATGTTTAATTTAATTGTTATCAGTCTTGTAAGAGCATGATATCCAATACATTTGTGGATGTTATAAGGCGTCAGCCTAAACTGCGTTTGGCTTTATGAAAATCCCGGTGGAACTACCCTCTCCTGTTTTCATTAGCATCGCTCTGGCTTGTGGTAGGTTTGAATCCGCCGCTTTCTATTCAAAGGTAGTGTAATAGGCGCTTTATCGCCAAGTTCTTATTTTAAGTCAGCAAGCGCCATTACACTCGATAGCTCAGATGGCGGCTAACATCAGTCAAATCAAAACCGTCACTGCTCAGTCGTTTCGCTTGTTTGTGTTAACAATCAATAGGCGCTTAAGACCACTCCCTTCGGTTGCTCGGACGCATTTACGCGGGGCGGCTTCGCCATTATGCCCCACGCAACTGCGCCGCTTAGCTTAATGTTATGTCTCAGAAGGAATTGATAAATGCGGTTAATTTTTTTATTACTTCTATTAGTCAATTTTGGCTGTCTTGCCTCATCCTGCATAGTAACCGATGAAATGCGCGAACAGTTCAATTCCAAACATGCCAAAAATGTTACTATTGATACAACCCTTAGAGATTCAAACTTCTTTGTAACTATTAAATTACCAGAGAGCATTGAAGGTCAAAGTTCTTATTCAGTATTGCTGGTATCAGACAGCCTTGAAGAACCAACATTCATCTTCCCTCTAGACTTGTATGAAGAAGATAACCAAACAAAGGCATGGTATGAAATAGATGCGGGACTTGTGAGAAAGCACTTCGTAGTGATCAGCTTAAATGACTATTGTGCTCCGAGCATATTCAAGGAAGTTTTTTCCCAATGAGACATAACAAAAAAATTAAGTTCGCCCGCTGCGCGGGCTGGGACGCAAACATGTGGGCTGCTCACTTCGTTCGGATATTAGCCCTCATGCCTGCGCCCCTTATTTAAAAGTTAAGTGCCAAGTGGACAGTTATGAATCCAGTCTCTTTTTTAGAAAAGCTTCGCGAACAGTATATTGCTACTGAAGATGACGACTTGCTTTTCACCAACAAAGAATGTGCTCTTGGTAGCACTATTTATCGGTTGAATTGCTGGAAGGATTTTCATGGCAAAGATAGCGTTGTTGTTTTTGAGCTAAAGGAAAAAGGGTGGCTAGTCTCTACGAGTACCTGTTTAGGCATTCGATACTCCGAAACACAAGACATTTTGCTTTTAAGTGAACAGCAATTGTGGGACATAGGTATTCCCTAGCATGGCACCTAACAAAAAAATTAAGTTCGCCCGCTGCGCGGGCTGGGACGCATACATGCGGGCCGGCTTCGCCATTATGCCCCACATGCTTGCGCCCCTTATCTAAAAGTTAAGTTTTCTGGAGACATTATTATTAGATTTTTAGATAGCGCATTAATCCTTACATTTTCAACTGTGTTTTTGTATTGCTCAAGCACTGCTTACATACATGGATATTTTGGTGCGTTGTCACTAGATAGTGATGTTCTGGATAGAAATTTCCATCAAATTTTGTATCACGGAATGATCCTTAACATTAACACTATCATGCTTTTTCCCATTGCTTTGGCTATATTAATTACAGTCCATTCCACATACAAAATAGAGTTGAGCAGGTTAGTTCGTTCTCGTTTTGGGGCAGGGAAACGTATTGTAAAGTTTAGGCGTTTTTTTAAACTCAAGCAGAGAACGCCCACTGCTCTTGAGCTAAAGCACACAAAAAGAGTACGTTTATCTTGGTTAACTGTCTTTATTATTTTCAGCTTCTTTATAGGAATGACTTACTTTGAATCAAAAGGTAAACAGGAGGCTATAAAAATTCAAGAGTCGATAGCAAAAGGAAAAGCTGGAAGGTTAAACCTCAAATCTTATGAAAATGAATCGCTATTCATTCTATTTTGCGGTGCTAGAAACTGCGCGGCTACAAACAAAAAAGGAACAGTTGTTTACTTTCCTCAGAATGGGCACACTATCTCACAGCAAGAGAAAACCTAACACATATGAGCCTCCGGGCTGTCAATGAAAAAAGATAGTCCTTTGACCACTATTTCAAGATCAATACCGTTGCCTTTTTAGAACTCGTTTACT
>NZ_JAKREZ010000081.1:0-1832 GCF_022348345.1 Alteromonas sp. CNT1-28 | reverse complement strand
GAAGTCTAAAATGAAAGGTAACCCAGCTCCACAAGCCATTAACGGCGAGGTTTGTAGCGATTTATGTTACTTTAGAGGGGAAAATCCCTAGAACCCCAAAAAGCGCTGGTGGTTGAACGGTTTGATAGGCAGCAAGGTGAGGACGGCCTAATATACCGACTTACTCAAGAAGACATGTGCCAAGCGCTTGGTAGGGCTGGCCAGTCAAAGTATGAAGCAAATGGAGGTCCGGGTGCGAGTGAGATAGCCAATCTGCTTCGCTTTAGTACTGATAGCGAAAATGACATGTATCAGTTCTTTCTTGCGCAATATGTATTTTGGCTGTTAATGGGTATTGATGGCCACGCAAAGAACTTCAGTGTTTACCTTGACCATACTGGCCATTGGCTCACCCCGCTTTACGACGTGATTTCAGCGCATCCATTCAGAAATCAATTCAGACGCAAGGAACTGCGGATGGCCATGAAGGTAATGTCTAAAAATAATCATTACATCTGGGCAGACATTCAAATGAGACATTGGAAGTCACATGCAGCTAAGACGTTCTTAAATGATGAGTTGGCTATGGGTTACATTGAAGCACTTAACGCGGATGTTGATGTTGCTTTGAGTAAAACCTTTGCTGATGCTTCTGAAGACTTCGACAAAAAGACTGGGGATCTGATAGCTGAAGGCGTGTTGTCCAAAGTGAGAATATAAAAATGGGGGCTATCCGGCCCCCACTAATGCAGTATCCTACTAGCTCTTACGCTTTATAGGGATACGCCACGCTTTATACCCATAATCATGAGCATCTAACATCTCTGTACTGTTTTTCTTGCGTCTAAAGCGACAAAACACGTAGTTACCTTCAATGTAATTACCACTCATAGCTCGAACCCTCCAGTAACGGTGGGTTTGTCACACACCAAAGGTTCAAACTCAGAATGTGTACAGATGTTGCCATATTTATGAGGACATGGCGTGTCCTTAAATCTTAATAAAGCCATTATTTAGCTCCTAACTTAAAGTAATTAGGAACTCATTGAAATCCTTATTAAAGCCGCCAGGGCCTGCAAAAGGTTCTATAAATATGTAATGTTGAAGTACAAATTTACTTGTTAACTCTCTTGATTTTTTATAGCCATTTACGATACTTTGAGCATGAAGATGTCCAATGCCGATTGATAATCTTCATGGGTCCATTTACTAAACAATGAGTCCCGATTCAGAGAGGCCAGTTGCCGCTGGCCTTTCGGTTCCCAACCCTAGAAAGCCACAGCGCTTACACCCTGTACGAATTTCCAGCGTCAAAAACAAGATAGTGAGGTTTTTGTCTTAATGCAACCCAATACCTGGTGGTATTTTGAGCACTCAAACTGGCATGAAATTTATGTTAGTAACAACTAACTTATTAGCGTTATACAAGCGTAAAATGCCCGGAATGCAAGCACTTATAGTTATTTCTAGGACATAAAAATAAATTTATTCTTAAAAAAGCGTTTTTATAAAAACACGACATATGGTGTTCAAAATTTAAGTAAAACAGCACATGTAGTGTTAAAGCTGATGAAATCACGTTGAGTTCATAAGTGTAAAAGTAACCGGCTTAGTGGGTGGATGGGCTTTACAAGAATCAACAATACACCATAATGTCGATAACAATATCCCAAGATGTAAGTTATACCCAACGCGTTCTATAGAATAAAAGAAGGTGAGTTTGTTAGACAGCTGGAAACTCAATCCATCACAAAGGGGTTCTAGGGATTTTCCCCTCTAAAGTAACATAAACCGCCATACTCATTATATTTAAAGGCTTACAAAGGTGGGTTACTTCTCCAAAGTATGGCAAA
>NZ_JAKREZ010000009.1:0-105028 GCF_022348345.1 Alteromonas sp. CNT1-28 | reverse complement strand
CTTAGCATTAGATATGGAAACGCCTAACGCAGTGCATAATAGAAAAGGCCAGCTTCGAGAGCTGGCCTAATAACTGTCAACCTATATTAGGACGACACACACTGTTGTTCATTAAGTGACACTAAATTCTTATTAAAGTTGCATTTTTCATTAGACGAAAAGATTAAAAACTATACACAATAATTACTATCGTTTTCCCAAATACATACTAAGCTGAAATTACGGGGTTCCGTATTTAAGGGGTATTCATGGGTATTTTTGAACACTATCAAAGTCGCTATGAAGAGCGAAAACAGGAAGAGTTCACCATTGGGGAGTTCCTTGAAATTTGTAAAGAGGATCAAACCGCTTATGCAAATGCAGCAGAACGTTTGCTACAAGCTATTGGTGAGCCTGAATTAATCGACACTGCCAACGACCCGGCACTTAGCCGCATTTTCTCAAACCGCGTTATTTCTCGTTATCCAGCTTTTTCAGAATTCTATGGCATGGAAGAGGCCATAGAACAAATCGTTTCTTACCTTAAACACGCCGCACAAGGTCTTGAAGAGAAGAAACAAATTCTCTATTTGCTCGGCCCAGTGGGTGGCGGTAAATCGTCTCTGGCAGAGAGACTTAAAGAACTGATGCAGCACGTACCTATTTACATGCTGAAAGGCTCGCCTGTTAACGACCATCCATTCTGTCTGTTTGATGTCAAAGAAGATGGCGACATTTTACAAAAAGAGTACGGCATTCCTAAGCGCTACTTAAAAACCATCATGTCGCCGTGGGCACGCAAGCGCCTGCATGAATTCAATGGCGATATTACCCAGTTCAAGGTGGTTCGCGTTTACCCTTCAGTACTCGACCAAGTGGGTATCGCTAAAACCGAACCCGGTGATGAAAACAACCAAGATATTTCATCTTTGGTGGGTAAAGTTGATATTCGCCGCTTAGAACAATATGCACAAAACGACCCTGATGCTTACAGTTACTCGGGTTCACTATGTAAAGCCAATCAGGGCTTAATGGAATTTGTGGAGATGTTCAAAGCACCGATTAAAGTGCTGCATCCACTATTAACCGCAACACAAGAGGGTAACTACAACCCAACAGAGGGCTTCTCTGCCCTTCCCTTCGATGGGCTTATACTTGCGCATTCAAACGAATCTGAGTGGCAATCGTTTAGAAACAATAAGAATAACGAAGCCTTCCTAGACCGTGTCTATATAGTAAAAGTACCGTACTGTTTGCGAGTACGTGAAGAAATTAAGATCTACAAAAAGTTACTAGACAGCAGCGAGCTTAACGGCGCGCCCTGTGCGCCAGACACGCTAGAGTGTTTAGCGCAGTTTACTGTGTTATCGCGCTTGAAAGAGCCAGAGAACTCCAGTCTATTTTCTAAAATGCGCGTGTATGATGGCGAGAGCCTGAAAGACACCGACCCGAAAGCCAAGTCTTATCAAGAGTACCGCGACTACGCCGGTGTCGATGAAGGCATGGAAGGGTTATCCACCCGCTTTGCATTTAAGATTCTCTCCAGGGTTTTTAACTTCGATCATCAAGAAGTGGCGGCAAACCCAGTCCATTTGTTTTATGTACTGGAGCGTCAAATTGAACGGGAGCAGTTCCCTCAAGAAACTGCTGATAAGTATTTGGAGTTTTTGAAAGGCTACCTCATTCCTCGCTACGTGGAATTCATTGGTAAAGAGATTCAAACGGCTTACTTAGAATCGTATTCTGAATATGGGCAAAACCTGTTTGACCGCTATGTAACCTATGCTGATTTCTGGATCCAAGACCAAGAGTATCGCGACCCAGAAACCGGACAGCTGTTCGACAGAGCGTCACTGAATGCTGAGTTAGAAAAAACAGAGAAGCCTGCAGGAATAAGTAATCCGAAAGACTTCCGTAACGAAATCGTTAACTTTGTTTTGAGAGCCCGTGCAAATAACGGCGGCAAAAACCCAGCATGGACCAGTTACGAGAAACTTCGCACCGTGATTGAGAAGAAAATGTTTTCTAACACGGAAGACTTACTGCCGGTTATTTCTTTCAACACCAAAGGCTCTGCAGAGGAGCAGAAAAAACACGACGACTTTGTAAATCGTATGACCGAGAAGGGATATACGCAAAAACAAGTTCGGTTGCTGTGTGAATGGTACCTGCGCGTACGTAAAGCGTCTTAGCGCTAAACGCATGTGATGCTGAAGCGCGTGTAATGCGTGCTTCAGCACGGGTATTTGTAGTTCACAACAAGACAAGCAGGTGTGTATGGCGCATTTTATTGACCGAAGGTTAAACAGCAAAGGTAAGAGTACGGTAAACCGCCAGCGCTTTATTAAGCGTTACAAACAGCAGATAAAGCGCGCTGTTTCTGATGCAGTGGGTAAACGTTCTGTTACCGATTTAGATTCTGGCGAGCAAATTAGCATTCCAGCCAGAGATATCTCTGAACCTATTTTTCATACCGGCCGCGGCGGCAGTAGAGATATTGTCCACCCCGGCAACGACCAATTCACAGCGGGTGATAAAATTGATAGGCCGCCAGGCGGCGGTGGCAAGGGCGCAGGCGAAGGCGACGCTAGCAATGAAGGCGAAGGCCAAGATGAGTTCGTATTTTCTATATCTAAAGACGAATATTTAGACCTACTTTTTGAAGATTTAGCGCTTCCCAACCTAAAGAAAAATCAATTTGATAAAGTCACCCAATACGAAACCTATCGCGCAGGTTATCAGACCGATGGCGTGCCAAGTAATTTAGATATTGTTCGCTCACTCAAAGGCTCTGTGGCAAGGCGTATTGCCTTAAGCGGAAGTGATAGAAAGAAACTGAGAGAGCTTGAAGAAAAACTTGCACTGCTTATAGAAGACAAGCACGACAATACGTTAGCCATAAATGCATTAAAAGAAGAAATTGAAGCACTTAAAGCCAAAATAGCCCGAGTGCCTTTTATTGATACTTTCGATTTGCGCTTTAAGAACTATGACAAGCGTCCGCTTCCCTCAAGCAAAGCCGTAATGTTTTGCTTAATGGATGTATCTGGCTCTATGGACCAAGCCACCAAAGACATGGCTAAACGGTTTTATATCTTGCTGTATCTCTTTTTGACGCGAACCTACGAAAACGTAGACGTGGTGTACATTCGTCATCACACGCAAGCAAAGGAAGTAGACGAGCACGAGTTTTTCTACTCTCAAGAAACCGGCGGCACTATTGTTTCAAGTGCATTGAAGCTAATGGATGAAGTCGTTCGCGAGCGCTACAGCGATGGAAACTGGAATATCTATGCAGCACAAGCGTCAGATGGCGATAATTGGGCTGATGACTCGCCTCAGTGTCGTGACTTGCTTACCGCTAAACTGCTACCCGCAACCCGTTACTATGCCTATATTGAAATAACCGAGAGGCAGCACCAAAGTTTGTGGCGAGAATACGAGAAAGTGGCCGCCACTCACGACAACTTTGTATGTAAGCACATACAAACACAGGCCGACATCTATCCTGTGTTCAGAGAGCTTTTCAAACGCTCTGAACAAGATGCGCAGCAAGGAGCCTAATATGACAACCGACGCTATGGCAAAAGAAAACAGCAAGCCTGAAACTTCAAAACGCCACTTATTAAGCGATGGGCCCGACTGGACGTTTCCACTTATCGAAGAGTATGAGCAACATATCGATCGCATCGCCAAAAAATTTAAGTTAGACACCTATCCCAATCAAATTGAGGTGATCACCGCAGAGCAGATGATGGATGCTTACGCCAGCATCGGCATGCCGCTTAACTACACGCACTGGAGCTTTGGAAAAAAGTTTATTCAAACTGAGCAACAATACCGTCGTGGACAAATGGGGCTGGCTTACGAAATCGTCATTAACTCTGACCCCTGCATTGCGTATTTAATGGAAGAGAACACCATTACCATGCAAGCGCTCGTTATGGCTCATGCGTGCTACGGTCACAACTCATTCTTCAAAGGCAACTACTTATTTAAAACCTGGACCGATGCCAGCTCTATCATCGACTACCTAGTATTTGCTAAAAACTACATTGCTAAATGCGAACAAAAATATGGATTTGATGAAGTCGAAAATATGCTCGACTCGTGCCACGCGCTAATGAATTACGGCGTTGACCGATACAAACGCCCGCAGAAAATTTCGTTACAAGAAGAGAAAAACAGACAAGAAGAGCGCGAGGCCTACCTGCAATCGCAAGTGAACGAGCTTTGGCGCACCCTGCCAAATAGCCCGCATAGCAAACACAAAGAAAAAATTCGTTTTCCACAAGAACCGCAAGAAAACCTGCTTTATTTTATTGAAAAAAACGCACCTTTACTTGAACCTTGGCAACGTGAAATTGTGCGTATTGTACGGAAAGTTTCGCAGTATTTTTATCCGCAAAAACAAACCCAAGTAATGAATGAAGGATGGGCCTGTTTTTGGCACTACCACATTCTAAATGAGATGTATGACGAGGGTTTGGTCAGCGACCGCTTCATGATGGAGTTTTTGCACAGTCATTCAAGTGTGGTTATGCAGCCAGAGTACAACAGCCCTTATTACTCTGGCATCAATCCGTATGCGTTAGGCTTTTCCATGTTCATGGATATTAAACGGGTGTGTCAGTCCCCCACTGAAGAAGACTATAAATATCTTCCAAGTATTGCGGGAAAAGACTGGCTGGAGACCGTGCATTTCGCCATGGAAAACTTTAAAGACGAAAGTTTTATCAGTCAGTTTTTATCGCCTAAAGTTATTCGCGACTTTAAGTTATTCGCCCTTGAAGATGACACCACCAAGCCCTTTATTGCGGTGAGCGCTATTCATGACGAAATGGGTTATCAAATTATTAAAGAGAAGCTGTCTGCTCAGTACAATTTGAGTAATTTAGAACCCAACATTCAGGTGCATAATGTTGATGTGAGAGGCGACCGTTCGCTTACTCTTCGCTATATTCCTCAGCGAGGAATTCCGCTAGGCGATTCAAAAGATGAAGTTATGCGCCACCTGCACAGGCTGTGGAAATTCGATGTACGTTTAGAGCAAGACAATGGTGATGATGGTATTGACGTGATATCAGAGTGTAAACGTGCACCGCAGGCGTAAGCCTGCGGTCAGCCCTTAAAACAAGATTTTAAGCCGCCTTCGCACCTTCCATTTCTTTTCTGGAACACAGTAACAATGACAATGCGCCTATTGCTGCAAAAACGGCTGCGGTAACGAACGTCTCATAGGCGTTAGTGCCTTGCTGCCATTGCTGCCCTGCCATGTAGTTTCCAAATGCACCACCTAATCCAAACGCTATACTGATGTATACCGCTTGCCCTCGGCTTTGATACGCCTTCGGCAGGAACTGATGGATAAAATGCACCGATACTGCATGCGTTAAACCAAAGCTTAATGCATGAATAAGCTGACTCAACACAATCACCATAAAGGTATCAGCGAATGCCGCCATGACATACCAGCGAAGCCCTGTCAGTGCGATGCTCACAAACAATAAATTCCACACGCCAAACTGGCTAATCAGACGGCGGGCAATAAGAAATATCCCCACCTCGGCAAGTACCCCAAGCGCGATAAAGATGCCAGTTTGTTGACCGCTGTAATCAAGGTCGCGCATGTAAAGTGCGAAAAATCCGTAATACGCACCAAAGCTAATTTGCAAGCACGCTGAAGCGAATATAAAGATGGCGAAAGGTTTTTGTTTGGCGTATTTCCAAATACTTCCCGCCGTAGACGTTTCAGGTGCAGCTTCTTTGGGCGCATGTATGAACAAGGTACTGATGAACAGTAACGCGAGTACGCCAATACTGGCGTGCACTGGCGTATCGGTAGAAAAAATGTCTAGGGCCTTTCCTACACCGACCGTCAAACAAATAAAGCCAACGCTCCCCCATAGCCTTACCTGCCCATACGTGGCATTGGTTTTCGCCACCGTGTTCATGGTGATAACTTCAAGTTGAGGCAACACCGCTGTCCAGAACATCATCATTAATCCGAACGCCAGCGTAAGCCCCCAAAAACTGGTGAAGTAAAACACCGAACTGAAAGTCAGTACGGTGAGCAAGCAGCCTAAACGCATTACGCCAATGGCATTGCCCGTTTTATCGGCCACGCCGGCCCACAGGCCAGGCCCTAAAATACGCGCTAACGTTATAACCGCAAAGAGTTCACCGATTTCGGCAGAGGAAAACCCCCGCCCATCAAGAAAAATACCCAAATAAGGCACAAGCACGCCAAGCTGACCGAAGTAAAGCCAGTAGGTAATAGCAAGAATAAAAAGACCGGTTCTGCCGCTTGCTGGGCTCGCCGAAGTGCTTTTGGCGTCGTTTAGGCCATTTGGTGACAATTCACATCTCCATATGCAAAAACGCCACTAGCGCAAAACTGGTAGTGGCGAATAGTAAAATTCATTGGCGCAACATGTTTTTAGTGCTGCGCGTATTTGTAAACCGCGTGAATATGGCGGTCGTTAGAATGCGGCGCTGGGATTATAAACGCTATGCCTGACCAGCAATAGGCTTGGTGGTCGATAGCACACCGGCATTTTGCGCGCGATGACGCAGCAGATGATCCATCAATACCAGCGCCAGCATGGCTTCAGCAATAGGTACAGCACGGATACCCACACACGGGTCGTGACGCCCTTTGGTGACGATATCGATTTCCTCATTGTCTTTATTGATAGTTTTACCGGGAACCGAAATACTTGAGGTCGGCTTAAGCGCCATGTGTACTTCAATGTCCTGACCGGTAGAGATGCCGCCTAGCACGCCACCTGCATGATTAGATGTGAAGCCGTCAGGAGTAAGCGTATCGCGGTGTTCACTGCCTTTTTGATTAATAACATCAAAACCATCACCAATTTCCACGCCCTTTACAGCATTAATTCCCATCATGGCGTGGGCAATTTCAGCATCTAGCCTATCAAAAACTGGCTCGCCAAGGCCTACAGGCACGTTCTTCGCAACAACCGATACTTTCGCGCCAATGCTGTCGCCTGACTTTTTAAGATCTCGCATGTACTCGTCCAGCGCATCTAACTTAGACTCATCTGGACAGAAAAACGGATTAGTGTTGGTTACGCTGTGATCAACCTTATCTACTGTTACCGGCCCAAGCTGAGACAAATAGCCTAATACTTCAATGCCGTGCACTTCTTTGAGGTACTTTTTCGCAATACCACCTGCAGCTACGCGAATAGCTGTTTCGCGGGCTGATGAACGTCCGCCACCGCGATAGTCGCGGCTACCGTATTTTTGATCGTAAGTGTAGTCGGCATGACCAGGACGGAAGCGGTCTTTGATATTGCCGTAATCTTGGCTTCGCTGGTCTTTATTTTTAATCAACAGACCAATGCTAGTGCCGGTTGTTTTGCCTTCAAATATGCCAGATAAAATTTGTACTTCATCGTCTTCTCTTCGCGCCGTAGTATAGCGAGAGGTGCCGGGCTTACGTCTGTCTAAATCAACCTGAAGATCTTCTTCTGTGATCTCAAGTCCTGGAGGGCAACCGTCTACTACACCGCCAATTGCAATGCCGTGGCTTTCACCAAACGTGGTTACAGTGAAAAGTTTTCCGAAGCTGTTACCTGACATAATTAACTATTAATCCTTACTACTAAAATACTGTACTAATGTGTTTTTGCGAACGGCGAAAATACCTGAACCGCCATTTTCGAACTCAAGCCAAATGACTTCTAAGCCAGGGAACCTTTCGCTCATGTGCACTTCGCTATTTCCAACTTCAACGAATAACCAGCCACCGTCATTAAGGTAAGTTGGCGCCTCTTTAAGCATGATATCAACCAGTTCCAGACCGTCTTCACCTGCGGCAAGGGCAAGCTCAGGCTCGTGGTGATACTCTTCTGGCAGGTCAGCCATGTCCTCTGCGTCAACATAAGGAGGATTAGACACGATAAGGTCGTATTTCTGCCCTTCTAAACTTGAAAACAGGTCAGACTGAATGGGATAAACACGGTGACTAAGACCATGCTCCTGAATATTAATATCGGCCACTTCCAATGCATCTGTGCTGATATCAACGGCATCTACCTGCGCCTCTGGGTATGCATGAGCAAGCGCAATAGCAATACACGCACCGCCCGTGCACATGTCGAGAATAGTGTTTGGCGTCGACTCTACAAAAGGCGCAAATTCGTTTTGAATGAGTTCAGCAAACGGTGAACGAGGAATAAGCACGCGCTCGTCTACGTAAAACGGCATACCGCAGAACCAGGCTTCATTAGTGATATAAGGCAATGGCATGCGAGTTTGCACGCGCTTTAAAACAAGCTCTGCAATCTTCTCTCGCTCGCTTTTCGTTAAGCGAGACGTCATTACGCTGTCCCCAACTTGCTCTAATATAGGATGAGGCAAATGTAAGGCTTGCATAACTAGGCTTGTCGCTTCATCCCATGCATTGTCAGTACCATGACCAAAATACAAAGCCGCATCGTTAAAACGGCTGGTTGCCCATCGTGTCATATCTAACAGGGTATGCAGATCTTCAATGGCTTCTTCAAGGTAAAACTTATCGGTCATGGCGTTTGGGTACATCAAAAATTTCAAAGCTGGTATCATACCCAAACTTCATACCGATTCACATAATTAACTACGTACCGAATCTTTCTATTCGTTATAATTTAGGCGTTTTGAATCGTTAAACTCGAGTGTATTTACCCAAACTATCGTTGATGAAAACCTTTAAAAAAGAACTTAAAGCATTAAAGAAGCAACTTTCTGAACCTCATCGCCATAAAAGTCAGGCGAGACAGGAAGGTGCCCGTAATGGAAATACGTCTACGAATACCGAGGAAGAGACCTTTTCATTTGCCGATGCAATGCAGGGAGTGACGCCTTTATCACAAGATAAAGTTGAGCCTGATAAGCAAGTTGAGTTATTTAAGAAGTCGCAGCAGGTAAAAGGTAAACACATGAAACACAGCAAGCAATTAGCGGCAAGCTTCGACTTTTCTGATATGTACCAGGCAGCGTTGCCGCAAGAAGGGCCTATGCGCTTTTGCCAAGATGATGAGTCTACGCATATTTTGAAACAGTTACGCCGTGGCGACTACTCGCCAGAAATGACGTTAGATTTACATGGCCTTACCCGAGAGATGGCAAAAGCCGAGCTTGCCGCACTTATTCACACGGCAAGAAAAGAACTGATAGATTGCGTGTGCGTTATGCATGGTTTTGGTCAGGGCGTGCTAAAAGCCGCCCTGCCCCATTACTTAGTTCAGCACCCACACGTACGTGCATTTCATCAAGCGCCCCTCGAATACGGTGGACAAGCAGCACTATTGGTACTCATCGACATACCGCTTCAAAACAACAAGCGTTAATTTGCACCTGGACAGCCATACATGGTGACTTATTTGTCTTCATCTGCACTGTTGTGCATAAACAAATAAGTGTAATACATCATCATCGCTACAATAATGCCTATACCGAGTAGTGAGCCCCATACTACGGGGTCTTTCATCATAGTCCACAACATAAGTAATCTCCTCTTCAACTAAGTAAATAGTAGAAGAGGCGTTAGATAGAGGATGTGATCCAGATCAAATTCGATTTCTAGTCGTTAGCTGTCGGCCTAATTATTTGATCCAGGTCAATATACACTTTATACCAATCAGAAATACGCATACTACCATGGCTACCTCCTGTTATGCCTTCATTCAATTGGTAGAGTGGAGCTCTGAGCAAAGATCAATTTTGACAGGGCGAGTTCGCCTAGTTAGGACTGTTATGGCTATCGTCTGGCATTATTGAACTGATTAACATTGTGGGCCTGCAGACAAGCAAGTACTTTTTCACTCAACCACAGTGTTGCCTGAGCAGTGTCGTCAAAGTATTCGAATGCTAGTGTTGAAGATTCATAAACACGAGACCAAAACTTCTTTTGCATTGCCACACCTTCTGGTTCATGAAGCACCACTGCCGTAGCAATTAGCCCCAATGCTACGGCTTTACTAACAATTTCTTGCCCAGCGTTAGTAGCCTCCATGGGCGCAAGTGCCAGACCATGCACATTTACTAAGCTTCCCCAACACGGTGTATCAATATTCTTTCTTTGTGCGCCAACCACACGCTCATACTTTTGCATGAACTCAAGATTAAACGGACCTACTAAGTCTATATGTAGAATATTTTGCTCTGCTTGAAAATGAGCGTGAACCTCTCCATGCGCACTAAACTTGTCTATATCCATACGTTCCTCCACTTGAAAAGTATAGAACAAGATCAGGGCCAGATAAATTTGTTGCATATTTAGGGATAGAATTAATTTACAAAAAGATATTGCAAATCATTCTCATTTGCAATATCTTGTAAATGCCTGTTCGACGTTGGGTAAAAAAACGGTCTTGGCTTAGCGTCGCTGAGGGATAGACGCCCGTCTATCCCTCATTTTTTTCTACTTAATTTAATCAACGTTCATAGACGCATAAAAAAAGCGACTATAACGTCGCTTCTTCTCGTTTCTGTAGTTTAGCTAAACAGCTTCATAAACCAACCTTTTTGAAGATCTTCCTCGCAGGTTTTAAGTTGCGTAGCATAGCGCAACGAGCGCGCTTTAACTTTTGACGCCACTTTCTTAAGCCACGGCTTTCTATCATAGCTTCTGCGTTTGTACCCGCCCCATCCTTCGTGATAGTTAAGGTATTGCGCGTAGGCGTCCCATTTAGAAATACCGTTCACTTTTTGCGACTTGTAAATAAACCATCCCATAAAGTCGATAGCGTCCTCGAAATCATCACGATCCGCACCACTGTTATCTGTTTCTCTCATATAGTCAGACCAGGTAGGTGTTTTCGCTTGTGAATAGCCATAAGCCGAACTAACACGCCCCCAAGGGATAAGCCCGAAGAAAACGTAATCTCGCGGTGGAAGCGCATCGTGGCGGAAGGAACTTTCTTGATACATCATGGCCATTGGAACATGTATAGGCACACCCCATTTATCGCGGGCATCAGCAGCTGCATCATACCAATCGTCCTTTTCGTAGAATATTTCGCACAAATTACTGATGTCTTTAGGGGGCGTAGTTGCACACCCAGCGATAAACAGCGGAAAAAGAACGATGAGAGTTGATAAAAAAACAACCAATTTTTTGAACTTTTGGTTCATAGCTTGTCTTAACTAATGTTCTAGTAAAATGTGTGTTTCCCTGGAACCCTTCGATGCCTGACCTATGTCAGGCATTTTTTTTTGCTGGGGCCTCAGCGAAATAATCACGAATAAATGTATCAAAGTCTTTAACATCAGCAGCTTCTATTTCTTTTTGAGCAGCAAACGACACGTCAGCTTGGGCAGCAAATCCAGCAGCATCCGTATCCGTGTATTCAAAAGACTTCATCTCAGCTTGATAAGCTTGTGCCAGTTCTAAGCCCAACACGCCATTATCTTTGTCGCTTTCTAGCAAAGTAGCAAGTAGTTTACCTGACGGTGTTAGCGCCGGATCCGCCACTTTTTCAGCCTCGACGTTCACCGCTTGTGTATAACGCGACGTATCATTGGCTAAATCGAGTAATTCGGCCGCTTGCTCGAAGGACTTAAACAGCGAGGCACACCATTTAGGTAGTGAAATATTTTCTCCGCCATTTTGCAGGAGCAAATCAGGGTTTCGCCCTTCTAACACCACTTTATTCATATTCTCTTTAGCTTCTTTAAGCTGCGCTTCGTCAAGTTCTGCACTTGGCATTAGTAAGCACGCCACTAAGAAAACATCTAAGAAATCGAATTGCGTCTGTGAAATACCAATTGCCGAAAATGGATTTACATCTAGAGCGCGCACTTCAATGTAGCTGATACCGCGTCTAACCAAAGCGTCTGTTGGCTTTTCCATTGACTGAGTGGGCTGCTTAGGGCGAATAGGCGAGTACAGTTCATTTTCAATTTGAATGATGTTGCGACTTAACTGTTGATAATTGCCCTCTTCGCCTGCAGCAAACTGGCTGAACCGGGATGACGGCGTATTCATCGCATCGCGCAGCAAGGTGACATAGTTGTCTAGCTTGTTGTAACAAATCTTAAGCGACGATTGCTCTGCACTTGTGTAGCCTAAATCACTCATGCGAAGTGATGTCGCGTATGGCATGTATACCGTGCCCTTACCTACCTTTTTAAAAGGTAACGCATGCTGCTTTCCTTTTAAAAACGATCCACATAATGCAGGGGATGCACCGTACAAATAAGGAATAAGCCAACACAACCTGCGGTAGTTGCGGATAAGCCCAAAATAATCGGCTGAAGTCTGCTCTTGAGAATGTTCTTTTCCATTCAGTTCAGCCCATAGCTTCCAAAACGTTTCGGGAAGAGAAAAGTTGAAATGCACGCCGGCAATTGCCTGCATCATACTGCCGTAGCGGTTTTTCAGACCAATGCGATATACACGCTTCATCTTGCCCACATTTGACTCACCAAAATAGGCGATGGGAATGTGCGCTTCATCATCTATAAAGCATGGCATACTTAGCGGCCATATTTGCTCTTCACCAATATTATCAATAACGAATTTATGGATATCTTTTAACTGAGAAATCGTTTTGGCAGCACTGTTTTCTGGCGGCGTAATAAACTCAAGCAAGGATTCAGAAAAATCGGTGGTGATTGAATCATGGGTTAGCGCAGATCCCAGCGGCTTAGGATGAGGGGTTTGCGCTAATGTACCGTTCGGGTTTATACGAAGGGCTTCGCGCTCGACACCACGCTTAATATCTTTTAGCGCAGCGAGAAATTCGGGTGACTTAAGCGCAGCAATGCGCGCTTCAAAACGGGATGAGTCTACAGTCAAAATGGTGGTCCGTTATGTCAATATAGCCCCCTTTTATGGGGGGCAATAATGTAAATTCAACAAAAATCAATCTATCAGTTTAACGTTTCTCGGGTATTACTCTCTACTGATAACTCGATAATTGGCATCGATAGCGCGTTTAACTGAGGCAAAATTTTAGCTTTATCGCCTACTACAATAATTTGCATCTTGTCGAGATTCAAATATTGCTTTGCCAACGCATCCATCGTTTTCTTATCAATATTGTTGATAATAGCAAGCTGCTCTTCACGATAGCCTTTATCAAGACCATAGCTAAGCAATTGCCTTAAAAAGCGCGCTTTACTGGTAGGTGTTTCAAATTCAAGTGCGTCGCTTAACGTAAAGGCATTGCGCATGAACGCAATTTCTTCCTCGGTTACACCTTCAGTGCGGTAGCGATTAATCTCTTTTAAAATTTCAGCGATACCTTCACCTGTGTTAGCAGCAGTGAGGTCGGTACTTGCTTCAAACCAGCCAAGGGTTTTGCCACCAACGAAACCACTATTTGCTCCATAGGTGAAGCCTTTATCTTCTCGAAGGTTCAGATTTATGCGGCTATTAAATGCTCCCCCTAAAGGGAAGTTCATAAGACGAGACTTAAAGTGATCGCCTGTCGCGTCAAATGGCAAGCTTCTATCAACAATAAATACTACTGACTGAACCGCTTCTGGGCTATCCACTAGGAAGATTTGGTTTTCTTCGTACTTGGGAAAGTCGCTGTAATCAGCAAATTCATAGGTATTCCCCTTCCACTGACCAATAAAGTCTAGTGTATTCACCATGTCTTTTTTCGGTAAGTTACCAACAACGACGATACTCGCTTTATCTGGCGAATAGTAATTGGCATAAAACGTTTTAACATCTTCCAACGTGATATTCTGCACAGTTTGCAGCGTGCCTTCGTCCGGCAGGCTCACGCGATTATCTTCACCAAACAAAACGAGGTCACGCGCGCGGCGGGCTAAGCTAGACGGCGTTTTCGCTTGCTGCTGTAAGCCTTGTACAACACGCTCTTTCATGCGGTCGAAATCTTCTTGAGTGAACGCAGGGTTGAACAGCTTTTCTTTTAACAGCGCTAGGGTTTCATCTAAATGCTTGGTTAAAGTAGACACGTAAACCTGTGAGTATCTACCTGCAGTACTAAATCGGATAGTGCTACCCAGTTTTGCAAGTTCGCTGGCTAATTCTTCGTTGCTGTAATGCTTTGTAGTTTCATTCATAAGTAACGCGGTTAGGTAGGCCGTACCCGCTTTACCTTCAGGGTCTAGCAACATGCCTCCATCCATACCTAATGTAAGCGTTACCGTTGGTGTTTCGGTGCTGGTTACGCCAAGCACTTCAATACCGTTGGCAAGTTCAGCTTCCCAATAATCTGGAACTTCAACAACCGGTGCTTCACCGGCTTTCGGCATTACGCTTCTATCAAAGCTAGGGGCGGTATTGGTAGATAGGGCACTGGAAAAGGCTTCATCATCAGACACCTCTACCGTATCGATTTCAATATTTCTCACCGGACGTTCAAAGGTCTGCTTAGCCGCAGCGAGCTGAACCTTCCCTTTTGGCACCACGCTTAACACAACGCTGTTGGCGTCTTTAATATATTTATTGTAAACACGCATAACGTCTTCAGCAGTTACGGCGTTATAGCGCGCAATATCTTCGGCAATCAAATCTGGCGTTTGGTAAAAGGTTTCGTTAGCGGCGAGGGCTGACACTTTGCCAGATACACTTTGTAAGCCAAATACCGTACGCGCTTCAATTTGTCCTTTTGTACGCGCTAAATCATCTGCCGTTACCCCACGTGTTTCAAACTCTTTTAGGGTTTCATTCAGTACGTTCTGGAGAGTAGAAAGTGAGGTGATTTTTGCAGGGTTGGCCAAAGCGAGTAGTTGGAATTCACAGGCAAGTTCGCGGCAAGGGTGAGACACCACGGCTTGCACCGCCATACCTTCTTTCACTAGGTTTTTGTAAAACAATGAGGTTTTTCCACCGCCTAAGATATCGGCCAACACGTCCAGTGGCGCTTCGTCTTCATGGCGACCATACACTGTAGGATAAGTTATTTGCAGAAGCGGAAGATGAACTTTATCTTCTAACGTTACATAACGGGTTTCGTCTAACGTTACTGGCTGAGGCTCAGGCTCATCTACTTTCGGTCCTGTTGGGATTTCCCCAAAGTATTTATTCACCCACGCTTTGGTTTTGGCTACGTCGATATCACCGCCAATAGTAAGGACTGCATTGTTCGGGCCATACCAACGCTTAAAAAAGGCTTTTAGGTCATTAACGTTAACCCGGTCTAAATCTTCTACATAGCCGATAGTCATCCACGAGTACGGATGCCCTTCAGGATATAGCGCTTCACCGTTCAACTCGAAACGCAATCCATAGGGCTGATTGTCCACACGTTGGGCGCGCTCGTTTTTAACCGTTTCTCTTTGGTTTTCAAACTTAGTTTGGTCTACGGCTTCTAACAGGTAGCCCATTCTGTCAGATTCTAACCAAAGGACTTTTTCTAATTGGTTGGCAGGCACGGTTTCAAAATAGTTAGTGCGGTCTGTATTGGTTGTACCGTTTAAATTACCGCCCGATTCCGTAATAACCTTAAAGTGCTGCTCATCGGCAACATGCTTTGAGCCTTGAAACATCATGTGTTCAAAAAAGTGAGCAAAACCCGATTTGCCTACGTCTTCTCGCGCAGAGCCAACGTGATAGGTAACATCGACGTGAACCAGCGGATCAGAATGGTCTTCGTGGAGAATGACGGTAAGTCCGTTTTCTAATGTGTACTTTTCGTAAGGGATCGACACGGTGTTCGACGAATCAGCGACTGTGTTTAATTGGTTATTCGTCTTCTCTTCCTGTACGTGCTGACACGCTGTTACTGCGATGACGCTTATGGTCATAAAGAGGGTACGTAGGGTCAGTTTTCCTGACATGATGATTCCTTTTAAATTACTACACATTCTTCACTCTGCCTTTTCACTCTGTATTCACTGAGTGGTACTTGGCTTATTGGGTGAAAACAGAGGTTGCTATCTCTATAGCGCAAGCGAATTTTCGAAGACTACCAGACTTTTTAGCGCTTTACTTGCTTCGACTTTGCTATGATTGTATTAATTTGTGTATTTCTGAAATACACTTACACTTCATAGTCTTTTGTAAAATAGGCTTTAGCCAGTTGAATTCGCTAAGTGGTACGAATGAACTGACAAACGGTTTCCATTTGGAATAGAAATAGCCCAATAGAAGTTGCGAAATAAAAAGGATAGTTGCATGGATCAGTCAACAACAGTAGTCGATATTGATTTTGGAATGTCACAGCTAAGTGGTAACAAAAAACTGTTGTTCACCCTACTTGGTAAGTTTACGGACGAATACCGTTCTCTTGATGCTGACTTGCAGGCGCATGTTGCTAAGGGTGATTTTAATGAGGCTTACTCTCTTGTTCACACACTAAAAGGCGTGACAGGAAACCTAGGGCTTTTTGCTTTGCACAATGCGAGCAAGCCTGTAGAAAGCGGCTTTAGAAACGACAAACGCGTTGCTGAACAATACCCTGCTTTTATCGCAGTACTTGATGAAACCATTGCTGCGGTTGATGCGTTGATCAAAGAGCCAGAAGTCACAGCTTCTGCCCCGGCACCGGCGAATGGAGCAGCAGCTGAGCAAGCGCGAAAACAGTTAATGACAGCGCTGAAAGCGAGCGAGTTTATCGCCCAGGACAAACTGGATGAATGGCTAGATGCCCTTGCCCTACCACAAGAAAAGCGCTCGGCTATTATCGATGCGGTAGACGAACTTGACTATGAAGAAGCCATTTCAGAGTTAGAAAATAGCTAGTGCAGCCGATCCCCGTTCTCTTTGAAAATACAGACCTCATTATTGTTAACAAGCCTATTGGCATTGCTATGCACGATGCCACTAATGAGGCAGATGTTAGAGAAAATATTGCCGAAAACGGCGAACCAGAAAAAATAGACGGCATTGTCACCCGATTAAAAAAGCAGTTAGCCGTAACAGAACTGCATCTATGCCACCGCTTAGATACGGGCACGTCGGGCTGCTTGTGTCTTGCTAAAAATGCAGCTGTAGCCGGAGAAATTGGCGAGCTTTTCTCATCACGACGTGTGAGCAAATACTACTTGGCGCTAAGTGATCACAAGCCTAAAAAGAAACAAGGCATGATAATGGGCGATATGAAAAATCGTCGAGGCGGCCAGCGGATTTTGCTAAAAACCACAGAAAACCCGGCTATCACTCAGTTTTTCAGTAGCGCGGCTAAGCCCGGTACCCGAGGGTTTATCGTTAAGCCTCACTCGGGGAAAACCCATCAAATTCGTGTGGCGCTTAAAAGCATTGGCGCACCTATTTTGGGTGATACACTTTATGGGGGTGAGACATCAGACAGGCTGTATCTTCATGCATGGCATTTACAGCTTCCTTTATCTTCTGGTGAATTAGCAGTTACTGCACCTTTCGATAAAGGTGAAGTCATAAACGAAGCCGATGTGCAGACTTGGTACAACGGGCTTAATGCGCCTGAGACTTATCCATGGCCTTCCCTGCCCGCACGCTTTCTGCCGGCGTGCTAGGGGAAAACGCGAACGGCCTAATAGGTGCTAACCTAATAGGTGCTAATAGTCATAAGAAAATAGAAGCTACTTTGAATGTTTAATAGGTGCTAATGGGTAAACTACATATAGTTGGCGGCGGTGCCATAGGAAGCCTCATTGCTGCAAGCTCCCAGAAAAATGGCGTGCCGTATGACTGCTACCCCAGAGACATGAAAACCATGCCCTCTTGCGCACAATGGCAAAACGGCCAAACCACTGCGCTAAAACCTGCGAAGCCTTCACCTATCGTGTTACCTAAAAGTGATGTGCTGATAATCCCCTTAAAAGTATATCAACTTAAAGCAGCCCTATTGCAATGGCTTCCCTATCTCACACAACAACCTACCGTTGTGCTGCTTCACAACGGTATGGGCGGACTTGAGATCGCAAGAGATTTACTAGGCGGCGATTATCCGTTGCTTCTTGCTACAACCAGTCATGGCGCGTTAAAAGTAAGCGCGTCGAGCGGCGATTTTCATGTTAAGTATACTGGCGTTGGCGCAACGCAAATTGGCGCGCCTAATGTAGATAAGCCATCACCTCAAACATTGGCCGCCCTCTCACAAATAGCGCCACAGCTAGCCAGCGCAATTGCGACGTTAGATAACGCACTTCCGCCGGTGCAATACCAAAATAATATTCTAAGAGCATTGTGGACGAAGCTTTCCGTTAATGCCGTAATTAACCCACTAACGGCGCTTCACAATATCCAAAATAAGCACATTACTAAGCCTGAATTTGAACAAAGCCGTATTTCAATTTGCAATGAGTTTACTCAGGTAGCGGATGCTTACGGGCTAGATTTTGATGCACTGTCAGTTCATGAAAATGTGCTGTCTGTCGCCAAGGCGACCGGAGAAAACTACTCAAGTATGCATCAGGATGTTGCTCACGGTAGACAAACAGAAATAAACGCCATCAACGGTTACATTGTAGATATGGCAACAAAAAAGGGTATTCCCGTTCCCGAGAATACCCTTTTAGTAGAGCGTGTTAAGGCGCTGAAGCTTTAACAGCGCCGAGCACCTAAATCACGCAATTTAAGGATTAAGATTATTCTTGTTCACCCGCTTCTTGCGCGTCTTTTGGCGCCTGAGGCTTCATGTGTGGGAACAAGATAACATCTTTAATTGTTGAGCTATCAGTAAATAGCATAGCTAGACGGTCAATCCCGATACCTTCACCCGCCGTTGGCGGCAAGCCATATTCAAGGGCGCGGATGTAGTCATCGTCAAAGTGCATGGCTTCATCATCGCCAGCGTCTTTCTCTTCAACCTGCTTTGCAAAACGTTCCGCCTGATCTTCCGGGTCGTTAAGCTCGCTAAAGCCATTCGCTAATTCACGTCCACCTACAAAGAACTCGAAGCGGTCTGTAATGAATGGGTTGTTGTCGTTACGGCGCGCAAGCGGCGATACTTCCCACGGATATTCTGTAATAAACGTAGGTTGGATAAGCTTCTCTTCCGCGGTTGCTTCGAAGATTTCGCAAAGGTACTTACCCGCACCCCAAATGCCATCAACTTCAGGCTCTTTAATGTGAAGCTGTTTTGCCATTGCTTTAAGCGCGTCAAGGTTCGCCTCTGGGTCGCGGATAGCTTCCTCGTTAGCTTCTGGCCAGTACTTAAGAATAGCTTCGCCCATGCTTAAGCGGTCAAACGGCTTACCAAAATCGTATTCAACTTCAGACGTTACGTTGCCTTCAGCGTCTTTAGTTGTGTTTTTGATAATGCTTGTACCAAGAATATCTTCTGCCAGCGTGCGCAGCATATCTTCGGTAAGGTTCATCAGGTCATTGTAGTCAGCATACGCTTGGTAGAATTCAAGCATAGTAAACTCTGGGTTGTGACGGGTTGATAAGCCTTCGTTACGGAAGTTACGGTTAATTTCGAATACACGCTCAAAACCACCAACCACTAGGCGCTTAAGGTAAAGCTCTGGCGCAATACGTAAGTACATATCGATATCTAGCGCATTGTGGTGAGTTACAAACGGCTTCGCCGTCGCGCCACCAGGAATAACCTGTAGCATTGGCGTTTCTACTTCTAAATAGTCACGCTTAGTCAGATAGTTACGAATTCCGTTTACGATCTTGCTACGGATCATGAACGTTTTGCGCGTTTGTTCACTTGTGATCAAATCTACGTAGCGCTGGCGATATTTCGTTTCCTGGTCACTCAAACCGTGGAATTTTTCTGGCAATGGACGAAGTGCTTTGGTTAGCAACTCGTATTGCTCCATGTTCACGTAAAGATCGCCTTTACCTGACTTATGCAGGTCACCCGCCACGCCAATAATGTCGCCAATATCTAGTGCGCCATATTTTGCTTTAAGGGCTTTTTGCGTGTCTTTATCTGCATATGCCTGAATACGGCCAGTCATATCTTGAAGTAGCATGAAAGGGCCACGCTTTGCCATAATACGACCAGCGATGCTTACTTTGTTACCCTGCTCTTGTAGCGTTTCTTTGTCGAATTCACCGAACTTAGCTTGAAGCTCATCCGCATAGTTTTCGCGACGGAAGCTGTTTGGGAAACCGTTTGCACGGCACTGCTCGCGAATAGCGCTTAGCTTAGCACGGCGCTCTGCAATCAATTTGTTATCGTCTGTTTGTTGGTCAGTCATAACCTTTCACTTCGTTGTTCGGTTTACAGCCCAGATTTCAGGCTGGCTTCAATAAATTTGTCCAAGTCGCCATCCAGCACGGCTTGAGTGTTGCGTGTTTCCACGCCAGTGCGCAAATCTTTAATGCGAGAGTCGTCCAAAACGTAAGAGCGTATTTGGCTTCCCCAGCCGATATCAGACTTGCTGTCTTCCATCGCTTGTTTTTCAGCGTTTTGTTTTTGCAGTTCAAACTCATAAAGTTTGGCTTTTAACTGCTTCATCGCCTGATCTTTGTTTTTGTGCTGCGAGCGGTCGTTCTGACACTGCACCACAATGCCCGTAGGTTCATGGGTAATACGTACCGCTGAATCTGTTCTGTTTACGTGCTGGCCACCCGCGCCCGATGCGCGATAGGTGTCTATACGTAAATCAGACGGGTTGATTTCAATATCGATGTCGTCATCAATTTCAGGATATACAAACGCAGATGAAAACGACGTATGACGGCGGTTGCCCGAGTCAAACGGCGATTTACGTACTAAGCGGTGTACGCCTGTTTCTGTGCGTAGCCAGCCAAACGCATATTCGCCCTGAACGCGCAGCGTAGCACTTTTAATGCCCGCGACTTCGCCTTCCGACACTTCAATAAGTTCCGTTTTGAAACCGTGCGCTTCGCCCCAACGCAAATACATGCGCAGCAGCATGTTGGCCCAATCTTGTGCTTCTGTACCACCAGAGCCCGACTGAATATCAATATAACAGTCGTTTTCGTCGTTAGGGCCAGAAAACATGCGGCGAAACTCAAGCACTTCTAGCTGCTCAATTAAGCCTTCAAGCTCACTTTGGGCCTCAACGAAGGTATCTTCATCTTCGGCTTCAACAGCCAATTCAACAAGACCTTCAACGTCTTCAGTTCCCTGATCGAGCTTGTGGATCGTCTCTACGATTTGCTCCAAGGCCACTTTTTCTTTGCCAAGGGCCTGCGCTCTGTCTGGCTCGTTCCAAACGTCAGGACTTTCTAACTCTCGGCTAACTTCTTCTAAACGCTCTGACTTTGCATCAAAGTCAAAGATACCCCCTAAGCGCTTCAGTGCGCTCGCGGATATCTTTTATCGCATTCATAACGGGGTTTATTTCAAACATAGTCCGCTTATTTCGTTAAAAATTTAAGACCGCGGATAGTACCGAATTTGAAGGAATTTTGATAGGGGTTGGCGCAAATATTGCGACACTGAGCTTGTGCTAATTTTCGTATGGATTTTAAGCACCTTCGTTGAAGCGAGTATTTTCACCGTTCAATGGCGCGCACATACTGTTGGGTAGGCTGTCTTAGCCCATACAAATAGAGTAAATGTTTGAAAAAGCAGCCTTCAGCTGCACTAGTTTGGAGCATTATTGCTTATTGTCGCGTGCGTTTAGTGTGCGAATTGATTGGAAAATCTTTTAGGAAAAGTATGTCGTTCAATAATTTGTCTTATGCCGTTATCGGCGTACTTCTCGGTCTTTTTGTATTGGCCTTGGGTCAACTCGTCGATTGCCAGAACCTTGCGGGGGCAACGATGGCGTTGCAGTGCCCCAACGGCACACCCATTTCTAAATTGTGGCTTGCCACGTCAATGTTAATAGCGGGAAGCGGAATTTTCACTTGGCTATATCGCAATCGTAAATATTAACCGTAAAGTGCAGAAATGACTCGGTGAGTATCAACGGTGTTAACACATCACTGCGTATAACTGTTACGTAATGAGTCTAACTGCTGACTGACGAAAGTAAGATTTAGAACGAACAACATGTTTTAAGTGCTGTTCGTTCTGGTAAAAAAGAGCCATGCTCATTTTTAATGGGTTGCCCCTTTTTCCTGAGCAAAGTGTTTTTTACACACCCGCTGGAATTTCCGGCTATTTAGCAAAAGAATAATCTGTGTAGCCCTTCTCACCACCGCCAAATAACGTATCGGGGTTGTGCTCATTCAGGGGTACATTATTCGCTAGTCTGTAGGGTAAATCTGGGTTCGCCACGAAAGGTCGACCAAAACCAATCATATCTGCCCACCCTTCAGTTAAAGCTTGTTCGGCACGCTCTGTGTCGTACTTTCCGGCATAAATGAGCAGACCGCTATAGGCTTCACGAATAGCCATCTTGAATGATATTGGCATTTGCGGCGCATCATCCCAGTCGGCTTCGGCAATATGCATATAGCCAATCTTGAAACTATTAAGCATGGAAGCAATCGCAAGATATGTCTCTTCGGGATTGTCGTCGACTGTCCCGTTTAATGTTGTTAGGGGCGCCAAACGTACACCTACTTTATCAGCGCCAATTTCCTCAGACACAGCCTGCACCACTTCTTTCAAGAATCGAATACGGTTCTGTACACTTCCGCCGTATTCATCAGTTCTTGTATTACTTTGAGAATCGATAAACTGGTTAAGCAAGTAACCATTAGCCGAATGCAACTCAATGCCATCAAATCCGGCATCTACGGCATTGCGCGCCGCAACGCGGTACTCTTCTACCACGGCTTTTATATCTTCAATGCTCATTTCTCGGGGCATGACCGACTCAACAAAGCCAGGGTTGCCGCCTTCATCAACAAATACTTTTACGCCTTTTGCTTGAATCGCCGATGCGCTAATAGGCTGCTTCCCCTCTGTATTTGAAGGATGGGATACGCGACCCACATGCCAAAGTTGCGCAAACATCACACCACCCGCTTCATGGACTTTATCTGTTACCAACTTCCAGCCATCGATTTGCGCCTTGGTATAAATACCCGGCGTCCACGCATAACCCTTACCGAGTGCCGAAATTTGTGTGCCTTCACTCACAATAAGCCCTGCACTTGCGCGCTGAGCGTAATATTCAGCCATAAGGGTGTTGGGCACATCTCCCGGCTGCGTTGAGCGGGAGCGGGTCATTGGCGGCATAACAACCCGATTGTTCAGCGTTTTTCCAGACAGCGATAGGGTTTCAAATAATTTCATAATACGATCCTTTGAACTTTATTCTTGCAATTTACACGTTTAGATAACGGTAAATAAAAGGCCCTATAGCTGGCTTAGAACCCGTACTTTTAACAAAGCACTTTTGCATTTTTCACAAAAGTACCGGTGTATTTCGACGACGTTATCCCAAATTTCATGCATCTCCTCTTGACGCAGAAAAAATTAAGCTTACACTTGTGCGCTGAGTTAGCGTACAAGTGTAAGCTAAAATATTTTCATCCTTTTTGTATTTAAGATATTCCGACGAAATACAGGTGTGATTTCTACATTGAGACTATTACTAGATAAATTCACTGATCGCATTTTTCACCATGCCTCTTGGAAGGGCTACTGGGAAGTGCTGATGCAGCAAGTTAGACCCGCGTGGCGCGATGGGTATTTCAGAGCTAGGGTCGTGACCGTAAAAAAACTGAGCACGGATATGCTCGAGGTGTTACTTATACCAGAGAGGTCTTGGCCAACGCATGTTGCAGGGCAACATATCGCAATAACCATAGAAATTAATGGCAGGCTCACCACTCGCGTGTTTACCATAGCGAGTGGTGCTAACACCCGACAAAAAGAAAAGCAGATTCGTCTTGTAACCAAGGTTAAAGCTCAGGGCGCATTAACACCTTATCTTCACTCTTGTGTGCCTAATCAATGGGTAAATATCTCAGCCCCTATGGGGGAATTTATCTGGCCGAAGGTTGAAAAGCCCCTACTTATGATAGCGGGCGGCTCGGGTATAACTCCTTTCATTGCCATGCTTGACGATGCCGTCAACAACGCGCAGCTAAACCATACACCGGTACACTTACTTTATTTTGCTAAGCCGGACGAGCATGTATTACTCAATGAATTATCAGCGTTCAGTCAGCGCTGTGAGCACTTCACCTATGATATTTTGAGCAAGCAAAAAGACGGAGACGTAGAAGCGCATCTGTGTAACTTTGCCAATGCACACTGGTTAGTGTGTGGTCCACATGCCATGTTCGAGCAAGTTGAAAGTTATGCAAATACGATCAACGTCCCTGTTTCGAGCGAGCACTTCGCTGCGCTTCCTGTCCTAAGCAGTTCTAGTCTTAGCCAAAGTGAAACCTTTTCCTTGGTACACAACGGCCAATCTTTAACTGTCGACAATCAGCAAACCCTACTTATACAACTTCAGCAAGCAGAACAACCTGTGACTTATGGCTGTGGCATGGGAATTTGTCATCAATGCCAATGTGTTAAGAAACGGGGCGTAGTGAGAGATACCCGCACGGGTGAGCTTTCAGATAGCGCAGAGCAACTTATTCAGCTGTGTGTATCACAAGCCGTTACTGATTTGGAGATTCAACTATGAACACCAGCGTTGCAATAGACAACCAACACCGTGAAGAAGCCATCGAACAAGCGCATTCTCCGATAAGTGAAACCAAAGCTATTCGGTCAACGAGCACTAAAGAGAAACCGAACTACGAGTTACTTGCCGCTCAGCTTGATGAAATTAAAGCTGACATTAAACGAAAAGTGGGCGCTGAAGATGCGGCCTATATCCGACGTATTATTCTTGTTCAGCGAATTTGCGAGTGGAGCGGACGGATACTTTTAATGTTGGGGTTCATTCAACCGCTGCTCTGGGTTGCCGGCGTATTGAGTTTAGCTACAGCAAAAATTCTCGATAATATGGAAATAGGCCACAACGTAATGCACGGCCAGTACGATTGGATGAACGACAAACACATTAATTCGAAAGGCTATGAGTGGGATATTGCCTGCGATGGTGCGAGCTGGAATCGCGTTCATAATTACGAGCATCACACGTATACCAATATTATTGGGAAAGACAGAGACTTTGGCTACGGCTTGCTTCGCCTGTCTAACGATTTTAGATGGCGTGTAAAAAACCTATGGCAGTTTGCGACTTACATCGTACTTAGTGTTTTATTTCAGTGGGGTGTGTCGTATCACGAAATGGCCGCTGAGCGGGTCTTTTTTGGAAAAAAGAAGGACAACCGTAAGAATCAGGTTACCCATAATGAACTTAAGAAACGCTTTTTTAGTAAAGGCGCACGTCAGTTAGTAAAAGATTATGTACTATTTCCTTTATTAGCTGGGCCGTTATTTTTATGGGTATTTACCGGCAACCTTATCGCCAATTTGCTACGCAATTTATGGACATCTACTATTATCTTTTGCGGCCATTTCACTGGCGACGTGGAAACGTTTAAACAAGAAGATTGTGTTAATGAAACCCGAGGGCAATGGTACTACCGACAAGCGCTGGGCTCGTCGAACATAAAGGGCGGAAACCTGTTTCACGTGCTTACTGGGCATTTAAGCTTTCAAATTGAGCACCACCTGTTTCCAGATATCCCAGCCAGACGCTACCGAGAGATGACCCCCAAGGTAAAAGCCGTATTCGAAGAACACGGCATGCACTACAACACTGGCAGCTTTTTAAAACAATACGCCAGCGTGTTAAAACGCATTATTCGCTACTCTTTCCCTTAACCAGTTGAAACCCTAACCAGCCGGCCATGGCGCTTGCGCTGGTTAGGCACGTGCCCCACGCCCAGTCAATCAACATAATAAACAAAGTAAAACCTTCAATAATGCTGTACGCCGTTAAATTGTAGGCGCCATAACTGGCCAACCCTAGAAGCGCGCCATCGATCCCTGCATAAAGTAACGACTTATCTCTGTTCGCCACCACAGCAAGTACAAACACCACACATCCATACATGAGGTAAAAAACCACCCAAGGCCACGTGATAAATTGACTTCTAAGCAGAGGAGCCATTTCACTTTGATACCAGCCATCCGCAATAACGCCAAGCCACAAGAAGTCGAGCACACCAAAACACACAAAGATTGCAATTAACGACACGACGATGTTTTTCGCAAAGCGAATGATGTTGGAAAGCATGGAACCTATCCCTGTAAATAAGCAAATTGCGGATGCAAGTGATTTAAAATATGAATACGCAAGTGTTGCACAATAAGCGCATCACTTGAATGATAATTCAAGGTAATGCGCATGGGATGGTAATTCACTTAGCTTTTAGATACTCAGCTTTTCATTTTCGCAGCAAGTGTTGCACGCAGAGTTGCAGTTGGACGACCAAGTAGTGATGATAGGGTGCCGCTGTTATCTTGGAGCCACCCCGAGGCGGCGTAATGCTCTGAATCTGCTAACGCTGCTGCCATACCTTCAGGCAGCCCAGCTTTAATGAGTGCTTCTCTATAAGCGCTCTCATCCATGTCTAAAAAACCAATATCTTCGCCGGTAATTTCAGATAGGGTGGAAGCATACTCCATAAGCGTAAAACCCGTGTCGCCAGCAAGCTCATAAATTTTGCCTGTTTGATTTTGCGATGATAAAAGAACGGCCACTGCGGCGTCTGCATAATCTTGTCGGCTAGCGGTAGACAAAACTCCCTGTTTTGCAGCGCCTGCCACCGCTCCCATCTGCAGTACGCTGTCTACATTATCGGTGTAATTTTCCGTGTACCACCCATTTCGAAGAAACACGAAAGGCGCTGACACATCTTTAAAGTAAGCCTCGGTTTGTTTATGTTCTTGCGCTAACAGCAAAGGAGACGTATCAGCTTTCAACAAACTGGTATAAGCAATGAGGCTAACGTTTTGTGCCATAGCTGCATCTATTACCGCCTTGTGCTGCTCAAAGCGTTTCCCAAACTCTGTACCTGATATTAGCAACAACTTCTCAACACCCTCAAAAGCTGACTTAAGCGTTTCCGGGTTATTATAGTCGGCCTGTCGTACTACTACTCCCAACTGCTTTAATGCGTGTGCGTTATCAGGGTTGCGCACTAGTGCAACTATTGTGTTTGCCTTCTCTGTATTAAGCAGTGTTTGAATAACTTTTTGACCTAATTGTCCGTTAGCGCCGGTTACTGCAATCATAATCTATCCTCTATCAATTAAATGAGTACTGGTTGAACACAGAGGTGATTATGTGCGTGAAACACTGTTATGATAAGTAGACATATACAGAACGAATTGTCACGAATATGAGTACAATTAACTATTCACATCTTAAGGCACTCGCCATATTTGCCAACGTAGTAGAATGTGGAAGCTTTGCGGAAGCTGCCCGCCGTTTAGGCACCAGTCGATCTAGAGTTAGCGAGCAAGTGGCAGGTTTAGAAGCATCTCTTGACGTGCGATTACTGCAAAGAACCACTCGACAGCTCATGCTTACTGACGAGGGAAATGCTGTATTTTCCCATGCGAAAAAGTGCCACGAGATTTTGCATGGTATTGATGAAGAGCTGCGTCAAACAGCGCCAAAAGGAAGAGTATCAATAACAGTCACCAACGACATTGCACACAAGTTTTTATTACCGTTGCTGCCTGAGTTCAAGCGCCGCTATCCTGAAATAGATTTACACATAGTGAGCAGTGACGATAAGCTCGACCTTATCGCTCAGAATATTGATGTAGGACTTCGAATTGGTTTGCCACGAGACGACTCGCTCGTCGGTAGGGTCTTATATCAAGAACAATTCGCCTTATATGCTAGCCCTGATTATCTCAAGAAATATGGTGAACCTAAGACTATTGCAGAACTGAATAATCATACCTGGATTTTGCTATCTCAGTTAAATTCACGAATCATGCATTACCTAATGCTGGACAACACACCAATCGACATTACACCCAAACATTACGAGCTGTGTAATTCTCCTCACCTTGTTCAAGAAATGGTCAAAGCAGGGTTGGGAATATCTACGCTGCTACCTTCAACTGTGCAAAAAGAAGTCGCATCTAACGAACTGGTACGAATTTTCCCTTCACTTGGAAGTGAAACCTTGTTGTTTACCTTGGTTTATCCTTCTCGTAAGCATGTGCCAAGCCGTACCCGAGCACTTATTGACTATCTGGTTGAGACTTGTCGCTTCGGCAATGCCGCTTCTTTTTGACGTAAAATGCATAACGTAATGAGTGTTGCTTGTAACGATACGCTCGTTATGAAGTTTGCATACCGAAATGCTTTACTTAAAACTTACACTGGGTGCTGCAACTAAAGAGGCGTTTGAATCTCAAAGTGACGTGGTTCAAATAAGCGTTAAATAAAATGAATAAAACACTATTAGTAATAACGACCTCTTTGATTGTCAGTGCGTGCGCTCATAGGCCACCACCTTTAGACATGGATGAAATATTTTTTGAAACGAAGATCAAGCAAGACGGTACCAAGCTCTTCGCCTTTAGCATTCCGTTAATGCAGCATCGTGACAGTGCCAAAGGTGGCGGTAAAGGCGGCCGTGGTCAGGGAGGCGAACGAAGTGGTCGTGGCGGTCGCAAAGGACAGGAAAGTCGCGAAGGCTCGTCACATAGCAGCGATAGAATGACTGAGCAACTTTATACATCTCTAGATGAGAAACTGGATGAGACCGGTTACTGCCAAACGGGCTTTCTAGAAATAGATACACACCAAACCGAAGATAGGCTTCACCTATTAGGTGAGTGCAATGAAACGGCGAGCGAACTGGACAAAATCGAGTTCCCCAACGTTAATTAACCCGCGTTGTTGTGAAGCGCATTGCCGATGGCGTGCGCTTCATTCAACGTTCGTTTGCTAAACAACCTCTTAGTCAACACACAAGGTATGCTCCACAACGCCGTTAGACACATAGGCTCTACAGCCGAATAAGTCCGTACTTTCTAAACACACGCCGCGCGCCTTTTCTCCCGCTTCCATATTATTGTTTTCCGTAACACAAGCCACTTCGCACTCGCTGCTGTCATTACACGCATTACCGGCATCGTTTGCTGGGAGCACACAAGCATGCGCCTGCTGTCGGCCTACTTTCTTCCAGTTACCACCGTGTTTATCGCACACTTTTTCGGACTCAATGGAATAGGCCTGCTGCACCAAAGGCAATGAGGTATCAACAACTTGCTCTAATCTTTCGACGTCTTCAACACTCGTGATTGGCTCATCAATAGGTTCTGGGGGCTGAGCGCCACAAGCAGACAAGGCTGCACACACGCCTGCTATTAACCAGATCCTAAAACGCTTCTGTGCTCTACTGCTTGCTTGTTTCATTTTTTCTCTCAATTTATTTTACTTTTTAAACCACTACTATTTAAGCCCCACATTACTTAAGACCTAATTTATTTAAGACCGCTGCTACTTATGACAACCGCTATTAGATAAGTTCTTATTTTGTCGATAAATCCTTATTTGCTTATTGCGCTATGCCTAATAAATTATCAAACCTATGAAATTTTAGTGCTACCTCGACGGGTCTCTACATACACTTCGCAAAACTAGCAGTATTTACGGACGCTTTATGACACTAAACCAAACCGAAAACATGGTCACCGCATTGCTCACTTTTAGCTTCGCAGTTCTTGGCCTAACATTTTTATTGGGTGCAAACCCCAATGCACTTATCGCTACATTTAATTTCTACTCGTTAGACACTGTGTTGAGCGAGAGTGCCCTTGGTGCTTTTTCAGGTATCGCATTGCTGTTACTACCGTTAATGACCATTGCAGCACGTTTTAGCCTTGTTTCAGCAAAAGCAGTAACAATATATGCCGCTTTTGTAACTGCCATTCCATTGCTGACGTTATTATCACCAACAAGATGGATGGCCGATTTAGGGGGCTTCCCGATTATTGGCAGCGGTCAAGGCATCATCAAGTACTTCGCAGTATTACCACTTTTCCTATTCTTGTTTTATCGCGAAAAATTTTCGCACAAGCAACTGACATACCTCAACTTTGCTCCTGTAGCCATGGTCTTATTATGGATAGGAGGCATGAAGTTTTTCGAGTTTGAAGCTAATGCGATTGTGGGGCTAGTTGAAACATCACCGTTTATGTCGTGGCTATATGCTGTGTTTAGCGTTCAAGGGGCATCGAATGTAATTGGTGGGTTTGATGTCCTCTTTGCACTGCTATTGGGTGCGGGCATCTTTACTAAGAACAAGCCGATGCTCATTGCGAGCGGATTGGCTTGTTTATCGGTTTTTCTGATGACACAAACGTTTTTGTTTACTGTGCCGGATACCTTTAACAGCACGACTATCGTCAACCGCCTAGGTCAATTCGTTATTAAAGACCTTTGGTTTGTCGCTAATCTTGCTGTGGTGGCTTACTTTACGCTGTTCGAGGCAGTTTCACGAGAACGCGAAGAAGCGCAGTTGGGACAATCGCCACAGTAAGGCTTTACGGCAAAGTCAGGTTAAAGATGTTGTAGTAATTAACCACTACCCCACTTATCGTTTATTCGAAAATGGTCACTTGGTTGCGGCCATTTTCTTTTGCAGTGTAAAGTGCTTGGTCGGCATGGGTTAACATTCGGTCGTGATCTCTCGCGCCATCTGCACTTGCTACACCAATACTGATTGTGACTTTCAGCGTTTGCGCTATAAAACTGAAATCATGTGCTGCCACGATTTTTCGAACATGATCCATAGCTACCCTTGCATTTACCAAGTCATATTCAGGTAACAACACAGTAAACTCTTCGCCGCCCCACCTTGCACATTTAGCATAATGCGGAACTTCGCGATTTAATATACGGGCCACCTCAGTAATGACTTTATCCCCTACTAAGTGAGAGTACTGATCATTTACCTGTTTGAAATGGTCAATATCGATAACGGCAAGACATAGAGGAGATTGTTTCGCTTTAGCCTCTTCAAAATATTGTACAAGCCAGCGGTCGAATGCTCGTCTATTTGCAATACCGGTTAGATCATCGTGAGTTGCTTGGAACTCGAACCGCTTGGTTTGTAATTCTAGTGATCTGGTTTGTTCATCGACCCTTTGTTTTAAAATCATTTCTGATTTTTTCAAGTGATGAAAACGTACTTTATAAAGTGCATAGATAACAAAACAGAAGAAAAGAAAAACCGAGAATTTAAAAGCAAATGTCTGATAAATACTGGGTAACACGCGAATAGAAAATGGTGACGTAATCTCTTGCCAGGGACCACCAATATAACGAGCACGTACTTTAAACTGATAACGACCAGGTGCTAAATTAGTGTATTCAGTCATTCTAAATTGATGACGGTTAACCCAATCTTGGTCATATCCTACTAACATAGCCTGATACTCTATACGCGAAGGCATAGCGAAACCCAACCCTGCATACTGAAACGCAACTCGCGTGGTTAACGGCGTTACGTCTACTTCCCTTTTATCCGTATCAAATTGCTGGTCAGCACCGTCCAGTAGTACCGCCTCTATACTTACCGGAATAGGGAATTCACTCAACATGGCAAGGTTTGCAGGCGTCACTGTAGCGAGCCCTTTCGCAGTAGGAAGCCAAACATTTCCGTCTACATCGACAATCTGAGATGGCTGTGATCCACCATTGATTTGAATACTCGCCAGGCCATTTTCTTCCTTAAAATGTTCAAATTCCAATAATGCACTTGGATATGTCAGACACTCCTTAAGACTTGATAGCGAAGTGAGAATGACCCCTTGATTTGAACTTAGCCATACACCGCTGTTGTGATCTATACCAATTGAAAACAGTTTATCTACGGGAAGCCCCTGCGACTTTTCGATTACACTAAGTGCCTTTGTAGCATTGTCAAAATACGCAAGGCCTCGATCGGTTGTAATCCAAGTTCCCTTTTCAACAACGCTAAAACTGAACGCGTGCTGCGCATCTGAATGTTCAGGAAACGAAACTACGTGCACAATACCCTGTTGGATATAGGCGAGCCCTATCCCTGTAGCAATCCAGATTCGTCCTTCACGATCTTCTGCCAAGCCCATCGAAAAATGGGCAGGTAGCCCATTTTGTTCATTAAAATGGCTTAGCTTTCCATCTGGTGTTTGTTGAACTACACCTTGCGCCGTGGCATACCAAACACTGTTATCACTCGCTAAAAGAATGGCCCTTACTTCATTACTCGGTAACCCTAAATGTCTATTGAGGTAAGGAGTAAGTTGGTCATTTTCATATCGCAGCACACCTTTTGTGTAGGTGCCGACTAACGTTACCTCTTCAGTTACCGCTGCCAAACTGAGTACAGAGAAAGCTTCACCTGTAGTGAGCGATGCGCTGGAAAACGCATCATTGGAAAATATATCTAATCCAGCACTTCCACCTGATAAAAGTTTGCCATCAGACGTTTGCAAAACAGTTCGCAAAAAGTCTCCACTCATTCCTTGGCTTTGCGAGAATGTGGTAAATAGCGCACGACGCAGCCTAAACAAACCACCATTAGTGCCAATCCAGATATTTTTTTCCAAATCTTCAAGCAGTGAAAAAACGCGGTTATTGGGAAGACCTGCTGTCGCATCCAGTTTTTCTAGGCCTAAGTCACTTAGACGATAAAGGCCATGATTGATGGTGCCTACCCAAATGCTATTTTGATGATCAAGCAAAATACTACTAATTGATTTGTCGGCAAGTGAGCTGTGAAGTAGCGCAAAGGTACCGTTTTTTTGCTGCCAAACACCGTGTTCTGTGCCAACTAAAACACGTTTTTTGCTATCAAGAGCGAGAGTAAATGATGGACCAGAGAGTATGTTGTGGTCGGGTACAGCTAGCTGAAATTTATCGTTTATGTATTTGAACAAGCCTTGATTTGTTGCAAACCAGATTACGCCAAATCCGTCTTCGATTATGCGGTAAGCACTCGAATTTACAATGTATTCTTTTTGCGTGCCGTCAGGCGTTCTCATTGCAATCCCCGTGTCTTCCAGCGCAAACCACAACACGTTATTACTGTCTCTAAATGCATGATTAACCATTGAAGACAGGGGCGCTTGAGCATGCCACTGCTCTGCGATAAGCGACGTTACACCGCCTCGGTTTCCTGCCACAAGTAGCTCGTCGCGCGGCTTGTTGTAATACAAGCTTCGAATGCCGGAGTCTGGTAATCCTGTTTGCGCGCCGCGGGTAAATACAGTGAACTGCTGGCCATTAAACCGAGCAACACCTTCCCAAGTACCCGCCCATAGATACCCATTGGACGTTTGTGCTAATGCGTGAATACTATTGTGAGGAAGCCCGTCTTTCGTTCCCCACGATTGAGGGAAATACCGGTTGAGCGGCATGAGCTGAGAAGACTCTACCGAAAAGCCATCTATGGGTATCACCCACAGCAAACACATCACAAAAGTGAGAGACACAAACTTCAATGGCTTCTCGGTACGTTATTAGATAGACGGTGTAATAATACCTCTATCTATTAACTAACACAAAAATTGTGGTTTTTAGTTATCGTCGGTCAACGACAAGCTAATCCAAACTAACCTGTGATCTGAGCTGGCTTCGCGGTCTTTAACTAATCGATATAGGTCACTGGTTTTTGCAGGCCAGAAAACGCCAGCATCGTTCACATCGAAGCCAAATCGAGATGGCAAAACATAGTCAGCTCTGGCTCCCCAATAGGCAGTAAAGCGGTTACTAAACTCTGCTCCTGACGCGCCTGCACCGCCTGCGCTTGTTGGAATGATGTCATTATTAACTAACGGGTGCTCGGTCAACTGTTCAATAACACCCTCGCGATGTTTATCTCCAATATCCGCCGCATTAAAATCACCAACGAGTACAAAACGCGCGTTCTCTGACAGGCTGACTTTCTCGCCATTATCATCGTAGATGTAGGCTCCTTTATCCGGAGAAAGGTAATCTGCCATAAGCCTAATTTCGTCAAAGTTGCGCTTGCCGTTGCGGTCCTCGCTCCCATCGAAATTAGGTGGTGTTGGATGCATAGCAAGTATGTGTACGGTTTTACCTCCTACTTTCACCGGCACATCCCAGTGAGACTTAGAACTCAACCTTAGCGCGGCCCACTCTTCTACGTCGTACCATGGCTTGCCCTTATCAGTACTTCCGCTCTCATCGGGAATAATAGGAACCTGTGGATGAGGCATGTGATGCCATTTAAACGTCTGAAAGGTGCGAATACCATCAACATCAATAGGGTATTTTGACAAAAGCGCCATGCCATATTGCCCGGGATAAAGCCCAAAACCATATGCATCGCCACCAAAACCTTCTGCTTTGCCATTGTTATCTAAGTCGAATTTCGTGGGCTCCCCTGTGTTGACTGTGGCCACATACGTATATGGGTAATCCACAGGATCAAGGCCGCCTTGTGAAACATTCAGGTAGTTCTTAACAAATGCTTCTACCCCTTTACGCTTATCTGCAATGTAGTCAAATTCATTCAACATCAAGATATCGGGGTTAACGCGTTGAATAATTTCAGCAATGTTTTTAACTTGGCTATGCTCACCCGTTGAAAGAACGTGTTGAAGTACCTGATCGCTTGGCTTCATACCCAACGCTTTGTAGTTAGTGGCTTCCATACTTACATTAAACGTTGCGACTTTAAGCATTTGCTCTTCTTGCGAGCTAGCCAGCGTAGATACGAATAATGCGGGTAAAAGAGCTATTGCACAGAAAAGTGCCCTATTTTTCATGTTGTTACCTGTAAGTAAAAGCGAAATGCAAAGATAGCAACTTTAGCGGCTTATCTGAACTTTTTTGTTTTATTAAAGATCGTTGTATCAACAAGATGGTCATGGTCATGCTCTCGCCCTTACATAAAAACGGAATTTATTTTCATAAATGAGACCTATTAAAGAAATATTTTTTACTATAAAGCACCAACACTAAAATAATAGAATCAAATACTCGCTCTTAACTGATATTCTAATTTTGTTTTATACAGCTAGCGTCAAGCGAACTACGCTTAACGTTTCGCATTTTGGGTGAATGAGAGAAAGTTATGAAAAGCTGGGTTTCAAAAGCGATCAATATTATCAATGCAGATTATCAACGTTCGGCTGATACGCACTTAATCAAATTAGAGCAGATCGCTTTTAGAGATATTGATATCTACCTTAAAGATGAAAGCACCCATCCAACAGGCAGCCTAAAGCACCGTCTAGCCCGGTCCCTTTTTCTGTACGCCCTTTGTAATGGAAAAATTGTAGAAGGAACTACTGTGGTTGAAGCCTCGTCAGGCAGTACAGCGGTGTCTGAAGCTTATTTTGCTAAAATGATTGGCGTTCCGTTTGTTGCGGTTATGCCTAAGTCTACCGCCCAAAGTAAAATCGCGCTTATTGAGCGATATGGCGGGCAGTGTCACTTTGTAGATTGCCCTACGCAAATGCACAGCGAAGCAACCAAAGTAGCTCACGAGCTTAATGGCTACTTTATGGATCAGTTCCTTTTCGCAGAGCGCGCTACAGATTGGCGTGGCAATAACAATATTGCTGAGAGCATCTTTGAGCAAATGAAAGCCGAGCCCCACCCTATTCCACACACCGTGGTTATGAGTGCAGGTACAGGTGGTACATCAGCCACCATTGGGCGTTACATTCGCTACAAAGGTCTCTCTTCTCAACTTGTCGTGGTAGATCCAGAATTCAGTGTGTTTTTTGATAGCTTCAAAAACAACGATCATACACTTACTGCTACCCGTGGTAGCCGCATAGAAGGGATAGGACGCCCTAAAGTGGAAGCCTCTTTTCAACATGACGTTATAGATGACATGATTGCCGTTCCCGATGCCGCCAGTATTGCAACCATGCATTGGTTAAACAACACCATGGGGATTAAAGCCGGCCCATCTACCGGCACAAACCTATGGGGCGCATTAAGTATTGCTGAACAAATGAAGCAGCGAGGAGAAATGGGATCGATCGTAACGCTTATGTGCGACAGCGGAGAGCGGTATAGTGAAACTTACTATAATGCTGGTTGGGTAGAAAAGACCATTGGCTCATTCGCTGAATACACCACCAAACTAGAGGCCATCGGAGCCCCTGTTTAAATAGCCTGTTTCTGCTGTTTAAAGTGCTGGGGCGTTATGTATCGCGCAGCACTTTATTCAAAGCGTTTATCTCTATACATTGGCGATATACTTCTCATTGATAAAGCGCGCAAAATTATGATCAAAATAAAAAACGTTGTTAGCTGTACAGTTGCATTTGCCACAGCGTTTGCTGCACACACTGCCTTTGCTACTAGTACGTCGACTGTTGAAACTGCGAACACAAGCAACACTAGTATTAACCGAGCCGCAGACGCGACCGCCAAGACTGACATTCCTAACAACAATTACGAAAGCCTTTTTGCTAACCTCGCGCTTCATTGTATTCATCAAGAGTTTCCAAATGTAGTGAAACACATGATGAATAACGGCGATGACGTTAAGGCACCCAATCAACTCTACCCTTCATTTTATGGTTGTTTAGACTGGCACTCGTCGGTTCATGGCCATTGGCTTTTAGTAAGAATGCTAAACACTGCGCAAGATGCAGTGGATAAGGATGAGATCATTGAAAAGCTCAACATCAGCTTTACGCCTAAAAATATCCAAGGTGAATTGACGAGCCTTAAGCGTGAAAACAATGCCTCATTTGAACGCCCCTATGGTCTTGCTTGGTTCCTGCAGCTAACCGCTGAACTACGTCAATCTTCCCTTCCTGAAGCAACAAAATGGCTAAATACTTTACGTCCTCTCGAGGACGAAATTGTAGCCAGAGTAAGCGCATGGTTACCCAAATTAGCTTACCCAATCCGTACGGGTGAGCATAGCCAAACCGCCTTTGCTTTTGGCTTAATGTTGGATTGGGCGAAAACAGCAGGTAATAAGGAGTTTGAAGCGCTGTTAACGTCCAGGGTGAAAGACTACTATCAAGACGATACACAGTGCCCTCTTGCCTACGAGCCTTCGGGACAAGATTTCTTATCACCGTGTTTGGCCGAAGCTGATTTAATGCGAAGAGTAATGTCTAAAAAGGACTATAGCCAATGGCTTTCAGCGTTCTTTCCAAGCCTCACAGCTAGAACATCAAATTGGCTAGCTCCCGCTACAGTGACTGACAAGACGGATGGTAAACTCGCTCACCTAGACGGGCTGAACATCAGCCGAGCGTGGATGATAGAAGGCATAATGCAAGCTTTGCCTGAAGGTGACAAACGCTTACCTGTGCTTAAGAAAGCACTAAGTTCACATCGTGAGGCCGGGCTCAACGCGGTGTTTGGTGACATGCACTATATGGGCAGCCATTGGCTTGGCAGCTTTGCCAGCTACTTAGAAACACAGCGCGGTTTGAATTAACTTATATCCTACTAAAGTGTGAGATGAATGAGCACTAAAGTGCTATTCGTCTCACACGCCTACCGTGGCATGCTCATTCTATGGTGATATGAATAAAGCGCAGCTATGGAAATTTTACTTGTTGATGATCACGCAATAGTGAGAGAAGGCTTTTCTACACTGTTATCTTCGGTACTCGAAGGCGCTGTCGTCACCAATGCAAAAAATGCGCAGCAAGCCACAAATGCACTTCGTGCCAACCACTTCGACCTCATTATTTTAGACATTAATTTAGGAACCACCAGCGGACTCACGCTGGCGGAATATATTGTTCAGCGCTGGGAGCACGCAAAAGTACTTATGTTCAGCATGTTCGATGATATTTCCATCATCGATAGAGCTATGAAACTAGGGGCAATGGGCTATGTTAGTAAACAAAGTGAACCTGATGTACTGATAAGCGCGGTGACATCTATCATTAAAGGCCGCCGTTATTTAGAACACAATACTGCCATTGAGCTCGCTACATTCAACCTGTCACATTCCGGAGGCAACTTAACAGATCTGACACAAAGAGAGTTGGATATATTCCTTGGTATAGCGAACGGGCTTTGCCGAAAACAGGTCGCTGAAAGCCTCAACATTTCTGAAAAGACGGTCTCAAACGTTATCACCCAGCTCAAGCGAAAACTTGAGCTACAGACAAATGCCGAGTTTGTTCACCTTGCCATAAAGCAGGGTTATATCAAAATTGCCAGCTAAACAAGCGCCACTAAACAAGGTCGGGAAAACTTCCCTGTACTTTCGTATCTTTTTTATACCCCTTTGGTACTAACTTTGTCTCATGATAAAGATACCTCATGTAAATCAATATATTAGCGTTTTCATTACACTTCAATCTAAGGGAATTTTTCCCGTATTTTGAAGGACGGAATCCGTTTATCAGGGCCTCTACTTAGTTACATACTGTTAACACAACATCAAGGTAACAGTGGAAATAAAACTATGGCTAAGTTCTATTCAAAGGCTTCATTGGCCTTAAGCGTAATTATTGGTTTAGGTACGAGTTCACATTTATATGCGGACGATGGCGTGACATGGGCAGACATTGAAAATGATGCCAAGACGCCTGAGAACGTGCTGATGTATGGTATGGGTCCAGAAGCTCAGCGTTACAGCGGACTTGATCAAATCAACAAAGAAAATGTACACATGCTATCTCCGGCTTGGGTGATGAGTTTTGGTGATGAAAAGCAACGGGGTCAAGAGTCCCAAGCAATCGTGTACGACGGTATTGTCTATGTAACCGGTAGCTACTCCCGTATCTACGCCTATGAGGCAAAAACAGGTAAGAAGTTGTGGGACTACGCCCACCGCCTTCCAGAAGGGATTCGACCGTGTTGTGACGTGGTAAATCGCGGCGCAGCAATTTATGGTGACTTAGTCTTTTTCGGTACGCTGGATGCTGGCGTTGTTGCCCTTGACCGGCTAACGGGCAAAGTAAAATGGAAGAAGCGCTTTGAAGACTATCGTGCAGGCTACACCATGACGGGGGCACCTACGATTGTTAAAGACCAAAAGTCAGGAAAGGTCATGCTTATTCACGGTTCATCAGGTGATGAGTTTGGTGTTGTAGGAAAACTGTTTGCACGCGATCCTGAAACCGGTGAAGAGATTTGGATGCGTCCATTTGTTGAAGGACACATGGGCAGATTAAATGGAAAAGACAGCACACCTACTGGTGGTTCATACGAAGTGACAACGTGGCCAAAGGATGAAAACGGCGAAATGGTCGAGGCATGGCACCACGGTGGTGGCGCACCATGGCAGAGTGCAAGCTTCGATGTTGAAACTAACACCATCATTATTGGTGCAGGTAACCCCGCACCTTGGAATACATGGAAACGCACCGCCAAAGGCGGCGATCCAAGAGATTGGGATAACCTTTATACTTCCGGACAAGTGGGTGTAGATGCAACCACTGGTGAGGTTAAGTGGTTCTATCAACATACACCTAACGACGCATGGGATTTCTCTGGCAACAATGAACTTGTTCTATTTGACTATTACGATAATGGAAAGCTCATAAAAGCGACGGCTCATGCAGACAGAAATGGCTTTTTCTATGTAGTTAACAGACAAAACGGTGAATTCATCAGAGGATTTCCCTTTGTAGATAATATTACGTGGGCCACACACATAGACCCTGACACGGGTCGCCCAGTTGAAGTAGACGGACAGCGCCCGCCACTACCTGAGCCGGGTGAAAAACGAGGAAAGTCAATAGAGGTATCGCCTCCATTCTTGGGCGGGAAGAACTGGAACCCGATGGCCTACAGCCAGAATACCGGCTGGTTCTATATGGGCGCAAACCACTGGAAAGAAGACTACTGGACGGAAGAAGTGACCTATAAGAAAGGTGCCGCTTACCTAGGACAGGGTTTTAGAATTAAGCGCATGTATGACGACCACGTGGGCGTACTTCGTGCCGTAGACCCCATTTCAGGTGAAATTAAATGGACGCACAAAGAGAAACTTCCTATGTGGGCTGGAGTTCTGGCGACGAAAGGCGGACTCATTATTACCGGAACAGGCGATGGCTATGTCAAAGCTTTCGATGAGGAAACCGGCGAAGAACTTTGGAAGTTCCAAACGGGCTCGGGCATCATTTCATGCCCTATAACCTGGGAAGAGGATGGTGAGCAATACATTGGCTTAGCGTCAGGGTATGGTGGTGCAGTACCGCTATGGGGAGGAGATATGGCTGAACTCACCAAACCTGTCGCGCAAGGCGGTTCGTTCTGGGTATTTAAACTTCCTAATCACAATAAAAAGCAAAACGTAGCTAAACAATAGCTTTATCTTTGCAACAAACCAAACCGAGAGGCGGTGAAAACGCCTCTCGGCATTAAGGAGCTCTCATGCGCTTACGTTTTCAAGCAACCAAACAACTCCCCATATTATTAGTTGTCCTATATTCAGCAACTGCCAGTGCCATTCCCGATTTCGAAGATGACGTGAAAATTATCAACGGATGTGAAATAAAACCAAAGACAGTGTGTAGCGATACAGACTTAAGCGGTGCTGATTTGAGCCATGCAAATTTGCACGGGGCAGTATTCACCAACGTTAAGTTCAACAAAACAGATTTAAGGCACGCCAACTTAAGCTATGCGACGTTTAAGAAAAGTAACCTAGATCACGCTGATTTAGCTACCGCCAACTTAAAACACGCAGATTTACGCAGCTCAAAAGTTCGCAACGCTAACTTAGAAGGCGTAGATGGCTGGGCGCTTTTCGGTCAAGGGGTTGATTTCACTAACTCCAACTTTTCAGGTGCTAACCTGGACCAAGCGCGTTTATCAGGTGCGACAATGGTAAACACCAACTTACGTGCCGCACGCTTAGAGCGGGTTTGGATGAACAAAGCAAACTTTGAAGGTGCTTCACTGATTAACGCCAATATTCAGGAAGCAAAACTGAACGATGCAAGTTTGTATCGAGCGAACCTAACCGGCACGCGCATCCACTACGCAACATTTCAGGGCACTTTCATGGACGAATGTATAAACTGTCCTATTAACTGGTAAGCTAGAGCCCCCTTGGGGTTACTCTAGCAAGGTCGCTTTCGTCTAAGACACTTTACCTGCCAACTCAGCCGTTTCTTTACCCAAATTTTTAAGCTGCTTAATCGTCTTTTCATCCGTAATTGCGCCATCTTCCATAAGCGTATTTACCTTCGCAATAGCTTTTTGGTTCGGCAGCACCATGGTACCTAGATTTTCAAGTAACATTCTCAGTACCACCAGCACGCGCATGCCGCCTAGCCCACCAGCAGACGCAGCCATAATTCCAGCCACCTTACCGCGATATGCTTGTAATGGCTTTTCGCCTTCCCCCATGCGCGATGCCCAGTCGATGGCATTCTTTAGCAGTGCGGGATAGCTTGAGTTGTATTCTGGTGAAGCAATAAGAAAACCATCATGGCTCATTAGCAATTCTTTGAACGCCTGTGCTTTTTCAGGCATACCAAACTCGGCTTCCTCATCTTCATTAAACAACGGCATTTGAAAGTCAGCGAGATCTATAACGGTAACCTCTGCGCCAGCTTCACGTGCGCCCTCTGCGGCAACTTTCATAATAGCTTGGTTGAATGAACCTTTACGGGTACTACCTGCAAATGCAAGGATCTTAGTCATTTGAGTTTCCTGTCGTTAATTTAAGTAGTGTTCTAGTTGTCTGATTTATAGGAAGCTATCGCCCTATCGGTTCTAATCGAAATGTTATACCACTGTACCTGCGGTTACACGCCGCGATTACGAACATTTTAAGTCTCGCTGAGTACGCAATAATCTATGCCCACTGGTATAACGATCACGATTAGCGCAAACGAGCGTTGTAGGGTTGACGCTTATGTTTCGTATAAAAAAAGGCTGACAATCAATGTCAGCCTCTTTGTTATCAATATGTATGTTGTACCGCGAACACTACATTTTTTCTAGTGTTTCGATGCCAAGTAGAGTTAATCCTTGCTCTAGCGTCTTGGCAACCAGAGCTGACAACGCTAGACGGCTATCGCGTACAGCTGGCTCAATACCGTCTTTTAACATCGGGCATGCTTCGTAGAATGACATAAACGCTGAAGCCACATCATAGAGGTAAGTACACAGTATATGAGGCGTGGCTTCACGAGATACTGTACCAATCACCTCTTCAAACTGCATAAGTAATACAGCTAGCGCGTGCTCTTGTTTCTCAGCAATATTGATATCTACTGGCATGGTGGCCATATCCACACCCGCTTTTCTGAACAAGCTTTTCACACGGGTATAAGCATACTGAAGGTAAGGCGCCGTGTTACCTTCAAAGCTTAGCATGGAGTCCCAGTTAAACATGTAATCAGTTGTGCGGTTTTTAGATAGGTCAGCGTATTTCACAGCGCCAATACCCACCTTGTGAGCGACTTCTTTAAGCTCGTCTTCGCTTAAATCGTTGTCGCGCTCGGCGATAAGTTTGCCCGCACGCTCAACGGCTTCATCAAGCAATTCGACCAGTTTAACCGTACCACCAGTACGGGTTTTAAATGGCTTACCGTCACTGCCTAGCATCATTCCAAATGGGCAATGCTCGTAAGTTTGCTCTTCTTTCATAAAGCCCGCTTTACGGCCCACAATTTCAGTTTGCTTAAAGTGCAGTGCTTGACGAGCATCGGTAAGAATCAGCGTACGGTCAGCGTTTAACTTGCCGCTGCGATAGCGCATTGCCGCAAGGTCTGTCGTTGCGTATAAATAGCCGCCACCCGACTTTTGAACGATGTAAACCGCAGGGTTACCTTCTTTATCAGCAAGCTCAGGTATAAACACCACCTGCGCACCTTGGTCTTCTACTGCAAGGCCTTTCGCTTTAAGGTCACTGATTACGTTGGCTAAATCGTCGTTGTAAGCCGACTCACCCATAATATCTTTACGGGTCAGGCTTACGTTTAGCTTATCGTACACTTCTTCTGAGTGAGCAATTGACACGTCAATGAACTTTTCCCATAGCGCCAGACACTGAGCGTCACCGCCCTGCAGCTTAACTACGTATTCACGGGCGCGGTCGGCAAAACCTTCTTCTTCGTCAAAGCGTACTTTGGCTTCGCGGTAAAAGTCTTCAAGATCAGAGAGTGCAGTTTCAGCCACTTCATCTTGTAGCTTGTCTGAAAGGTGCGCAAGCAACATGCCGAACTGTGTGCCCCAGTCGCCCATGTGATTTTGACGAATAACGTTGTGGCCCAAGAACTCAAGTACTTTAACCACAGCATCGCCGATGATAGTAGTACGCAGATGGCCCACGTGCATTTCTTTGGCCAGGTTAGGCGATGAGTAATCAACAACAATGTTTTGTTCTTTTGACTTAGCAATACCTAAACGTGGGTCGGTTAGTGACAACTCACACTGATTAGACAGCCATTCGTCATTTAAATGAACGTTGATAAAACCAGGGCCCGCCACTTCTAGCTTGCTGGCAATATCGTCGAGCTTTACAGTCTCAACAATTTTCTCTGCAATATCGCGCGGCTTTTGCTTAAGCTGCTTGGCTAGCGCCATCGCGCCGTTAAACTGATACTCACCAAATTCAGGTCGAGCGCTGCGCGAAACTGGCACTGGCGCATTTTCTACGCCCATTTCTTGTAGAGCTTCAGTGAAACGGTTAACTAATAGTGCATGTATATTCATAATATATTGTGTCTTTGTTTAATCTTTATTAGCTTAATTTTCGCGCGTGTTCTTGAACTGAATATCAGGGTAGCGCTCTTGCGCTAGCTGTAAATTCACCATAGTAGGTGCGATGTACGTCAAGTTATCGCCGCCATCTAGTGCAAGGTTTTGCTCACCTTTACGGCGGAATTCATCAAGCTTCTTCTCATTGTCAGAGTAAACCCAGCGGGCAGTGCTCACGTTAATATGCTCATAAAGCGCGTCTACGTTGTATTCGGCTTTCAAGCGAGCGACAACTACGTCAAACTGAAGCACACCTACTGCGCCCACAATCAAATCGTTGTTGGCAAGCGGTCTAAACACCTGTACCGCCCCTTCCTCAGAAAGCTGGATCAGCCCTTTCAGCAGTTGCTTTTGCTTAAGCGGATCTTTCAAGCGGATGCGTTTAAATAGCTCAGGCGCAAAGTTTGGAATACCCGTAAAGCGGTAGTTATCGCCTGACGTGAAGGTGTCCCCTATGCGAATGGTACCGTGGTTGTGCAAGCCGATGATATCGCCGGCATAGGCTTCTTCTAGCAATGAACGGTCACCAGCCAAGAAGGTTAATGCATCAGAAATACGCACATCTTTACCTAAACGGCTGTTGCGCATTTTCATGCCTTTTTCGTACTTGCCCGACACAATACGACAGAATGCTATGCGGTCACGGTGTTTCGGGTCCATGTTGGCCTGAATTTTAAATACGAAGCCACTGAACTTACCGTCGGTACTTTCGATAGTCCCTTCTTCGGTTTCGCGACCAAGTGGCGCAGGTGCCCACTCAACCAAACCGTCAAGCATATGATCAACACCGAAGTTACCTAATGCTGTACCGAAAAATACTGGCGTTAACTGGCCTTCCAAGAAAAGCTCTTGTTCAAATTCGTTAGATGCACCGCGTACAAGCTCAAGCTCGTCACGCAAGGTTTCAGCGAGGTCACTTCCTACTGCAGTATCTAACTCAGGGTTATCTAACCCTTTGATGATGCGCACGTCTTGGATAGTGTGACCCTGGCCACTTTGATACAAAATAGTTTCGTCGCGGTGAAGGTGATATACACCTTTAAAGCTCTTACCGCAGCCAATTGGCCAAGTAATTGGTGCACACAGGATATCAAGCTCGGTTTCTACTTCATCGAGCAGTTCCATAGGATCGCGAATATCACGGTCAAGCTTGTTCATGAAAGTCACAATCGGCGTATCGCGCAAACGGGTGACTTCCATAAGTTTACGGGTTCGGTCTTCTACACCTTTCGCTGCGTCGATAACCATAAGGCATGAGTCAACCGCCGTCAGTGTTCGATAGGTATCTTCAGAAAAGTCTTCGTGCCCCGGAGTATCCAGCAGGTTTACTAAGTGATCGCTATATGGAAACTGCATGACCGAGGTGGTTACCGAGATACCACGCTCTTTTTCCATTTCCATCCAGTCAGATTTAGCATGCTGACCTGACTTTTTACCTTTAACGGTACCGGCAGTTTGCAGGGCGCGTCCGAATAACAATACTTTTTCGGTAATCGTGGTTTTACCCGCATCCGGGTGCGATATGATTGCGAACGTACGTCGCTTTTTAATCTCTTCTAGAAGCTTCTTATCTGACATCAATACTTATCTTCGTTATCTATTATCCCTGTAAATCAATTACTTACAGGCGCGTTTCATAACGGATAAGCAATGCTTTTCCGCGCAAATTCAGTATTGCGGTAAAACGCTTGATACGGCTTGGTAATTAATTGCGCGGATTTTAGCATTTTACTGCACGTAACAGTAGAGCGAAATTACATACTCCCTACCGCTTAATTTGCTATGCGACCACTCACTGCTTTTTTTCATGCATACACACTTTCACATTGTTAACCTATTTCAAACATTGTTGTACACACCGTTTACAACACAAGTGACAGACCCTTTTTATAAACCCTATTTATAAAAATAAGGACAACGCCCTGTGATATTGTTTCTAATTTGCGTAGCCGCGCTTATTGCTGGCTACTTTATATATGGCGCCTTTGTTGAGAAGGTATTTGGCGTCACACCAGCACGCCCCACTCCTGCACATAGCCAAAAAGACGGCGTAGACTTTGTTCCCATGTCTACACCGAAGGTGTATCTCGTTCAGCTTCTGAACATTGCTGGCGTAGGCCCTATATTTGGTCCTATTATGGGTGCACTATATGGCCCAGCTGCCATGCTTTGGATTGTATTAGGGTGCATTTTTGCCGGCGCTGTTCACGACTATTTCTCAGGCATGCTGTCAGTTCGCAACAATGGCGAATCTGTGCCTAGCTTATCTGGCCGTTATTTGGGCCGAGGCGCTAAGCACTTTATGAACTTGTTCGCTATTGTGCTGCTTCTACTGGTAGGTGTAGTTTTTGTCTCAGCGCCCGCAGGCATGATCACAAATCTCGTTAATGATCAGACATCATGGCATGTTGAAGTTGGCACTATGGTCGCCATTATTTTTGCCTACTATATTTTGGCTACCATTGTTCCCGTAGATAAAATTATTGGTCGTTTTTATCCGTTTTTCGGAGCCCTTCTTATTTTCATGTCGGTGGGATTATTAGCCGCGGCCAGCTATTCTGACCAGCACTCGATACTTAGCCAATTCACGGCAAGTGATATGCTGACGAATTTAAATCCTAACAATATGCCTCTTTGGCCAGCGCTCTTTATCACTATCGCTTGTGGCGCTATCTCTGGATTTCATGCCACCCAGTCCCCGCTTATGGCTCGCTGTATGGAGAACGAGAAGAACGGACGTTTTGTGTTTTTTGGTGCGATGATAGGTGAAGGTGTGATTGCCCTTATCTGGTGCGCCATTGCCCTTTCTTACTTCGACAATTTAGAAGGACTATCGGCAGCTATTACCAATGGTGGCCCTGGAAACGTTGTCTATGCCTCATCATTCGGTCTTTTAGGTGTTGTTGGTGGCGTACTGGCTTTTCTTGGCGTGGTCATTCTTCCTATTACGTCTGGCGACACCGCATTTCGCTCAAGTCGTCTTATCATGGCCGAGTACTTTAACGTTGAACAAAAAGGTATACGTAACCGCTTGTTCATGGCCGCCCCTTTGTTTGTGCTTGGCGGTATTCTTACCCAAGTCGATTTCGGCGTTATTTGGCGCTACTTCGGATTTGCCAACCAAGCAACAGCCGTCATGATGCTGTGGACCGCGTCTGCATACTTACTAAGACATAACAAACTGCACTGGATAACTACGGTACCAGCAATATTTATGACGGCCGTTTGCGTTACCTTTATTCTAAACAACGACACCTTGGGTTTCGGTATGGCGATGAATGTATCGACAACCATCGGGCTTATCGCATCGCTAATCACCACGGTTTACGTCATTCGAATTTCCAAGGGGAAAGGTGAAGCGCCGCTTGAGCCATCATCTGTGAATGTTGAAAAGCCCTCCCAACCATTAGACGCGTAACTACCTACAGTAAACACGTGTAATATGATGAGCCGCCCTTTATATAGGGCGGCTATTTATTTTGTACTTTTGACATGGGTTATAATGAGGCTCATTTTTAACCGGCGGTAATATTGGCAAGCATGGAACTCATACTTTCGCTACTTCAACAAATGTGTGTGTATCTTGTGCTCGCATATATGCTGAGTAAAACACCGCTTTTTCTTCCTATTCTCAGCATTTCTTCTCATCGCAAACACCGGTACTTGGTGTATGTAGTTTTTTCTTCCTTTTGTATTCTGGGCACGTATTTTGGTCTGCAAATAGACGACGCCATTGCCAATACCAGAGCCATTGGGGCAGTTATAGGAGGATTACTAGGCGGTCCAGTAGTTGGGTTTGCCGTAGGATTGACCGGCGGCCTCCATCGTTATTCATTGGGTGGTTTTACTGATGTTGCCTGCGCTATTTCCACCACGCTGGAAGGTCTTATCGGCGGCCTCATGCACGTTTACTATGTTCGCCAGAACAAAAGTCTAGATCTTTTTAACCCATGGAAAGTTGGTGTCATTACCTTTGTAGCAGAGTTGTTTCAGATGGCTATCCTGCTTACCGTTGCTGAGCCTTTTGAAAAGTCTTACGCACTGGTCAGCGCTATAGCCGCACCTATGGTTATTGCAAATTCTGTGGGAGCTGCACTTTTTATCAGTATCTTATCTGACAAAAAAACGATTTTTGAAAAGTACTCTGCCACTTTTTCACGACGTGCACTATCCATAGCAGATCGCTCAGTGGGCGTGCTCACATCTGGATTCACCCCAGTTAATGCAGAAAAAGTAGCACGTATTATCTATGAAGAAACGAATGTGGGTGCGGTAGCGATTACTGATAAGGAAAAGATTCTGGCGTTTATCGGAACGGGTGCCGATCATCACCTGCCAAACACCCCCATATCGTCATCAAGTACGATGGAGTCACTGAACAATAACAAAATAGTCCATTTAGATGGCGCTGAGCGCCCATATCAGTGCACATTAAACAAAAATTGTCCGCTGGGTTCAGTGTTGATTATTCCACTTCACTCTGGCTCTGAGGTGGTAGGTACTATTAAGCTTTACGAACCCAAACGGAAGTTTATGTCGACGGTTACACTGTCAATGGCAGAAGGCATCGCTCAATTGCTGTCTAGTCAAATTGTTTACGGCGCATATCAGCAGCAAAAGGATCTGCTCTCACAGTCTGAAATCAAACTGCTGCATGCACAGGTCAACCCTCATTTCCTATTTAACGCACTCAATACGATTAGCGCTATTATTCGTCGCGATCCCAAAAGGGCCAGAGAACTCGTGCTAAGCTTGTCACGCTTTTTTAGAATAAACTTAAAGCAAAACACCGCGGTGGTGACACTAAAAGAAGAAATTGACCACGTTAATGCTTATCTGGCAATCGAAAAGGCGCGTTTTGCCGAACGCCTACAGGTTACCATCAAGTGTGACGATGCTGCCATGTCAGCGCTTCTACCAAGTTTTACGTTACAGCCACTGGTTGAGAACGCGGTTAAACACGGTATCGCCCAACGAATAGAAGGTGGGCATCTAACTTTGAATGTACGATGCACAACAGATAACCACATTCACATTCTCGTTGAAGATAATGCTGGCTCGTACAAACCCAAAAAAGAACAACACGCAGGTTTAGGGATGGATATTGTAGATAAACGACTTATTCATCAGTTTGGTCAACAAGCAGGCTTGGTGATCGAGTGTCGAACTAACCAGTTCACTCGGATGTCCTTTTCCATTCCACATACTCACCTTAATTCTCATCAGGGCTAACAATGACTAAGAACTCAGCATTTCGCGCGCTTGTTATTGACGATGAACCGCTCGCCAGAGAAGAGCTTTGCCAGTTACTCAACGAAACCAATGAAGTACAAGTCTTAGCCGAGGCCGCAAATGCCATAGAGGGGTTGGCATTAATTAAACAACACCGCCCGGATGTTATATTTCTTGATATAGAAATGCCTCAGCTCTCTGGACTCGATATGCTGGCTATGCTTGATTTAGACACCATGCCTTATGTTGTGCTGGTCACCGCATTTGAACAGTATGCCCTTCAGGCATTTGAAGATAACGCGTTTGATTACTTGCTCAAACCTGTGGAACCAGAGCGGCTTGATAAAACACTTGCCAGGCTTAAAAAGAGAACTCAGCCCCAAACTGACATTGACGCTATTGCCTCCCCCACGTTAGTACATATTCCTTGCGTAGGTCATCAGCGCATATTACTTCTACCCGAATCTGATATTCAGTTTGCTTACAGCGATGTGGCGGGCGTACATGTTAGATCGCTAGAACAACAAGCAGACACGCAGCTCACATTGAAAACCTTAGAAGAGAGAACCGCGCTTGTTCGGTGTCACCGGCAATACTTGGTGAGGTTATCATGCGTTGCGGAAATTAAACTCTTGGATAATGGCCTTGCTACGCTTCTAATGAAGACGGGAGATTCAGTTCCCGTGAGCCGTCGATATCTCAAAAAGTTAAAGTCGTTATTAACGCTTTAATCACACCACAAAGGCTGCATTAACTTAAAAAGGACTGAGAGAGTATGCCTGATTTTCGGGCACCGTAAGACAAATAGCCCCATTTTCCTGCTCACTGGAGAGCCTTCACCCGTTCAATTCACGCTCAACTTGCAAAATCTCTTTCTCATCTCAATGCCATTTACTTAGCATGCTAAACAAATAAAATAGTTAGCATGCTAAGTAAATCAACGGTTTTTACATGTCATTTTCAGAACCTATGCCACTTCAACTTATTGCGCTTTTTGCCCGCACTGCGCAAAAGTGCAGAAGAACTGTCACTGAATCGGTCGCTCATCTCGACCTTACAGAGTCTAGATGGCGCGTAATGATTCATATGTCATTACTTGGTGAGGGCTGTACGCAACAGATGGTGGCTGAAAGCTTGGAAATAGAAATGCCTAGCTTAACTCGCACAATTAAACAGCTCGAAACTACCGGATTAATCAAACGCGTTACAGATACTAACGACAAACGAAGTCGCTTACTTTACTTCACAGATATGGGCAAAGGTCGAATGAATGATATCGAAAGTACATTGATGGCGCTGCGAGATGAAGTGTACGCAGGAGTATCTGAAGAAGAGTTACGCATTATGGCTAAATGTGTTCAAAAAATTGAAGTTAATGCCGCAAAATTATTGGAGTCACTTAAGTGAGTCAACGAACCCCAGATCAGGAATTTGCTAGGTACATAAAGCTGGCTTTGGTCGCTTTTGCCATCTGCTTTATCTACTTTATTATTGCAGATATACGCATGCCAATGACACCACAGGCGAGAGTCTATCATCAGGTCACGCAAATCTCTCCTCAGATAAATGGGCCGATAAATGAGGTGCTTGTCAAAAATAACCAAACCGTAAAGGAAGGGCAGGTTTTATTTATCATTGATGAGACACCTTACCTAATTGCCCTTGAAAAGGCGCAAATTGATTTGGCGAATGTAGAGTTAGAGAATGCTCAGATAGATGCAAAAGCGGAAGCGATTAGAGCCAAAATAGAGGCTGCATCGGCGGTTTACGACGAACGCAACAATGAATTTCAACGACTTAATTCCTTAGTTCAAACTAAAGCGGTATCTCAACAAAACGTGGACAAAGCGTACGCGCAACTTAAAAGCGCTGAAGCTGAAATTAGTGCGCTTGAAGCCGATCTAAACCAGCAAGTTGTTGCAAGAGGTAAGCAAGGTGACAAAAACCTAAAATATCTAGAAGCGGTAAATGCGGTTAAACGGGCAGAGTTGAACTTAGCCTATACCAAAATTAAAGCACCGCATGACGGCATAATGGCAAACATGCAGGTAACTCAAGGCACTTATGCTAAACAAAGTACGCCCCTTGCCTCAGTTGTCGATAACACGCTAGATGTGGTTGCAGATTTTCGAGAGAAATCACTCGCCAATGTAAAAGAAGGCATTCGCGCTAACGTCGTTTTTGATGCACTACCGGGTAAAGTATTTGAAGCTAAAGTGGAAGAATTTGAAGCTGGCGTAAGCGACGGCCAACTTGCCGCCAACGGCACCCTTGCAAGCGTTGAAAAGTCGAATCGATGGGTACGAGATGCACAGCGCCAACGTGTCCACATTAAGCTTGAAGAACAAGAAATATCGTTAAGCCACCTCACCAGTGGCGCTCGCGCTACCGTGCAGATAGTTCCAGACAACCCTATTGAAAGTGTGGCAGCGAACATTCAAATTCACTTTATAAGCCTGCTGCACTTCATTTATTAGACTTAAATTATGGATTCACAGCTAAGTAAAAATGATGTCCAGCAGATGCTTAGGATCGCCTCCGGCGCCACGTTGGGCTTTGCTATATCGAAAGCGCTGGATTGGCCTAATCCGATATTTTTTACCTTGTACCCTATTTTGTTGCTTGGACTGGTAGCCGTTTTAAATGGTCACATTATTCGACAATTTCTTGCCGCAACTATCTTTCCGGCGGCAGCTGTTTTAGTGGTATACGGCTTGTTCGGAAGCCACCCATTGCTGATCACGCCGCTAATCGCCATCACTTTCGCTTTTCTGTTTTGGCAAATGAGTAAAGGTACGCTGTATTTATTCGGTGCGTTTTCCCTTGTAGGACTTTCGCTGCAGCTTCACTTTGCCAGCTACAGCAGCGATGGAATAGATATCTACGCATTAGTGATATCAAACATCGGTGCAATTCTGTTGGCATTGATAATTGCATTCGCTTTGCATATTGTTTTTCCCGATGAAGAGCCACGCACGCCTTTGCCCAAAGCGGCAAAAGATAAAGCAAGTATTCGCCACGAAGTCATATTATGCACCACTGTCGCCACGCTATCGTTTGCTGTATTTCAAACCTTCGACTTAGTAGATTCGATATCAGCACAAGCAGCAAGTGTATTGATTCTTTTTCCACTGTGTTGGAAAGGAGCCACATTGAGTGGCTGGCAGCGAGCGCTGGGCACGCTAATTGGGTGTAATCTTGCCCTGCTCGCCCAGCTTATTTTGCTCAATTACAGTGACACGTTGTTTTTCGCAAGTTTCAGCTTATGGATATTGGTATTTTTTATCAGCCGCCAGCATGTGCTTAGCGGTGGTGGTGCTGGCACTGGCTTTGGCGTACTTACCACATTTGGCATTTTGTACGGCCAGTCACTCTCTCCACAACAGGATATTATTTATAGTGCGCTGTATCGCTTTTCATCGGTAGTCGTAGCTATTGCACTTAGCCTGTGCGTTATTTATGTCGTACACAGTCTACTTAACAAATTCCAGGCTACACGACACCACACGTTTACTTGATTGTGGGTAAAAATGAAGCCAGCGCCAGTTGGCGCTTGGCAACATTAAATTAGTCCCACGCAGGTGAAAAATCTGGGTTAGCTTGACGGTCGCCACAATCTAGCGCGTCAATCTTTGCGATATCGTCAGCGCCTAATGTAAGTTCAAGCGCTTTGAAATTGGTTTCCAGGTTCTTGCGCTTAGTCGACGATGGAATAGTGACTAAACCATGGGCCAGCTCCCAGGCTACCACTACCTCAGCAGTGCTCACACCATGCTTATCTGCAATTGCGATGATGGTCTCGTCTTTTAACACTTTGCCAACAGCAAACGGCATATATCCTGTTACTGTGATACCGTGTTTCTCACACGCTGCACGCACTTTTTCATTAGTAAGATAAGGGTGTACCTCTACCTGATTCGTGGAAATAACGCCCTCGCCCAAGATACTCACCGCTTCTTCAATTTGTGCCACGGTAAAGTTAGAAATACCAACTTCTTTTGTGAGTCCCAGTTCCTTAACGCGCAGCAATTCACCTAGGTACTCTTCCATGCTTTCGCCGTTTTCCGGTGACGGCCAATGAATAAGTAGCAGGTCAACGTACGACAGTTGAAGCTTTTCCAAACTCTCTTTTACGCTATCCACAAAGCTTGCTTTATTCAGCTTGTCATTCCACACCTTGGTGGTGACATAAAGGTCTTCACGTGCAACAAGATTGTTTGCAATAGCGTCTTTAATAGCGCGACCTACCGCTTCTTCATTGCCGTAAATTTGCGCCGTATCAATGTGACGGAAGCCCACTTCAAGTGCCATTGTCACGCTGTTATAGGCTTCATCGTCTTTTAAGCGAAACGTGCCTACACCTAGCGAAGGAATTTTAGATTGTGACTGATTTACATTCGGCATGATGCCTCCTTGTTGGTTCCGTTATTTATGAAAGTGAGGTAATACGTTGTCAGCAATGCGCTGCATCGCGCCTTCTACTGGTTGCGTATTACGTCTGAAGTGCAGGCCAATATGATCAACCCCCGCGTCTTTCATTGCATTGAGTTCTTTGATAAGCCCATTTACACCAGTTTCAACCCCGAATCGGTGGCGTTTTATGGGCGCTTCATCGTCTTCAACCAAATTAAGATGAATAAAGCTAACGTACGGCTTGTTGCCCGCGACACTTCGCCATAGTTCTACGCGCTTTACATGCTCGTTCGGTGTACCTGGATACGCCAGCCAACCGTCCATATTTTCTCCAACCCACTGAGGGCTTTGCTGAGCGAGCCCTGCAACGTACAATGGCGGCGTGGTTGAGCGCGGTAACAGCGACATGCCAGGCTTAAGGGAATTCTCACCGTGCTTTACAATTTCCAGTGACTGCCTGAAGTGCTCGCCGCGACTGTCAAAATCAACATCGAACAACGGATATTCAACCGGTCTATCTCCACTGGCGACACCGAGTATTAGGCGGTCGTTACTTAGCTGCTGTACCGTTGCTGCCGCCTTTTTAACAAGCCATGGCTGCCTAAGAGGTAAAACAACGGCGGCTGTGCCTAATAGAATATTGTCTGTGATACCTGCTAAATAGCCCAGGTAAGTGAAGGTTTCGAAAACCTGAGCTGCATCACCAAAGCTAGGGTCGTAAACCGGTACATCTCGTACCCACGCTGCTTTAAACCCTAGTTTGTCGGCTAGTTGAATACGGCTGTGATGCTCGGTCATATCAGGTACGCCGAATGGCGTACCTTTTGTGGCGTCGAAATGCGCCCAGTCGTTATCTAGCGGAAGCTCTACACCTACTGAGAACGTGTGTTGTGCTAGCTTATCAAAGGTATTTGTCGTCATTATGACCTCCCTACGCGCTCGTTGTATTATTCGCCGTATTCGCAGTACTGAGTGCGCGCTTGTCTAAGTAGCCGCTGTAACGTGTAACAAGTAACGCTGCAACAGAAATAATTGCGCCAATCCATGCGGTATCAGATAACTGCATGCCGTCTACAATTGCACCGCCCAGAATTGAACCCACTGCTATGCCAATGTTAAATGCCGCGATATTTAAACCTGAAGCGACATCAACAGCATTAGGGGTAAACTTCTCTGCTAATTGAACAACGTACACCTGAAGTCCTGGAACATTGCCAAAGGCAAAGGCGCCCCACACTAAAACGGTGATCACTGCGGCAACTTTACTGCCCATGGTAAAAGTCAGGGCAAACAAGATGACCGCAAGGGCTGAAAAGATGATAGTTAACGCGCGGATTGGGCCTTTTTTGTCAGCAAGCTTGCCGCCATAGATATTGCCCACCGCGACAGACACACCGTAAACCAGCATAATTAAGCTGATGGCTGAGGGCGCAAACCCAGCCTCTTCCTGCAATATAGGAGCGAGATAGGTGAATGCCGTAAATGTGCCGCCATAGCCCAATATCGTCATTAGATACACTAGTACCAGACGAGGCTGGACCAACACTTTCATTTGTTCACTCAAGGTGGCCGGTTTACTTTGCTTAAGATTGTTCGGTACCAGCAACGCACTGCCTATTAGCGCAAGTGTGCCAAGCGCGGAAACCACAAGGAAGGTTGCTCTCCAACCGAAGTTTTGACCAATCCAGGTACCCAAAGGTACGCCAGTAACCAAGGCTACGGTTAAGCCCGTAAACATAATGGCAATAGCACTGGCTTCTTTTTCTTTCGCCACTAGCCCTGTAGCAATAGTTGACCCTATGGAAAAGAACACACCGTGCGCTAAGCCTGTCAAAATGCGAGCTAAAATTAAGCTCTCGTAGCTAGGCGCTTGCCAAGCAAGAATATTACCAGCCACAAATAGCGCCATTAAGCTAAGCAGAACATGCTTTCTATTCCACTTACCCGTAAGGGCGGTAAGAACCGGTGCGCCAACGGCAACACCAACGGCGTACAAGCTTACCAGTAAGCTTGCGCTCGGTAACGTAACGCCAAGATCAGTAGCAATGGTGGGGACAAGCCCCACTATCACGAACTCTGTTGTGCCAATAGCAAACGCACTTAACGTTAACGCAAATAATGCAATAGGCATTTCAATTATCCTCAAAAAGTAATTAACGAGATGGCTTGATTAACAACGCCACCATTGGCTTCTAGAACGAACAACTACACCGTTTTTTGAAAGCCATTAATAAAGTGCGTACAGTTTGACGATAAATTTATTTGCAAAAAACAGCACTAATGACAAAATACTTTTGCGATATTTGAAAATATAAGGTGTGCGATGCCAGTCTCATCAAAAACTGAAGATTTAGAAGCGTTCCTAACCGTTGTGGATACAGGTAGTTTTTCCAGTGCTGCCAATCTACTCAATCAGCAGGTTGCAAAAGTTAGTAGAGCAGTTACTCGTCTTGAAGATGGCTTAGATGTAACTCTATTGAATCGCACTACCAGACGGCTGGAATTAACAGAAGAAGGTGAGCTTTTCCTGCAATATGCCAGAGACGGGCTAAATATATTAGAAAAAGGTGAAGAAGCATTACGGCTATTAAAGCGGGCTCCTTCTGGAAAACTTCGGGTTGATGCTGCGAGCCCGTTTGTGTTCCACCAGCTAGCGCCGTTAGTGGGTGAATTTCGAGAAGCATTTCCTGACATAACACTCGATATCACCAGTCACGACAGCATTATCGACCTGTTGGAACATAAAACCGATATCGCAATACGTATTGGTGATTTAAGCGACTCTAACTTGCACGCTAGACGTTTAGGAAAAAGTAAGCTGCATATTGTGGCAAGCCCACAGTATCTTGAAAAATATCCCATATCTGAAGGTGAGGATGGAATTAGCACGCTAAACAAACACAAACTGATTGGCTTTAGCGACTCACCAAGTCTAAATAAATGGCCGCTCAAGCAAGATATTAACTTGCAGTACAGTCTTCGTGCGTCAAGCGGCGAAACTATTCGCCAGCTGTGCTTGGCGGGTCAAGGTATCGCGTTACTTTCTCACTTTATGGTACACAAAGATATCAGTGCAGGCTCGCTGGTAGCGCTATTTCGCGACGATATCGTCAGTCCAAACCGCAGAGAGTCGGTACAAGCGGTATACTATAAAAATAGTGCAGTATCGTCTCGTATCTCTGCGTTTTTAGATTTTATACAGCCTCGACTAACTCTTTAACTTACCTTTATTTCGCGTGGCCTTTACCTAATATCTTTTTAAGTGTGCTTTGAGGAAGGCCATTTACTATTAGCGCGGCTATCATCAATATTGCACCGGCCATAACCATAGGCAGCAGCGTTTCTTTAAGCAATATCACAGAGCTTACATAACCCACTATCGGCGTGAGTGTACTAATAAGAACAATTTTATCTGGGGGTAATTTAGGCCCCGCCGCTACCATGAGGCCAAAACCGAGACCCGTTGCCACTGGCCCAATGTACGCCAATAGTAACCAATCGCTTATATCGTAAGCCCCAAAATTAGGTGTTGGTTCAACTATCAGTGCAATAGCAAGCATGGCGAAACCTGCGATGGTAAACTGCCAGAAGACAGCTTCAATGACGCTTCCCTTCCACTTATGAAAAGACACTCTTCGAATAGCGACCGCCCACAATGCAGATGCCAGCAACATACCAAAGAGCGGTAGCCATGCGCCCGGTTGTCCCGAAGCAAATAAAATCATTGCACAGCCAATGGTAGATATACCGGTTAGAATTAATCGCTTAGAAGGCGGACGTTGCCGATACCATAGGGTGTCGATAAGCAGCATCCAAAGCGGTGTAGTGTAAATAAGAATACTGGCCGTGCCGGCAGGAATAAACTGCAGTGAGACAGTAATAAGCCCCATTGATAGGATAAACTGGAAAAAGGCAACGACAAACACCACCGAGCGATCTTTACGATTGAGCACCGGTAAACGTTTTTTGGTGATAAGTACAAACAGCGCGAGTACCGGAAGGCTTAACAAGAAGCGCAAGCACACCATCCATACAGGCCCTACAATCTCAAGCCCTAATTTCATGCCTGGCCAGTTAAGTCCTAAACACAACACCGCAACCAAAAGCATTTTAATGCCTTTTGATTGCTCTTTTTCCGCCACCGATGATGAAGACATGCGTTTTAAAAAATCCAATTACACGAACTGCGTTAAGAGAAGTTTCTACCGCCTGGTAAGCTGAATGTAGGCGGAGAATTTTGAGGGCGCAAATATAAGTGAATTAGCAAGGGATTAAAACCTTCCTGACCGTGTAAACACGCCAATTTATCGACCAAATGGTCAACTTTTTAAAACCTTGTGGAAACTTTGCTATACGGGTGGTTAATCACTGATAAACACTATGACTTACAGGTACAATGCAACAGACAGCAGCTTCCGCTCACCTCTTTCTATTTTGCTTACGCTGTGCATGTACTTATCTGGCCGAAAAAAGTAAATGCGGTTAAAGAGATTAAAGATGACTTTCTCTGCCCAAAATTGACCGCCGCGCTTCGGCTTTTTTAGTACTACATTAAATTTAAAGTAACGCCCGCTGCCCATAGGGTCATTATGTTCTAACACGCTATGACCCTCTTTGTAGGTAACCACATTTATAGCAAATCGTTTTGATGAGATTAAAGCCTTGTTGAGCACTTTAGCCATGCTATTTCTACCTTGATTGATGGGGACGTGTTCTAATTTAAACACGCACGGCTATGGTCTGGAAGCGTATGCTGAGTTCAGATAATGCTTTGATATACGCGAAACGTATATGCCTAGGATTACAAACACTAGGCTAAGGTGGGATTTGTCCACTTCATGATTTTAGCGTTTTCTTTTTGTGCGCTGTTTCCATTACTCTTGTCATGCCCGTCATCATTATTTTTTACGGTGTAATAATTTTTGCGGGTTTCTATATGCTGAAACCCCGAGCTCTCATAAAGCGCAATAGCAGTATGGTTACTTTCACGCACTTCTAGCCACATTTCACGCATTGCATTTTTTACCGATGTCTCAATGACAAAATCAACTAAAGCGCGACCTACCCCCTTGCCTCTTGCGCCACTGTCTACCGCAATATCCATCAGCGTAGCTTCATCAACGACTTCAAGCATGATGGCATAGCCAACAATCTTGTCATTTTCAAAGGCAAACACCCCGTAATAGGGTTTGGTGAAACAATCCGCGAAAGTACTTAGTTTCCAAGGCGACACTTGTGCCTCTTGATGGATAGCATGCGCAAGTTCAATGTGCTCGTTAAAGCCTTGTGGCGGTACGATTGTTAACTTCATCGACGCGACTACTGGCCGTTAGCTGAATGGTTTAATTCGCGTGCTGCGCTGATAAGCTGCGCCCACAGCTCCCGTTTTTGCACAGCTGTGAGTTTAAGCGGTGTGGCTGGCAATATAATGGCCGTTTCGGTTACCGATAGCGTACGGCCAATCATTATGGTGCTAGCCCACTGTGACGGTATACCCAACTGAACACAGGCTAGCTGTAAGTCCTTCAGCCATTGCTGTGATTTTGCTTTCTGTTCGGCACTTAACGGGATACCTTCAGGCGATACCGGCCCTTTTGCGCCAATAGACTTTGTTAAAGACTCTTGCGAAGCAACCGCATTGTCGTAAGACGGCGAAGTGTTGTGTGACTGTGAAGCACCTGTTTCGGTTTGCCCTACTTTCCCTTCATTGTGCGATGCGCCAAGCGTGGAGAGTTTTGCTGCCCCGCCGTCTTTAGGCTTAGCCTTGTCTTTCGCGCTACTGCCAACATTTGCTCTCAACTGAGCAAGCCGTGATTGCTTTTCTTCTTGAGATATTGGCGTTGAAGGCGGCTTATTGGCTTGAGCATTTTGACTGTAGGGAATTTGGGCCGATGAACTACTAGGAGTGCCGACGTTGCGTTGTGCTGCATTGGCGTTGTTTTGTTTCGCTTGGTCTTCCTGCTTTAGCTCAGTGTAGGCGTCTTTGGTGATCCAAACAGGGATCCCCATTTCCTGTAAAACCGCCTGCTGATATGAAGTAAGAGACATTGCGTAAAAACACCTAACGTGGATAGTTCATTATGTTTGTTTAGTTTACTAAAGTTGCAGGCTTGGTTGAATAACTATCGCGTTCTTTTGCTCGGATTGCACCTGCTGTTTAATGCTCAAGCGCTAATTCATAAGCGTTAGTTCATAAGGGTTATGCGCGAATTTATAATGCCTGGCCCTTGGTATAAGAGGAAATAAAACAGCTGCAGCAAATTAAACACTAGCAACAGAAACCAATAGAATTTAAGAAGAATTTAACAAAGAAACGATTTAGGATTTGAACGTAAACGTTCATAAGAAGAGAAAGTGGCAGGGGTGGAGGGACTCGAACCCCCAACCATCGGTTTTGGAGACCGCTGTTCTACCAATTCGAACTACACCCCTAGCGCGCTGTGCATTATACGGATGACATTAAAAAGGTAAAGCCTTTTTATCACTACCATGCACTGCATGCTTAATTAACACGCAATGCGCTGTTTTTTCAATCGAATAACACCAAATAGGCTTTATCCATCACCTGTGTTTTGTCTTATTGCTCGCTTTTAAACCGACTTCTATGCAGCGTCACTTTTAAATGCGGAGCAGTTTATGCCAATTAGACCTTATTGGCGTTAAGCGCAGCAAACCACAGGTCATTAGTGATAGCGACAATCTCGGTGTGCAGATCAAATTTCGCTATCGCGTCGTGCTCATCGATATTCATTAGCTTGGCGTAATGCTTAACGAGCTCTCTACTTTCATTGATTTCAAGTTTATTGATAAGGCAGCAACTTGCTAAATCGAAGTAGCGGTTTCCCATGGCGGCATATTCCCAATCAATAATTTTGAGTGAGTTATCTGCGCTCAGTAATAAGTGATTAGTTAGCAAGTCATTATGACATAACACATAGTCGTCATCGTCTTGTTCACTTTTTATTACTTGTTTCCGCAATGATTGGGCTTTTAGATAAAGCTCACTGCTCATGTCGAGCTGTGCAACATTAATATAATGCTGCCATCTTGATGCTAAATCTAGTGGCCTAGCGGTAATGGGCAAAGAATGAATACGAGCGAGGGTGTTGGCCAGCTCAAGCATTGAAAGCGTCGCACTTTCACTGTGCTCTAGCCACTGCTCAACCCAGATGGTTTCATCATCGCTTAACCATATAGGTTGCGGCGCTACTCCCAACCTATAAAGCTGTTGCTGCAAAGCAAATTGGTGCGCACGATTAACCCCACTAAAGTCATCATCGCCCATCCATTTCACCGCTAAGTCGACAGGGTTATGATCCGACTTTGGTTGCCCACTACTTTGAAGGTTATTTGCAATCAAGGGTAACTGACTATCTGCGAGCTCTTGAACGCGGTAAACGTGATTTACCGCTCCAGCAGGGTGTGACGAAATTTTCGCACTGTCGCTAAGATTAAGCGCCTTTTGCAGCGTGGCGATGATATCCAACCTGTTCACCTTGTTTTTTATATTGTACTAGCCACTGATAATACCCAAATACCGCAAAACCAACATAGCCTAAGAACAGGCAAGCAGATAATGCATAACCCACTTGCAGGTATAAATAGGCGGACGCTAAATTGATGAAAAACCAATAAACCCAGTTTTGCAGGATTTTATGCGCCACCATAAATGTTGTGACTACACTCAATAAATTAATGCTCGCATCTAATAGTAGGTACTCACTATTGAACTGTGAGCCTGCCACCTCAGACAGAACCCAAGCGAGCAATAACATACTCGGCACAATGAGCAAATGAGCCCAGAGAGGCCAATGAAGCACTGGCTTAACATCGCCGTCTTCCGCCCCTTTCGACCACTGATAATAACCGTATCCCGCCATTATCATATAAAAGAAGTTAAGCGCAGACTGAAATGGCAAAGTCACCTGCCAAAATAGCCAGGTGTAAATTGCGGTACTCACAAAAGCGCACAGCCAACACCAGCTGTTCTGTTTTGCGGCTAACAGCACATAGGCAATAGCGAGGACAACCGCTACCCACTCTAAAAGCGAAGTAGCGGCAATTTGTGAGGTAAACTCAGAAAAAAAGCTAGCCATTAAGATGATTTTCTAGATTGCATGGCATCGAAGTTTAAGAACTTGGCCACGAAAATAGCTTGCCCCACTTCTTCATGGGTCCTTTGCATTTCTTCACCAAGTACTTTCATAACCACACCATAGTCACCTGTAACCTGCGTGCTGGTTGAGCTTGTTGAAACTGTAATATCACTGTAGCTATTTAACCTATCAATGAAATCTTGAATAGGTGGAATGTATTCGTTAACCAATGGGTACAACGACAGTTCAACCATAACTTGCATGTCTGTTTCCTTTTATTTTAAAACGCGTACTTAACAGTAACGCCAAACTGACGACCGTTACCTATTTGGTAATATGGCTCATCGAAGGCATACTCATCGCGAGGGTCGTTGCTGAAACCACCGAATCCACGGGTGTAGTACTCACGATCAAAAGCATTTTGTACCCACAGTGATGTCTGCCAATCACCGTGTAGCACCACAATCTCCGAATTAACCAGCGTAGTACTTGGCGAGGTTACATCATGGCCGTCAGAAAAACGGTATTCACTTTTGTAATCTACATCTACACGCCAAAGCATGTTATCTGTAAGTGCGTACTCACTATACAGGTTTGCGGTCCACTTAGGTGATTGAGCCTGTCTTTGCTCAGACACTTCAGTACCGTCTGCAAGCGTATACCCTTCAAAGGTAGCGCTTAGATATCCAACACTTGCATCTAGCTGCCATGCATCACTAGCAATCCAGCTAAGCTCCAGCTCGGCTCCTTTGTTTGTTCCTAAATCAGCATTATCAATAATATCTACGAACCCTGCCGTACCGTCATCACGAGTGATAACGTCAAAATCGCTCACCTGAGTATCTTTTCTATCCATATAGAAAATTGCAGCGCGAGCAATTAGGTCAGGTGTAAATAATGGGCCCTTAACGCCTACTTCGTAGTTCCAGTTATATTCTTCGTCGAAGAATCGCTGATTGTCATTCACGCGGCTGTCGGGGTTAAAACCTGCACCTTTATATCCGCGTGAAATACTGCCGTAATAGAAGTGATTGCCCTGCGTATACTGAAGCGCGACTTTCCCGCCTACCATGGTGGTGTCGAACGCGCGAGTAAGTTGGTTGTTATCAGCGTAATCAAAATCGTAGTTTTCTACTCTTAACCCTGCTACCAGTACTAAATTTTCGTTCAAACGACTTTCAGTCTGAGCATAGATAGCGGTCGTCGTAGGCGTGTATTCACTGGCAAAGTCACTATCCAAATAAGTGTATTGACGTAGCAGCTTTTCTTCCGTGCTTTTATAAAATACGCCTATTGTCCAGTCAGTCATACCATCAAAAAGTGCGGCACTGTCAGAGGACACGAAACGCATCTCGCCGGTCTGTGTTTCTACATCGCGATAATAGGCGTCAAAAGACGTGTAACCCCACGGGTGAAACCCTGTGAATGTCCAGTCTTCATCGTAGCCATAAGCAATATTGTGAGAAGCATGGGTGGCAATTAGAATAAAGTCGCCCGCTGCTGTATTGGTTGTAGAGCGCGCGCTAACAGCGTGGGTTTGGTATTCGTCAAATCCTGGTTCATCAGACAGCGTTTTGTTGTCATTGTCTAGCGAGAATGCATCGTAACCGTTATCGATATCGTACCAGCGATAAGTAAGTGCAAGTGTGGTTCGCTCATCTACGCTGCCTTCAACGGCAAAGCGCAGTGCGGTTTCATCGATATTCGCGGTATCGCTTCTATTTAAGAACGTATTTTCTACAAAGCCATCACTGCGATTATGAACCAGCGCAACACGATAGCCCCAATCCGTGTTGATATCATCACCAGTGGCGCCTTCAATACGGTAACTCTCTTTGTTCCCAATGCGGGCTTCAACGTAGTCTGGGGCGTCGCTACCCACGTCATTACTGGAGAGTTTAACCGCTCCGGCCAATGCACCTGTGCCGTATAAGGTAGCCTGAGGTCCGCGATATACCTCTAGTTGTTTAGTATCAAAAATAAGACCTGCCGCAGCAAGGCCTGAAAAATCAAATTCATCGACGATAAAGCTTACAGAAGGATTGATAGGCTCGGCGAACTGACTACGCTCTCCAATACCGCGAATTTGCACGAAGCGGCCGCGAGACGCACCAGCTGCAAAGTTTACGTTTGGAATACTGTTTAGCACACTGTCGATATGGCTCGGCTGTCTACTGCGAAGACGCTCTTGATCTAAAATGGTCGCGCTAGCACTTAACTGGTCGAGTGTAGTTTGACGAAAATCACCAGATACGACGACTCGCTCAATATCTGATGGCGTACTATCTGAAGTGTTACTTACATTGGCTTGTTGCGCATAGGCCGCAACGGAACTAGCAAGCAGTGAAAGTGTGAAAAGTGTTTTATACATGGGATCTCTTATTCTTATTTAAGAAAAAAGATCCGGGTCTAACGGCAGGTGATAAGGCTATATTGTGAACCATCCCTACGCCGGTATTATCCGGATCAGGTTTAAGGGTTCCCACGAATGTGGGTCTCAGACCGAAAACGGACACCCCTTGGTATAGTGTTGCGCTGCTAAAACTAGCAAACTCAACTTCTGCAACGGAGTCTACCAGTTCGATACACGCCGTCAAGCAGATAAGACGTTAAGCTAACGTAAGGTTTTATATATGATATAAGGCGTTGAAAGCTTAGGGCTATTCAGCGTCAATATTCATATTTAGGCGACGTACTTCATCGTCAGTTTGTGCTTTTAAACCTTCCAACGTTTTGCCGTGTGCGGTTGGTTGACGCGTATCAGGGTCAACCTTTACGAAAACGATATCGTCTGCAAAACAGATGGTTTTCTTGGTTGCTTTGTTGCGTACCAAGCAGCTTACGGTAATAGACGTACGGCCTACAGCTTTAGTTTCTAGACCAAACTCTACGATATCACCCTGCATAGCCGGTGATTCGAAACTAATTTCACCAATATGCTTAGTTACCAAGCAATTAGTTTCTAGCTGACAAATAGCCCAAATTGCAGCTTCTTCGTCTATCCATTCTAACGCGCGGCCACCGAACAAAGAATTGGCGTAATTAAGGTCGTTTGGCATAACTAGACGCCGAGAAAGAAAGCGCATTCGAATTCCTCATAATAAATCGCTACTATAGCGTTAGATTATACCGAAAAAACTGATTCATGGCGCTAACTCAATTACGCGAATGGCTATTAGCCCCCTACTTTGAAAATAGCGGCGAAAATGGCTGCAAAAAAAGCTCTCACGCTTCACACTTATCAAACGTGACTTGCCCGCTTCACCGGAGAATGCTTGTAATATCTGGCAATGATGATTTTTGTGAAGCTGCCATACGTAGCGTTCAAGCCTTTGTAGATGAAGTTTCATCTATAAGCGTTGTGAATTTTGCTGGCGATACACTTAAGGGAAAGAACCGCAAACAAGTACTGGGGAGTGAATGTGACATTGCCACATTAGACTGTCGCGATTCATTCAAACCTGGCGACGTGATGGCAGTGGCGGGGATCGTTAAACGCAGTGGTTGTTTAATACTTATTTGCCCTGCATTGAGTGAATGGGTCAACAATATTTCGGTCTCGTTCCTGTCGGAGGGGTTTAAGCTTACACAAAGTCGATACCTCGAACGTTTTATAAAGCACCTGCGCAACAACGACTACGTGGCATTTCACACTGAAGAAAAAACCACGCTTCCAGATACGGCTATGTACCGTATTAGCGAAGGCTTAACATCAAACGTCTATAGAGGCTCACTATTTAAATCAGAAGAGCAAGAGCAGGCATACAGTCGTTTATATCAAGCACACTCACTTAATAAACTAAACGCGCTGATTACCGCCCCAAGAGGCAGAGGCAAGTCATCATTATTAGGTATATTCATTGAAAGCCTAATCAGACAGGGTAAAAATGTACTATTAACCAGTGAACGCTTTGATAATGTGAAGAACGTGCTTTCACGTATTCAACAGTACGAAATAGCCGGTGTCAGAACACAACAACCATCCACCGCTAACATTCAAACCCAACTATTCCTTGGTGATAAGAATGAGGCAGCGACGTTTGGCAGTGTAAAATGGGTGCCCCCTGACAGTGCCTTGTTATATACCACAGAAGATGAAAAGTACGACGTTGTAATTGTTGATGAAGCGGCTTCAATCCCCCTCCCGGATGTATACCGGATCATAGCCAACCACAAGCAGTGGGTGCTTAGTACTACGCTTTTGGGTTATGAAGGTTCAGGCAGTGGTTTTATTCACAAACTCATCCCTAGTTTACCGCCATCAGCTATCCATTTAAGACTATCAACGCCGTTACGATGGTTCGAACATGATCCCATTGAAGCCTTTTTCAATACGACTTGTTTATTTGAGGACAGAGATGCGGCGCGCAATATTGGCGAGATTAATTTCAAAAACAGTATTAACCCACCGATAGATTACGATTTTTCCATAAGTTCGTTTAAAAGCATTTCCGAAGAGGCGCTTCAGCAAATAATGTCGCTACTTTCATTAGCCCATTATCAAACTACGCCCGATGATTTTATGCGCTTGATGGATAGCCCGGATGTACTTGTTGCCATACTTAAATTCAACGACAACGTGATAGGTGCTGCAATCATAAACGCTGAAGGTAGCGACTACCTGAACGATACCGCATTGGGGATTGCGTCTGGAAAGCGTCGTCCTAAAGGGCATTTAGGTGCACAGCGACTTGCTCTGTTGTCTGCTGATGCAAAAACAGCAACGTTTAGATATTGGCGTATTAACCGTATTGCCGTCGATACGCTTGCGCAGAGTAAGGGTATGGGCAGTTACTTGCTACAAAGAGTTAGTGATGAAGCCAAGAAGCAAAGTATTGACGCTATCTGTACTTCTTATGGAACGACACTTAAGTTAGACAGTTTTTGGAAAAGAAATGGATTTGAGATTGTAGACTATGGGCGAAAGCCTAATAAAGCCAGTGGAGAAACCAGTGCACTAGCGTTATATCCTCATTCCAACAGAGCAAAAAAACTGCTTTCTGAATTGGTAGCGCTAAAAGAGAGCTTTAAATTCGATAACCAGTTAGACAACGTGCCAATTAGCATACTGACAATCTATGTAGAAAAGTTAGTACATTTTACCCAAGGCACACGCACTTTAGATGATGTTTGGCCGATATTACATAAAATTGCGCGTTATGCAGAGACTCAGCCTACACCAAGCGCAAATACTCAACTGAACAAGCCAAATAACACAATACTGTATATGCTATGGCGTCTTGTTGAAATCATTAACACGAAGCGCTTTCTCAGAAAAGTACTTACACATTCAGATATGAATGCGAAGCAACTTGTTTCTACATTCAACGAAGAAAACCTAAAAGCACGTGGGTTAAAAGAAGTCACTATTATTATAAGAGAAGCACTTCTGCCTGCTTTCAAATAATAGAAAGTCTGTAGCCTGAAAGTACAAATAATCTGCTTGGCGTAGAGCCACTATACCTGCGTTAACAAGCCGCGATTACGAACATTTTAAATACCGCTGAGAGGCTAATGATCTATGCGGGCTGGTGTTAAAGCCCTATAAACAAAATCCCATTCGAGAAAAGCTCACTTACTAAATTAAGGGCAAAAAAAAGCCTCCCAAAGGGAGGCTTTTTTGCTAAAACCACATATTAGATACTAATACCGCGGTTCTTTGCTTTTTCCTTGATATAAGGTTCCCACGCTGCAGCGTTGCGGCGTAGAGAGCGATCTTTCTTAGCTTCTTGTACGTGCTTGTAAGCAGACTTGAAGTTACCTGCGTAGAAGTTCGCTTCCATTAACGTGAAGTGAATCTTCTCAGGGTCTTCAGCACCACGCTCTAGAGCATTCTCTAGTGCTTTAATAGCGCCTTTGTAGTCTTCCGCTACAAGTAAAAGTGTACCTTGCTTACGATAATGCTCAGGGTCTGAACTCTTAGCAGCAGCTTGTGCATACAAGTCAGCAGCCGTTTTGAAGTTCTTTGCCTGGTGATAAGCATTAGCTACGTTTGCTAACATATCGGCATCATTTTTTAGCAAGCCTTCTTTCACGTGCTTTTCAAGCAACTTAGCCGCCTTGTAAGGCATACCGTTACTTTGATAAAGCTGAGCAAGCGTCTTTATTTCTGACTCTTTCTCTAGATAACCCTGCATATAAGCAAGTTCTAGCGTTGAAAGACCTTTCTTATAGTCTTCAACTAAGATGTAGAAAAAGCCAAGACGTGACCACCAAGTCTTTTCCTGAGGGAAAGTTCTAACAAGATCTTCCGCAACAGCAACCGTTTCAGGGTACATCTTACGCTCGTAGTAAGAAGTTAGCTTTAATACATACGGGTTTTTGTTTGGCTCTTCATACAAAGCAATCGCTTTGTCTGCTGGCTCAACCATCTTCGCTAGTTGCTTAGATTCAAAGTAAGCCTGTGCCAAACGCGTATATACGTCTGCGTCTTCTTTACACGTGAAGTCCATCCACTCGTTATACCATTTAATGGCATCAGTGTACTTCTCTTCCTGCATGCTCAAATCACCTAGTAATTTAAGTGTTTGAGAGTGTTCAAGGTCGTTTAGAACTTTCGGTTCAACTGATTCAACCAAATACCCTAAAGCTTTACCACCTTGACCTTCTTGCGCAGCAAGTAAGTTACCAATAAAACGCTTTACGTAAGCTCGATCGAAATCGTCAGATGCGTCGATTTCGTAAAGTACGTTTAGTGCTTCATTAACTTGGTCTTCATTGTAGAACTCAAAAGCTTTCTGAACTTTTTTACCGGTACGCTCACCTACAAGCGTTGTTTTTCCTTTCTCATATCCAGGACAAACAACAGGTGCTGACTGCGCTAGGGCAGCGGGTGCTGAAAGCACCGCGCCTGCGCCTAGCACTAAAGCAACGGCTGACATTTTGAATGTACGTTTCATCATGATCATTGCTCCAGTTTAAAGTCTAGCTGTACGAACATGCCAGGTTGTTTAACTGGCTTGCCATCAACGATCTTAGGCTTGTATTTCCACTTACGTAGAGCACGACGTGCTTCACGGTCGAATACGCGCTTAGGTTCAGCTTCGATAACTTCGATATCTTCAACACCACCAACTTCGTTGATAGTGAAAGACAGTCTTACCCAACCTTCACGGCCGTCACGGGCTGCATCAGGTGGATATTTCGGGTCGATACGAACGATAGGTGTTGCTTCACCATCACGCTGCATTGCACCAACACCACCGATGTTTACACCAACACCACCTGTGTCGATAGCTGGAATAGCTAAGCTAAAGCCATCTGCATCAGGTTCCGCAGTTTCCGGCTCAACTTGCTCCATTTTAGGAGGCTGTGGCGGCGGAGGCGGCGGTGGTGGTGGAACACGAGTACGCGTTTGCGTTTGGTCGTCTGGTTCCTGCATTACAATATCGATAACCGGTGCAGGCGGTACTTCGTCTGCTGGTCTAGATGAATTTTCAATCAACTTGGCCATTAGAACGAAAAGGGCAAATGCAACACCAGCACCTAAAAGTATAGATACAATTATACGTAACATCTTATCCCCTTGCCGCTACCGAGACTCGGTTAACGCCAGCGGCTTTAACCTGATCCATAATCTCAACTACTAAACCATGCTTCGCTTTAACGTCAGCTTGAATGATTACGTAGTCTGTAGGCTGCTCGGTAAGCAGTCTCTCAATATTCGCTCTTACGCTGTCCGGCGCTACTTCACGCTTGTCTAGCCAAACATTTCCGTCTTCAGTTACGGCGATGAAAATGTTTGCATTTTTGTGAAGAATCGCCTGGCTCGCATCTGGCTTGTTGACTTCGATCCCTGCTTCTTTAACGAAAACAGTGGTAACGATAAAGAAGATCAGCATGATAAACACGATATCCAACATGGGCGTCATGTCGATCTGTGCATCTTCTTCCTCGGTTCTGACTTTTCGAGCCATAATCTCTCTCTCTAATGATGTGGCAGGCTATCAACTAGCCCTTCTCTTGCCAGCTTCACTTTCGCTTCAAGACGTGAACTGATGAACAGTCCAGATAGCGCGGCTACCATTCCCGCCATTGTCGGGATCGTTGCCATAGAGATACCAGCTGCCATTAGACGAGCGTTGCTGGTGCCCTGTGTTGCCATTGTCTCGAAAACACTGATCATACCGGTTACTGTTCCAAGTAGACCGATTAGTGGACACATTGCAATAATGGTTCTGATAATCAGCATTCTAGCGTTAAGGTCGTCTGACGCTTGAGAAATCCACGCGTCACGGATTCTATGCGCATACCATGATGTGGTATCTGCTCGGGCATCCCAATTCGCGATGATGTTTTTCTTCACCTTTGGGAAGACCGAGGTTAAATACCAGTAACGCTCAATCATTAAAACCCACATGAGAAAGAGCGCGGCAGCAACGAAGTATAGTACGTCACCGCCGGTAGCGATAAAGTCCCTGACCGATTCGAATAATCCAATCAGGTAATTCATATTACGCTTTCTCCGACTCTGAGTGAGCAGCTACGATACCCGCAGTTTGCTCATCAAGAATGTGGATGATTGACTTGCTACGAGAAGCTACGATGCTGTGAGTAAGGATTAGAGGCAGAGCCGCGATAATACCTTGAGCAGTAGTTACAAGAGCCATAGAGATACTTCCTGCCATCATACGTGGGTCACCTGTACCGAATAGTGTGATGGTTTGGAATGTCTCGATCATACCTAGTACTGTACCTAGTAGACCTAGTAGAGGAGCAATCGCTGCGAAGATCTTGATAACGTTAATGCCGCTTTCAATTTTTGGAAGCTCGCGAAGAATCGCTTCATCAAGTTTAAGCTCAAGGTTTTCTGCATCAGCAGTCTTGTTCTCTTGGTAAACTTTAAGGATACGACCTAGTGGGTTACCTTCTGAAGGATTGTTTACGTTCTTAAGCTGTGAACGCATTTTTCCACCAGTGATCGTTAGTGTGATCATTTTGTAGATACCAATTAGTAGGCCAATCGCAAGCATAATTGTGATTGTGTAACCAACTGGACCACCAGCATGATAACGCTCAGACATTGTCGCTTTTTGCTTCAATAGACCAAGGATTGCACCTTGAGAAGGGTCAGCAAAGAAAGGAACAAAACCAGAAGTAGCGCCGATTAGTTCGTCAGCAGAAGCTACAAAGTGACCATCTGGTTGACGACCAAGAGGCTGAACAACTTCAGCTTCAGCGTCATACGCTAGGTAACCAGCTTCACCAACAAGGTTGAAAGTACCAACACGAACAACTTCTTGCTGTGAAGAACCGCCGTCAAGGTTAACAACTTCAGTAGTGAACTTAACTACTTCACCGCCTTCAGTCATTTCTTTCTGAAGAGCAAACCATAGGTCTTCAAGTTCTTTAATGTTTGGAAGACCTTTAGAGTCTTCTGACATTTCAGCAAGGAACTGACCACGGCCAGGGAATTGTGCACTTACGATTGATGTAGAGATACGGCCGTAAGCTTCAGAAGATGCTTGACGTACCACACCGAACATTTCACCAAGTGTACCTGTAGCTTGGTCTAGCTCAGCAGCTTTCTCGTTTAATGTAACTTCGTTGTCTGAGAATTGCTTCTGTAGACGGTCACCACGAGCTTGTTCAGCTTTAAGATCTGCTTGTGCTTTGCGAAGAAGTGCTTGCTTGTCAGCACGTGCTGATTGGAACTCAGCTTCGCGTTGCTTATCTAGGCGAGCTTCAGAAACGCGGTTCTGTTGAACCTGGTCTAGAAGATCTTTCAGGCTCTTTGCTTCCTGAGCCTGCGCTCCGGTTGCTGCAACTGCAACTGTCGCAGCGGCTAAAAGAGATTTGAATACTGGTTTCATTAACAATTACTCCGCTGCGCTAATTGGTAGTTTAATCAGATCCGCAGGAATGACGTTGTTAGCCATTTTAACTGCGTCAACAACTGAAGACAGATACTCGTCACCCAGTTTTTCCCATGCGCGGCTTTCGTTGTTCCATACCCATGCGTGAGTTTGGTCTAGAGAAAGTGCAACTAGCGCCGTACGACCTAGGTTAAAGAAGTCAACAGTAACTTCTGTGCCTGCGTCGTCGATAGTACCTTGGTAAGAGTTGATCTTAGTACCGTATTCAACTTCAACTAGGTAAGCTTCTAGTACCTGACGGAACTGTTCTGAAACAGTTACGTTAGAGTTAGCCATAAGGTCGCGAAGACGCTCAACACGCTGTAGACGCTCGTCTAAGTGAATTGGACGGTCTAGCTTGATGAACTGCTCTAGGCTGTCGATCATGCGGAACATAAGAGGAACGATGCCCTGCTTAGTTTGTTCGATGCTGTCGATCTGACGTTGTAATGAATCGATACCGCGTTGCTGGTCTGCAACTAGGCTTGCGATGTAATCGTTGTAGATTTTAAGGTTTTCTGTCTCATCTACTGTTTGACGATACTCAACAAGTAGTTCTTGAGACTGTTCAAACAACGTATTGATTTTTTCTTGAGATTTCGCTGCAGCCGCGTGGATTTTCGCTTCTTCTTTATGAAGATCTTCAAGCGTATCTGCAGAGACTGCACTACCTGTTAGTGCGAATGCACCCATAACAGTAGAAGCAATAAGAGTTCTCTTGCTCATTTTGGACATAGTTCCCAACCAAATTTCTTATTTGAATCCTCGCCGATAAGGAAAATATTCGGGCAAGGGGCGTATAAAACTTTCACAATTTTGTTTCAGGAATGTAGCACTGACGTCAATGTTCAGTACTACGAACGTAGTATACTCACATGGAATGTTACGTTTAGTCAAGTAACTCCCTGTTTACACTTTACAGAAACACTGCTATCTGCCGGTTTTACAATCACTTTTCAGCGAAGTAACAACTCAGAGCAATTGTAAACGTCCGTATATTCCTTAATCGATTAATGTAAACTTTTACTTATCTCGCTGTCGCTCTAGCAGAATACAGTTTGTTAAGTTGCTTTAAACCAACCTGTTAGCGCATAACGCGGCTGCTGTGCGAAGGGAGTAACATAGCTCACGCTGTGAATATGTTTAACGTCAAAGAGACTTAATGTATTGAATTCTGGCGCCCAACTTTCAGTGGTCGTACCATCCTCTTCGTAAAATTGTAACAAGCCTCCCCAGTCTGGATGCCATTGTGGTGCCAAATTAACCACATAAGCAAGGCGGCGTTGTTCTCGTTCAACTACATCTTGATGGCGAGTAAGAAATTGGCCTGGTGTATAGCGGGTTGCTTGAACACTTGCTGTACAAATATCATCGAAGCCACTGAGTTCTCTCGCCCATTGAAGTACTGCTTCACTATTAATCCAGTCGTAAAACTTACTCATCTGGGCAATCCGTTCTGTTGACGTTACTAGATGTCGCCCGTACACAAAGCCAATACCTTTAGCCGCATTTGACATTACTTCTGTATTCACTGCTTGTTTTGCTTGGTTATCCATTGCTTTCCAGGCGCTTTGTGAAATTGACTCGTAGCGACCACCGCGTACCAACGCCATCTCAAATGGCACGTCGTTGGTTAAGCTCAATAAGAGCTTTTCTGCATACTCCTGGGTAAGGAAACTTTTTACTCGCACTTTTCTTTCTTTGTCGAAAGCGGCTTTTATATCAGCCTGATACAACTGACTATTCATACCATCAATCATTGATTTTCCTGTTTTATTTAATCTATACGCATTTCTTACGAAGCGTTTTTTCTTGTATTGGCGTTGGATTGTACAACACAATTTGATATTAATGACGTCATAGTCTCATAGAAATAAAATCAAGAACAATACAATGGCAAAACCGACTTACAGTCATACCGTAGGTGACAAACCGATATGGGTATTCGATAACTTATGCTCAAAAGATGAAGCAACTTCCGTGTTCAAGGGTCTTGAAGCAAGCGCATTCCGTCTTAACGAAGTCGCACGGCCAGATACAGCAGAATATAAACACTGGGCCGTAGGGTTAAGCGAACCACAGATAGCAGGTTTACCCGTTTATCAACGGGCCATGGCACAAATCGCTGAAATAACAGGGAAAAAATATCGAGCTTATCGAGGGTACGTCAATTATGCGTCCTATGGCGATATGTTGTTTACTCATACCGACTGCCTACCAGAAGCAGACGAGTTGACTGTACTCGTGTACATTTGCCCGCAGTGGGATATTGAATGGGGGGGAGAGACACTTTTTTATAACGAACACGACGACTGTGTTTTTGCTAGTACGCCCAAGCCCGGCCGAACGGTGATATTTCACGGTGCCATAAAACATGTTGGTCGCCCGCCGAATAGAATTTGCTACACGCCACGTTATACACTCGCCTTTAAGCTTGAGCCGGCTACCTAAAATACACAACATTTCTGAAGATATGAGGTGCTTTTCCTCTCAATGTATTTCCGCATTATGTTACGACAAGGGTTAACGCTAGCGTAATGCGTGACATCCGGCTGTTTCTGGCTCGCATCGACGCTTTTTAATTTGGCACAATGTCAAAAGCTATAGTCATTCTCTGGCTTTCAGTTTCAATGGGATTGGTTCCGTGCCATAGGTACGAGGGAAAGAAAACAACGGTGCCGGCCTCAGGCTTAATCGCATAATCTTCATCCATAGCAACGCCGTTTATATCAGGGCGCCCAAAGCATAGCCATCCATTGCCCCCTTGATTAACTTCTTCAGGAACGTCTACATAAAGAACTCCACTCAACCAGCCCTCAGAATGATAATGAGATTTGTGAAATCCCGACCGACGAAGGCGTACAGACCAACTTCCTATAAAATTAAGATTATCACTTAACCTAGAAAGAAAGGGGTGTTTCTTCTCGGTTTTCAAACTGCCTATAAATTCCTGTGCCCTTTCTTCTAGCACTCTTCTTAACGTTTGCAGTAATTGATGTTTGCTATCTAACAAATTTTCAAACGTCTGCGATCCGTTTCTTAAAGATTGTCCAATCGGATGCCTTTCGTCATTGTGTAAGGTAGAAAGGTGGTCCTTCAGTTCCTGCACAAAGCTAATATTTGCTGCGCTGTCTGTCAGAAGCTCAGTTGCGTGGACAAAACACTGATAATCACACAGATTTTTGTATTTGTTACTATTGCCGTTCGCTTTATACGCTGTAGAAAGCAGTGTCCAGTATCCTTGATTGAGGGGAGCCATACGACAAACCTTTTCAAATACTACAATAGCGTCTTTGTACTTTCTTAAGCTTAATAGCGCATATCCTTTCTCGACGAGAAGTGCAACTGTGTTGCCTTGTGCCGCTTTTAATTTGCTTTCACTTAAAGTTAGTGCTGCTTCAAATTCGCCTGAGTCTCTAAGTGCACTACTTAAATGAGCGGTTGCAGCGACGCTAATACTCTTGTCTGTGTGGCCTATCAACTTTTCAAGCCAATAACGCGCTTTTGATGGTTCGCCAATACGTAACATCAACTCACAATATACGAGTACAAGCTCCGCACTTTCGTCAGACAATTGTTCTTCGAAAAAAGCGAATGGCGAAGAAACGTTCTTTATCCATGCGAAATGGGCATATTCTTTGTTCAATTCGCTATTGGTGGGGAAACGCGACAGCCCTTTTTGGTACACCGCTAATGATGAATCAGTATCACCATTGAGCCCCATAACCGCAGCTAAGTTCTGATAAATTAATGGTGTATCGGCATTGGCTTGAACAGCATGTGTTAACGCTAGCTCGTAATTGCGAATTGCTTCAACGAGCTTTCCCTGCCCGCGCTTCAGGTTACCTAAATTATTCAAAGCAGTAACATTGCGATTATCAATATTAAGCGCTGAAACCAAATGGGCTTCAGCAATTTCTATGTTGCCGAGTTCAACCTGAATAGCGGCTAGTAAGATAAGTAATGAAACATGATTCGAACGAGCCTCAACTAGTTGCTTTCCTAATTGTAAGGCCTCACGGTATTTCTTTTCAGCATAGAGGGATCTTGTAAGGTTATATTTATAATCGAAGGACTCAGCATTTATGCTGCTCGCCTTTCTAAAAAGCTGTGAAGCCTTTACTGCATTTCCACTCTCTAGAAGAAAGTTTCCATAACTATTCATCAGATCAGTCGATGAAGGAAACTTTTTCAACCCTTTTTCAAAAACTTTTGCCGCTTTTTTGTGCTCTGCCAGTTTGCGTAAGGACCCACCGTACAATTGAACGACAACAGGGTCTACATTAACAAGCGCAGGCGATGCTTCTATAGCGTCAATAACGTTTGAAAAGTTGCCTTGCCTAAATGCATTAATAAGCTGGGGAATAATAATATTTGGCTGGCCTTGCATTATATTAGTAAAACCTCTTGTCCAACACTGCAAGCGCACCAAAATGTGCGGACCAATTAGCATATTCGCGCATCAGCATTTGTATGTCTTGCTTTTCTACTTCGGTTAAATGAGGGTTCCAGATATCGATAATCAACACCGCTCGTGCTGCGTCAGCTGGATTTTCTGCACTATGCACAAAACTATCGTCAAATAGTAAAGCTTCTGTTTTGGCACTCCACGTTCTTTTCTCACCGGCGACATCTAAATAAGCGTTGTCGTTAACAACAAGTGGGATATGAAGTGTCCACTTTATATTCGAGATACCGTAATGTGGAGGAATATAGGCTTTTGGCTTTAATACCGAAATGACGACTTCAGGTGCGTGGGTCGGACAGTGTGCTAACAAAGGCGAATTAAACAAGGATATGAGGTCATGCGGAAGACGCTTAGCGTGCTCCGTAAAGTGTCCTCCTTTCATCAAATGCATGGAAGACCAATTTTCACTCAGTTTTTTCCAATCATCTGACTTTGGCACCTCTCCTATCTCATGAACATAGTTATCATTTGCATATTTTACACAAGACAGAAAGACTTCCTTAGATGAAGAGAGCTTATCAACCAAATCTTGAAGCCCCTCTACCTCGCTAGTTTCAGAAAATGGCGACGAAGGCAAATCAGGTATAAAAAGGAAACTTGGTTTTTGTGCTTCGTGTTGATAAACCTTTCTTTCAACGCCACACAACATATTCACCGCCTGCTTTATTCTGGATGTGCTCCCTATGTGATGGCAAGCATTGTACAGTGCCCTACGAGACAAGTTAGCCGCATTATGAATATGGGTGGCCCTGAACTTTGAAAGAGGCTCTTCATCTTTTGGAGATAAAAATTCGGGGTATTGCTTGAACAAAGACGCGTAGGCCGAAAGTGCTGAATCATACTCAGCTTTCTCAACCATTGTCGTAATGCTTTCAATTAATTGAGTGATGTGATTATTATTGTTATTCATATAAAAATGGGAAGTGTTTCGCTTCCCATACTAGCCTTACAAAGTTTTGAATTACTGGTCGCCACCACCAGTTTCATTTCGCCCCTGCATACGAGTCCAGGCTTCACGACCTGCTTCGCGCATTTGCTCGCGTTCTTCTACTGAGTAACAAACCCGTTGCATACGGTTTGAACCAATCTTTTTCTCAATTTTGCAGACCATGCCGTCGTCTTCAGCATTGGCATCAGCTTTCGCATACTGAGAACTTTGATTACTGGTTGAACCACATGCACCTAGCGTTAGAGCAAGGCTTGATGCAAGAATTATTTGTGTTACTTTTTTCATCCGTGTTATCCCTTAGTATAAGTACCGTAAACCAAGTTACCATAAATGGTTGTACATTCTCTAATCCATTTTGTAACTAACCATTTATTTTCTGAAATAGATGGCGCACCAGCATGATAGCTGTTTAACAATAGTTTACCATGATCGTCCGTGTTAGGAAAAACAACCATATTTCCGATTGTTGGCGCTATGCTAATGTCAAGCTTTGGGAAAAGGGTTTCCCCCCCCTCTTTGACCGTATTTAAGTAAATAAGCGCAGTCTTAATGCGCTGTTTGCCATCTTTAAACATTAACGCATCGTTTTTTTCGTTTAATCCGTCATAGTGAGGTTTGTACTGCTGGCCCGGTTCATACCTCAATATATTCAATGCCTCACCATTACATCTTTGTGTGTTCGTTACCTGTGATATTACTTTGTCTAGCTTGCGGGTAATCCAGTCGCAATGGTTAGGTGCTATTATCGCTACATAACTTGTTCTAACACTATCAATCCTACCCTCTCCCGTTAAAGGATCTACAACCATTGAAGGTTGCAGCAGTGCGCTAAACTTCGTGATCAGATAGTGACATTCGTATTCAGATAGTATGCCTTCGTACACTTCAATAGGTAAGGACTCATCTAACACTTTTGAAGGTTTAAATTCTCTGCCAAGCGATTCAGACAATTCTTCAATGATTTGCTGGTGAAAGTCTTTTTCAATCTCACCTTGCGCCGGTGAAGCCAGATTAAGCTGTTTACTGATATTAGGTGCTAGGTGATATACCTTGTCTGCAATGTAGGAAAAAGTTGCGCTTTTTACCGATAGATAGGATAACGCGACTAAGTAAGCCTCAATAACACCTTCGTTGCCAAGTGTAAGTAGCGTCTTAGCAACTTCACTAGTACTCGTTGTCACTTCACCAAAATAGCCAATCTGCAACTTGTGGAACTGAACCACGGGGTTGTCTGCACAACTTACACCGTTTAAGAACTCCACTGATTCAGCTGGGTTCTCCCCTGACTTAAAATAGGCATAGTCTAGTGCAGCATTAAGATCTCCCAAGCTACCTGCCTTCTTTAGCCATCTCATCGCCTCATCGGAATTGCCCGATGAATGGGCTTCGTTAGCATTCTTGATGCATTGTTCTATATTCATTTCCTGTTGTCCACACAGCAAAAAAGCCTCCGAAGAGGCTTTTTCTTAGTTCATTCTACACTTCTATTAGAAGGTCACGTTTACGCGTGAGTAGAAGAATTGTCCAGGAATTTCATACATAGACGGGTCGAAGCTGTTAGCAAACGTCGAGTAAGAAACTTCTGGGTCAGTATCGAACAAGTTGTTCACACCTACAGTAATACGAAGGTTATCATTAACAGCATAGCCTAGTGAAACATCGTGGTAAGCCATTGCTTCTAGCTCGTTAAAGCTATTGCCTTCTTCTGCAGCTGGGTCAACTGGATCACTACATAGCTGCTGATCAAGTTCACCGCCGTCGATTTGACATAGCTCAGTCGTGTTACCGATGTAACGCATTAACCAGTTAGCTGTCCAATCATCGTAGTTCCAAGTAAGTGACAAGTTAGTACGTAGACGTGGAACAACGTCACGGTCACCCGCTTGACCTGCATCGTTGAAGGTCTCTGAAGTACCGCTTACTGGGTCAACAACAATTAGTGAACGCTCATCGATGTATGTACCATCCCAGTTCACACGGAAATCACCATATTCAGTTTCGAAGTTGTACGCTACGTTGTAATCGAAACCAGAAGTCGTTTGACCACCTAGGTTAATTTGACCGTTGAATAGGTCAACAACGTTACCGCCTGAACCACGAGTAATTAGTGAACAAAGAGTCTCACCAGTCTCAGCACACGCGTTAAGGATAGTTTGCGCACCTACTGAAGATACTGCGTTGTCAACTTCGATATCAAACACGTCAAACGTGATTGATAGGCCTTCAACTGCTTCTGGAGAGTATACGAAACCGTATGTGAAGCTCTCAGCTTCCTCAGCTTGTAGATTCGCGTTACCACCAGTTGTTATACGAATCTGTGAGTTAGGCTGCTGATAACTAGCTGGGATTCCCGCACAACCAGGTAGGTTAGGGTTAGCCGCTGCGCCGCCGTTACATGGATCCGTTAGTGGTGGGAATGCATCGCTGTTACCGCTGAACAATTCAGTTAGTGATGGAGCACGGAATGCTTCTGACCAAGTACCACGTACTAATAGGTCATCGTTGATGCGCCACTTAAGACCAACTTTAGAGTTAGTAGTGTCACCGAAGTTGCTGTAGTCAGAGTAACGAGTAGCAAGTTCTAGGTCTAGTTGCTCTACGCCAGGCATATCTGAAAGTAGAGGAACTGCAAGCTCTAGGTAAGCTTCTTCAACGCTGAAAGCACCTGAGGTAGGCAGACGCGCGTTACCAGAAGTGATACCCGCAGCGATGATTGCATCAGGCTGGTCGTAACCTGACTGCCAGCGCTTCTCGTAACCCGCAGCGAATGCTAGGTAACCCGCTGGAAGTTCCATTACTTCACCAGAGATGTTTGCAGAGTAGCTCTCAAGCGATGAATTAAGTTCGTCTTGCGCAGTAAAGGTGATGTAATCAAGCATCTCTTGCGTGATTGAACCTTCACCGATAACTTCAGGTGCACCGCCAAACAGATTTAATGGAACACAATCGCCAGTACAGTTTGCTGGGTCGCCAATTGCACGTGCAACGCGGTCCATGTTTAACAGACCTTCAGTTGACGTGTTCTGCGTGATGTCTGCATAAGTGTAGTTAACATCCCAGAAGAATTCACGGTCAGCAAATTCAAATACACCGTCAAAACCACCGTTGAACTGGAACTGGTCAACGTTTTGCTTAAAGCTACGGAAGCCCGCTTCCATCATACGACGACCGAACAGGAACATCTCGCGCGCATTCGGGTCAGCGTCTAGTACGTCTTGGTCAGTTGTAACGTCAAAATCGTAAGGGCTAAACGGGTTATCGGCTGATAATGTGAAGCCAGTATCACCAAACGCTGTACCAATAAATAGCGGAGTAGGCGCAAGAGCCTGCTCTGACTTACGGTTGCCGTAGAAGCCCGTTACGTTAACAGAAACGTTGTCCGTAAGCTCGTAACGTGCCTGAGTATAAATATTTGTACGTTCTTGTGGCGTAGAAAGATAGTTAAACGGCGCGAAGTTGAAGCGGCTTGTAGGCTCAACCCATGGCTCTAAACCACCGTTACCGTCACCCTGCTGGCTGAACGCATTGCCATCTTGGTCAAAAGTAAAGAAACGACCTTGAGGAGGAGCAGATGAACCACCAAAACCTTCAGGAGTACCAAACGTAGGCACTGCAGAGATTTCACGGTCGCCCGCTAGTGTAGGCTCTTCTTCAACGTAAGAGATGTTGAAGTAAACGTTACCCTTGTCGTTAGCTGTACCGAAACCGATGTCCCACTGCTCTTTATTACCGTCGCCTTCATCCCACTGACCAACATAGCCAGACGCTTGAACGCCTTCGAAATCTTGGCGAGTAATAATGTTTACAACACCTGCAATCGCATCAGAACCGTATACCGCTGATGCACCATCTTTAAGTACTTCAATACGCTCGATGATTGCAGCAGGAATGTTGTTAAGGTCAACAGAACCGCCAAGGCCTGGTGCCCAACGCTTACCGTTAACAAGAACTAGTGTACGGTTTGAACCAATACCACGGATGTTGATAGTAGTTGTACCATTACCGCCGTTGTTATTGTTGGTGTTGATAGCAGAACCTGCAGAAGGAATTGCTTGAAGAACGTCACCGATTGACGTAACACCAAATTTTTCGATGTCAACACGTGACATTACTGTAACTGGGTTTGCACCTTCAATGTCGGTACGACGGATACGAGAACCCGTTACTTCGATTTTTTCTACTGCGTCCGCTGCTTCTTCGGTTTCCTGTGCGTTAACTGCGCCTGTGAAGCCGATAGTTGATGCTGCACCGAATGCGCACGCTAACTTCACTGACTTAGCCAGCTTAGAGTTTGTAAACATGTATTGTCTCCCTGGACCACTAAAACTCTTAGTGTGTGTTTCTTAAATCGTTTATATAACGAATTATTATTAGTAAGGTCAAAGCCTCACTTTGATAATAACCACATCCTAAGCGAGCGGTCAACTGGGATCAGACGGGTGTTCCGTAAAAGTTCAATTTTTTTTTGTCTTTTCGCCTTTTTCCGTAAATATTAACTTACATTTAACATTCGCAGTGCAAAAAACGAACTGACAGTTTATTTTTTCTGCTCCCCTTAATTGGGGCAAGGGATACAACTAAAGTATCACCTCACCCCTGCCATAAATGTTGATTAAGTCTACTCTCTAGAACGAGTAGTTCACGCTGAAACGAACGTATCTAGGAGTTTGCCACGCAGTTGGCAGACCGTAATTCGGGTTTACGTCAGGATTTGTTGGATCAGCTGAGCCCTCATCATCATATATTTCATTAACTTCTGTAACGCGGTCGTTGTTAAGAAGGTTGAAAATATCCGCTCTAACAACTAGCTTCTGCTCGTCACCTATATCTATATTGTAAGAAGCAGATACGTCGATAGAATAATAACTGCTGGTGCGGCCACGAGAACCACGAGGTGCTGGCTCACCACCGGCGAAGAATGATTCTGAATCATAAGCTTGAGCAAAAATATCTGTAGGATGATAGCCAAACGCATTGATTGGACGGCCAGTCCAGAATTGAAGGTTGGCACCAAGGGTTAGATCTTCAGTCACCGCATAAGCACCGTACAACTTCACTTGGTGACGTCTGTCGTTTGGCAAATCACCATAGGCGTTATCAAGCAGACCTGGTTGGTCAAATAAGGTTGTTAAACCTGCATCATCCTGACCGTTATCTGAGCGTACATAGCCTTCGTTGTTACCCCAGCTATGTGACCACGTGTACGCCGCGTTCAGCATCCATACTCCGTCCCAAGCTCGTTGCCACATAAAGTCTACCGCTGCATATTTACGAATTGAATCAGGGTAGCCCAAATCTTCGGCTGATAGGTCCATGTAAACTAACTCACCTTCAGCACCTGGCAGCTCGGTAGTACCAATACGCATATCAGAATTAGGGTTTGTAAGTACATACTGATGAAACCCATCCCAGATATCAGATACGTCGCCGTAGCCATTCGCTGCGGCCCACTCTATAACCGCCGCATCAATTGCCATATCCTCTATAGTGGTAGAAAGTTCTCGATATGTACCTTGAATTGACATGCTCCATTCATCGTTCAATTGGAATTGGTAACCCGCGATAAATTCATCCGAGTACATTGAATCCAAGTTTTGATCCACAATTTCATCTGGTGATTTCGCGGTACCGTCAGCAAATACATCATCAGGCTGAGTTTTAGCGCCCGTCAGATTAGGGATCCCCAAGGCTTCATCAGCAAAACCTTCAAACGCGTAGTACTCTTGTGTGTAAGTTTCAGCGCCTGCTAGACGAATATTCGTGTTTGCAGCAATAGGTAAATAGTATCTGCCGTAGCTCGCCCATGCTTTTGTCTCGCCATCACCAAACACGTCCCATACTGCTCCAAGACGAAGTGCCCACTGATTGTCGAGTTTAGCGAAAGACTCACCGTCCGCATTGAAGTTTTCGAATGTATCGTTACGAATACCGGCGTTAATGACCAAGGTGTCAGTAACCTGCCATTGGTCTTGAACATAAAAAGCAAAGTTTTCAGAGTCGAACTGACCACCGACGTTATAATCGCGATAACGAACTTGGTAAATTTCCTCGTTAGCTAGATCGCTGTCATCAACATAGTATAGATAGTATGCACCGCCTGAGTTTATGGTATTGCTGTTTGAAGTAAGCTTCTCATAATCAACACCAAATCGTACTGAGTGATCGCCTGCGTACCAATCAGCATCCAATCGAATAACTTCACGTTCATCATCGCCTTGCTCTGCCGTAAAGTTAGCCCATGTATTTGTTGGAACGAACGCTGCCGTGCTGTCATAGCGGTAATAAACAACCGGGTTGCCATCTAACTCGCTTCGCACGGTTCTGTCTTGTTTGTTAATGCCATACTGAGCAGAGATTGAGAAATCATCATTAATGATGCTTGTCCATTTGGCCGTGTAGTTTAGCCCACCTTCATCTTCGTAACCTACACGACCGTCAGTGAATTCACCGCCGTCAACAGAGTCATAAGTCGTGATTTCTGTTGAACGTTCATCAGAAAATGCAGTAATTTCAAGAATATTATTTTCTGTAACGTACCAGTCTAATTTGGCAACCCAAAATGCATCATCATCTTTTTCAAAAAAGCCGTTTTGTGATACGCCGCTACTGGTGTTTGTTTGGTCACTTACGTAATTATTTTCAGCTGAACGAGGGTTAAATAGTGCATAGAAGAACAACTTGTCTTCTATTAGTGCACCGCTCGCCCAGACATTGACATCCCACTCGTCTATTTCATCTCGCGTATTGTCGATGCGATACAAATTGTTTTTGTTATTACGAGACGAATCACGCTGTTCACGTAGTGCATCTGGTTCCCAGTAAAAGTTGGCACCCGCTTTGAATTCGTTAGTACCACTTTTGGTTTTAGCGTTGATAACACCGCCTGTTACACGTCCAAACTCAGCTGAATAACCACCCGTTTTTACTTCAAACGTTTCGTACATATCAAACGGTGGCTCACTTGAACCCACGCCAGTACGGAAGTTAGTGATGTTTAATCCGTTAATGTAGTAACCATTTTCGCCCACAGACGCACCGCCAATTGAAGGCAAATCTCCAAATGCTGAGTCACCCTGAGTAGTACCTGGTGCTAATAGCGCTACAGAAGTCAGGTTACGTGGGACCGGTACTCTATCGAGTGTAACGCTATCTACAATAATACCCGTGCTTGAACTTGTTACATCAACCATCGCAATCGTAGTACCAGTCACTTCAATACGCTCTACGTCATCGCTGGCAAGACGCATATCTAGATTTGTTTTGCCGCTAATGCCAACTTTTACAGATTCTTGAATGGTAGTGCGAAATCCATTCTTTTCGGCGGTAACTTTGTAGTTACCAGCAGGAAGTAATGGAAAGCGGAAGTTTCCTGACTCATCACTTTGTACAGAACGTGTTAGACCCGTATCTAAGTTTTCGATGGTAACGGTAACATTTGCAAGGCTGCTGCCATTTATTTGAACAGATGTTCCTTGAATAGAGCCATTGGTGTTATTTGCTAAAGCTGGTGCAGTTGCACCAATTGACAGTGCAACCGCTAATGCAACTGCACTTCTCTTGATTTGATACATGTACGTATTCCCTGGTTAGTCTCGATTTAGTATTAAGCTTTTATGAAAAATCAATTAAGCCAACCTAAATCTTTGTATTTATTAAAGATAATAAATATTATCCAAAAGGATAATTGACTATGCAGAGCGGAGCGATCAACTCATTTGAGGACAAATTGCGACGAAACGATTCTTTTGAGCGATTACCCGTAGAACCCTCCAAAAATTTCGATAAACTACTAATATAAATAAACTTTTTCGCATATTAATATTTACTGTAGATAAAAACCTAACTGCTTTCTCACAGATTCGGGTAACTCAGGCAACGCACTTTTAGGCAATAAAAATGTTGCCATATTAAAAAAGTCTAAATAGATACGATTAGATTCAGTAGTTTTCTTCAGATAATGGTGCCCAGAAGACCCTCCGGTCCCAATCTTAGTACCCAGCATACGCTGAACCATCATTGCATGACGGTAGCGCCAGATAGTGAGTTGTTCGTCTATTTCAGTTAATGCTGTAATCAGTTGAAACGGAAGATTAAAGATAGGCTCTTCTGAATACTGTTTTATAAATAGCGCAGATAATAGCGCCTTATGATTTAGCCGGAACTTATCTTCACCTCGAAGCTTTTCGAATTTTGCTTCATCAAACAGGGCGTCGAAGTTTTCCTTAGTGGCTTGAAGGTCTTTAAGTTCCTGGCGTTTTTCAGTCTCCGACAACATATCACTGGTAGAAACGGTGTGATGGTCATCTTTCAACATCTCGTCAGCTGCATTTTTATAGTATTGCCAAAAATCGAACCCCTCTGTTTTTAATAGCGGCATTCTAGCTAGCCAATTATCGACCAGCTCAAACAAACTCGGTTTGCTCTCGAGACTCTCTAGTAGCGCTCTATCTTTATCGTTCAGTCGGTTATAAAAGCTTTGCTTATCAAAATCGATTCTAAAATCGCGTTTTAAACCAAGAGAAATTTCTAAACGTTTAAACTGAATACTTTGGAAACCAGACGCAGGTACAAGGTAATCTCGAAATGACAAAAACTGCTGTGGCGTCATGGTTTCCATAATAGCAATTTGGTCATTCATTAATTTTTGTATTTGTATGACTCGCTGGAGCCTATGTACAACGAGAGTTAGCTGCTGATCTTTTACCGTTTCTTGATTAAAGGTATCAATAACGGCATTAAGTTCGTGAAGAACCTGTTTAAACCAGAGTTCGTAGACTTGATGTACGATGATAAATAGCATCTCTTCGTGCGCAGCATCACCGTATTTTTCACTCTGCAATTCTTGTGCGCCCAATACTTTGTCTAAATGTAAGTAATCGCCGTAATAGCAAGGCTCTATATTCTTTTTCATTTTAGTGCTGCCTTAATACTGGTTTTGACCGGGTAATTCTATCACCGTCACCTCGACATACCCAGAATACAAGCTATATATTATAAGGTTACATAGCTTAGGGTAACGTCGTTACGCGATGGGCGTAAACGAATGTATCCATTTCAAGCTTGAAGGGTTTGTATAAGCTAAAGATGCTTTTAAGCTAGATGCTTCTTGTGTAATTTATTGCTCGCATACTATTCAAACCGCTAAAGCAAGATGCTTCCAAAAATTATAAGGGGAACCAAGGTGAAACTAGATGACGACATCCATAACTATTATGAACACCTGGTTTTAGAAAGAATCAGTAAGCTGGGGCTCGATACCACGAAAAGTCCTGATTACTTAGCAGACTTATGCTGTCTTGCCTTAAATCAGGTTCCACCACGTTATATCCGCTACGAAGTAGACATGGCGTTTTACCTGCCTCAGAGCGAACGAAATCAAATGGAAATGAATGTTGAGCATGCTATTAGTAAAGCACTCAAGTACTTAGATGAAATAGAAAAGACTAAAAAAGAAGACGAATAAGGAATTTGGGTGGCGGGCCTCCAGCCACATCCCGGCACATGAGTCGTCTGCTGCGGCTGCTCCCTTCCAGGCCTGACCGGGTTCACAGAGTATCATTGCGGGAGGACCAAAAGCCCACCATAGAAAATCGCATTCAAAGCAAAGTCATTCGCCCCTGCCTGAGTGCGGGGCGCATTATGACTATTTGGTTGAGAGTTTTCAACCCTTTAAAGAAAATCTCTCTTCGGCAATAAGGTTGGCAACACGGTTTGTCGCCGCCCCTTCTTGCTCTGCACGGGTATAAATTTCTTTTAGCGTTTCGCCGATTTGCTCAATATGTGCGCGAAGCGCTTCATTAGAACTCGATTCCATACGCTGATGGAAGATGTCGATAACGCCACCCGCGTTGATCACGTAATCTGGCGCATACAGAATGCCGCGCTGTTGAAGCAATTCACCAATATCTTCACGTGCAAGCTGGTTATTTGCAGCGCCTGCAATTACTTTGGCTTTGATTTCAGGCAATGACAGATCGTTAATGGCTGCACCCAACGCACATGGCGCTAACACATCCACATCTAAGCTCAGTATTTCTTCCGGCGCTACAGCTGTCGCACCAAATTCAGATACTGCTTTTTCAACACCCTCGGGATAGATATCCGCAACATAAAGCTTGGCACCGTGCTCATGCAAATGCTTTGCAAGACGGTAGCCAACGTGCCCCATACCTTGTATAGCAACACTGACGCCATCAAGGCTGCGCTTCAAGCCGTACTCTACCGTCGCCTTCAATCCCACAAACACACCGTATGCTGTAGACGGAGCCGGGTTTCCGTCAGGTACTTCGCCCGCATAGTGGTATTTAGCATTAACACCAGCGATGTAATCCGACTCGGTTGCCATGGTTTGCAAGTCCGTTACTGAAATACCAGAGTCTTCAGCAGTGAAATATTTGCCGCCCAATGATTCAACAAACTTGCCCATTGCCTTCATCATTTCTGGCGATTTAGCCTTGCGAGGGTCGCCGATGATCACAGATTTACCGCCGCCAAGCTCCAAGTTAGCCATGGCTGCTTTATACGTCATCCCCTTTGACAGTCTCAACACATCGGTCAATGCCTCACCACTATTTACGTAGGGCCACATGCGACAACCGCCAAGTGCTGGCCCCAGATTGGTATTGTGTACAGCAATAATGGCGCTCAAGCCCGCCTTCTCGTCATGATAAAACGCAACGTGTTCGTGATTATTGAACTCTGGGTGATCAAAAACTGACATATTTCTCCTGTTAATACTGTGATGAATTAAAGCCTACCCAAGGTCTAGCTGTCACGAAAACGAAACGCCGCTCATTTGGGATGATGTGAGAGTCTGAAGATGATTTGCGGTACACTTATCGGCCTCGCAAAGATCAGCAACATTTTGCCAAGTGTATCCGATTGTTTTGAGGACAGGCCTTGCAAAGTTTGTTAATGAAATTTACAAACTGAAACGCAATAGAATTGATTACAATTTTTCTAGGACAGCTATCCTAGAATTTTTTTTGATATATAATAAACATCATAAAAACGACGGAAACAGTGTTAATGAAATTGGATAAATTTGACCGTGAGATTTTGCGCGTACTTCAGCAAGACGCCACGGTGTCGATGGCAGATTTAAGCCAGCGTGTAGGATTGTCGCATACTCCGTGCTGGAGACGTGTCAAACGAATGGAAGCCGACGGCATCATTCTTGGTAAAGTCACATTACTAAACAGCAAAAAACTGAATTTAGGTGTGTCTGTCTTTATCTATGTCACGTTGAAAAACCATGACGGTGACTCGCTAACCGATTTTGAAAATGCCGTACAAAACATCGATGAAATCGTAGAGTGTCATACCACCAGCGGTGAAAAAGACTATTTACTAAAAGTGATAGTGGAAAGTATTGAAGAGTACGAATTCTTACTTAAAACGAAATTAACTCACCTGCCTCTCGTCGATCACTTAAGCTCAACCTTCGCCTTAAAGCAGGTGAAAAACACCACCGAGCTACCGATTAAACGCCAATAACTTAAAAAAATGGGTCAGAGTACATTTCTACTCTGCCCCGTCAGCTAAGTGGCGTCTATTTGATTTTCGGGCTTAGCCCGCTCAAAAGCATCTAACTCGTTACAGTTCTTCGCTATCTTACTAATTAAAGGGTAGCGACTCATATCGACGTTAAAACGTTGCGCATTATACACTTGGGGTACTAAGCAAATATCAGCCAGCGTAACATCGAAATCAAAGCAGAACTTTCCAGCTTGGGTCTGAAGACGCTTTTCAATGCCGTCGAACCCCAGCGTTATCCAGTGGGATGCCCACTTCGCCACATCATCTTGTGACGCCTCAAAATTCCCTTTTAGCGCATTCAGTACACGTAGATTACCCAAAGGCTGAATATCACACGCGATATCTTGTGCTAGCGCTCTGACTCTGGCTCTCTCTGTTCGATGTTCAGGAACCAGCTGGTGTTCGCCTTCATACCGTTCATCAAGATATTCGATGATTGATAACGATTGATTCAGAATAATATCTTCGTCTTCGTCAACCAAAGTAGGGACAAGGTGCGCGGGATTGAGACGCGTATATTCGCTACTATGCTGCTCGCCACCGTTGTTTACAAGATGTACAGGTACATACTCGTACTCAACCCCTTTCAAATTCAGCGCAATCCGCACGCGGTAAGAGGCGGTCGAACGCCAATAGCCGTAAAGTTTTATACTCATGGTACTACCACACCTATTAAACGTTTTTGGTAGGAGTGCAGGGCTTTGATGAATCTAAACGCTCTTCACCCTCTTATAATTATAGTGGGGAAAACAACAACGTGCCTACTGAGTAAACCGCGTTATTAGCCCACACTACTTTTCATTTTAAAGTTTTAGCTAAGCGGTTTAACTTGCTGTTCAATGGCGCCAAAAACAGAGTGACCTTCTTTATCTAGCATTTCTATGCGTATACGATCGCCAAACTGCATGAAAGGAGTAGAAGGTTTGCCGTCTCGAATAGTCTCAATCATGCGCACTTCTGCAATACATGAATAACCCACACCGCCTTCAGCGATGGCAGAGCCATGATCTGTACCCTGTTTATTAGACACTGTACCCGAGCCGATGATAGCACCTGCACCTAGGTTTCTGCTCTTGGCGGCATGCGCGACTAGCTGACCAAAATCAAACGTCATGTCCTGACCCGCTTCAGGCTTACCGAATAGTTCACCATTGTAGGTTGAACGCAAAGGCAAGTGCACTTTGCTATCTTTCCACGCATCACCTAATTCATCTGGTGTTACAGCAACCGGAGAAAAGCTAGACGCAGGTTTTGATTGAAAGAAGCCAAACCCCTTCGCCAGTTCGCCTGGGATTAACCCTCTAAGTGACACGTCGTTAACTAACATAATAAGTCGAATGCGCTCTGAAGCTTGTTCAGGCGTACACGCCATAGGAACGTCATCGGTAACAACAGCGACTTCACCTTCAAAATCAATTCCCCAATCATCACTTGGAAGTATGATGTCATCCTCGGGTCCAATAAAGTCATCGGAACCACCTTGATACATCAATGGGTCAGTCCAAAAGCTTTCCGGCATTTCTGCATTACGCGCCTTTCGCACCAATTCCACATGGTTCACGTAAGCACTTCCATCAGCCCATTGGTAAGCTCTAGGCAGAGGCGACTCACAGCGAGATGCGTCAAACGGCACGCTGTCACACGCATTGTCATTTAGCGCTTGGTATTTCATCTGTAGCTGAGGGGCAATCTCTTTCCAATTATCCAGTGCGTCTTGCATCGTTTTCGCAATGTCCTGTGCACTGCATGCTCGAGAAAGGTCCTTCGACACTACCATTAGGCAGCCATCTCGGGTTTCATTCTTATAGGTTGCTAGTTTCATTGTTCTTTCCTCGAAAAATTATTCATCAGCTTGGCGCTCTTGTCTTTTATTAATACGTTCTGAATAAAAGACCTATATCTTTTTACGCGGCAGCATCACACACAATTCCATGATTATAGTTATGCCACTAGTTGGTGTGCGTTGAGAAGTGATCTGTTGACGAAGTTTTATTTGGCTGTAAGAAAGGATGTACGCTAGTAAGCCTCTGTTAAGCAGGTATAGCGCTGCCCGCTTGCTCCGTGGGCGATGTAAATTTATCGTAACAGATGAATTGATATTGCTATGAGGTACAAAAACGCATTAACGATATAAAAATTGGCGTTGACCATTTGCCATTTTTACTTTGCTAAACGACGTCAAATATACTTGGTCACATTGACCTTCACCCTATGGCAAAGGTCAATGCTCCCATCTAATTAAAGCTTAACCGTTGCCTTGTTAATGCCGTACTCACGTAACTTATTTGCAATTGCCGTATGACTTAATCCCAGTTTTTTAGCCAATTGACGGGTACTTGGGTAAGAAGGATATAACCGCTTGAGCAAGTCCTTTTCAAACTTTTTCACTTCTTCGTCTAATGTGCCGTCAAAGTTTTCGTCAATATAAGTGACGCTTGGCGCACAACTTGGAAGTTGAATATCTTCCTTCGTTATTTCCTTGCCATCAAGCAGTGACAACGCGCGATATAATGCATTTTGCAACTGTCTTACGTTACCGGGCCATGGATACTGCTGTAGAAAATCAACGCATGATTTGCTCAGCTTCGCAGGACGACGGCCTAGCTTTGTGCTGTGTTGGACAATAAACGACTCGGCAAGAGGCACGATATCTTGTCTTCGGTCTTTTAATGATGGCATAACTAGACTTAGTACATTTAAGCGATAGTAGAGTTCTTTTCTGAATCTCCCTTCTTCTACAAGTTGTCCTAAATCACGGCAGGTAGTGCAAATAAATCGAACATCTACCTTAACGGGCTCAGAATCTCCTACTCTTCTAAATTCACCATCTTCTAGAACGCGGAGCAGTTTAGCTTGAAGCTGAGAAGACATATCAGCGATTTCATCGAGAAGAAGCGTACCGCCTTTTGCTTGCTCTAATAGCCCCACTTTTGCATTAGGCTGATTGAATGCCCCCGCTGCGTAACCGAATAATTCGGTTTCTGCCACGCTGTCAGGTAAAGACGCGCAGTTTAAAGCTAAAAATGCACCTTCACTGCGACGGCTAGATTGGTGACATGCTCTGGCAATCATTTCCTTGCCTGTACCTGTTTCACCAAAAATTAAAATAGGTGCATCCAAATCAGCTATTCGCTTGGCTTCATGAACGACTCGCTTCATAAACGGAGACTGAGTGACAAAGCGGTCAAAGCTATCAGTGGGAGACTGGTGGAACGCGGTAAATTGCTGTCCTAGTCGCATCTCTGATTTTAATATCACCACAGCACCTGCCATGATCATATTCTGTTCGCCGTCAGGTACGGTAATAGGCAGCATATCGGCTAGGTAATCCTGTTGAATAAACTTCACTTTCGAAGACTGAGGGCCAGGCGATTTACCGTCCATCCATTTAGTAAAGTTAAAGCCTTTCACAACTTCGCCAATTTCAATGCCTTCTATTTCGCTACTCGGAATTTCTAGCCCCGCGCATACCGCTTCATTGCATAGCAAGATATTGCCTTTGGCATCTATAGAAAACACAGGGTCGGGCAACGTTCTTAAAATAGCGGAAAGCTGATTTTTTTCACGCTCTCCTGGCATGAAAAGCGTCGTCTTCACATCGTCGATACCATCGATGCGGCGAATTTGAGGCATGAGGTGTTGAAAATCTGCAAATTCGATATTGGGAAAATTAAGGAAAATTTTCCCCGCAGGGTCAATTTCAATACCGCGTAAATCTATTTCTTTAGTAACGAGAATATCTAAAACATCTTGAGTGATACCAAGACGGTCCTGACAGCTTATTTCTAGACGCATAGGGTGTTATAGCTATTTTGTAAACATATATGTACAGAATATCATACTTTTACAAAAAGATAACAAGATAAATGTTACAGATGGTTAAATTTGCGATGAATCACACATTTAAGAACACGCAGAGAGCATGATTAAAAGGCCGTGCATACCAAATAAAAAAGATGCCGCTTCAGTGAGCGGCATCCTATATAAAACACATTTAATTAACAATAGTGTTAACTGGCTTTTTTCTCTTTAGGTGGGAAAAGTGGAGAAAATAGCCCTAAAGACTTAGCTTCTTCTACGAGTGCCATAATATCCATTTCCGCTAATTCAAACAGATGGTCGAATTCCGGTAAGATATAATAAAGAGGCTGCATAATATCGATACGATAAGGTGTTCTTAATGCATCAATAGCAGTGAGCGGGTTACGCAGAGGTGTGTCGCTGTCTAACGCATATATTGTCTCGCCAGGAGAAGATAAGATGCCTCCACCGTATATCTTCAATTCATCTTTGGCTCTCACCAATCCAAACTCTACGGTGAACCAATAAAGACGAGCAAGATAAACTCGGTCTTCTTTGCTGGCAGCAAGGCCCAACTTTCCGTAAGTGTGAGTAAAATGAGCAAATGCAGGATTCGTTAGTAGCGGACAATGACCGAAAACTTCATGGAAAATATCCGGCTCCTGCAAATAATCGAATTCTTCTCTGGTGCGAATAAAGGTGGCAACAGGAAATTGCTTATTCGCCAGTAATCTGAAAAATTCGCCAAAATTAATTAACGCAGGCACTTCAGCTGTTTGCCAACCCGTTTTCTCCATCAGTACTTTGTTGATGTCGGGTAGCTGAGGGATTTCCTTTTCATTTAACTTCAACAAATCAAGCCCGTCCAAGTATTCTTGGCACGCTCTTTCTTTCACCAGCGGAATTTGTCTCGCATAGAGTTCAGACCAAATTTGGTTCTCTTCGTCTGACCAATGGATAATGCCATTCTCGTCAGATTGTCTCGACTGGTATTGCGTTGATTTTGGCATAACTTCTGTAACCAATAAGAGTTGAAAAACTTGTTTATCAGTCTAATGAAATTCGCGACGTCGAAAAGTATAAGCCCTTACGAGCGACTCGATTTTGCTGTAACAGGAATTTTACAAAACCAAGTGAACGCATTGTTTTATATAACAAAAAGCCGCTCATTACGAGCGGCTTCATTCAAGTTTGCTTGGTGCGCCATCGCTAATTAAAGACGGCTAATTTCTTTATTGAGTTGATATTCGCGAGACGTTACATAAGTTTCCATTTTACGAAGTCGAACTTCTGCTTTTTCAAAACGATTGCGAATATCGTGAAACGCTTGTTTTGGTGGCTCGCCCGCCTGCCAAACTTTCGTTTTCACTTCCACTTTTGGGCTTTTTACCTGACCACCGTTGGGATTTGTCCATCCCTTACCTTTTGAGAAAACAGGTTGCGTTGGTGCATTTTTTAACCCAACAGGTTTTTTATCGAGGATGAACCAAGCTGCAATGTATGCAACAAAGATGAAAGGTCCGGCTAACAAGAAGAAACCTGTTACAACTAAAATCCTTACTAACCAAGTTTCTAAGCCGAAATATTCAGCTACACCCGAGCACACGCCTGCAATTCTTGCATTTTCTGGGTTGCGATAGAGCTGCTTACCGTTTCTCATGCTCTATTCCTCCACTCAGGTGCCTCGCTGTCTAAAATGGCCTCTAGAGTTTCAATGCGTTCGCTCATTTTCTCGGCTTTCTCGGCTAAGTCTTGCAAAGATGCGTGCTCTTCTGCACTCAATCCCTGATTCACTTGCTTCTTGCTTCGATAGTGTAATATTAGCCAAATTGGAGCAACGAATATTGAAAACACCACAAGGGGCATCACCAACATTGCAATCGTACCTTCATCCATCTCAATCTCTCCTACAAACTCTGATGTAATTACCCTCCTTCCGATTTCACATCCGGAGGGTACACCCTATTCTTATTATTCTGATTTTTCGGTGCTTGTGTTTGCACCTTTTACTTTCGCTTTAAGCGCAGCAAGTTCGTCTTCAACTTTGTCACTGGCCTCTAGTTCAGCAAACTCATCCTGTAACGTTTTCTTACCTAGATCGTAAGCTTCAACCTGCGACTCAAGGTCATCGATCTTACGCTCATATTGCTCAAAGCGTCCCATCGCATTATCTACTTTAGTGCTATCCAGCGTCTTTTTCACTTCAAGACGAGAGCTTGCAGTTTTCTGGCGCATAATAATCGCTTTTTGGCGACTCTTCGCATCCGCTAGCTTTTCTTGAAGCTGACCAATTTCATCCTGAAGTTTGCTGATTTGCTCATCAACAATAGCCAGCTCTTTACTTAACGCTTCAGCAGCTTCTGCAGACTTCTTCTTTTCCTGCAGCGCAGCACGCGCCAAATCTTCTCTGTCTTTGCTCAAAGCAAGCTCAGCTTTGGCTTCCCAGTCGCTTGCATCGCTTTCATACTTTGCAATTTGATTAACAATTTCTTTTTTGTTGGCTAAGGTCTTTGCTGATGCTGAGCGCACCTCAACCAATGTGTCTTCCATTTCCTGAATGATTAATCTAACCATTTTCTCAGGATCTTCCGCTTTATCTAAAAGCGCATTAATATTCGAATTCACAATATCTGTAAAACGCGAGAAGATACCCATAATAATTACCTCTTGCTAAAAATGGTAAGTGTTTAAAAAACACCACACTTGATAAATAGGTTACTCTTGGTATTAGCTGTATTCAATATGCTTGCCAACTTTATAACTGTGCTAACTTGCTATTTTTCATACACTTTTTATAAGTTCAAATAATACTCGTTTCTCAATATGTTTTGTTCTACACTATTAATTGGTCGAAATGACTAACTTTTGAGGGATTTAATGAGTAGGTATCGACAGCAAGACAATTTACTTGGCCAAGCGAATAGTTTTCTAGAAGTTTTAGAGCAAATTTCACAAATTGCACCGCTAGATAAACCTGTGCTGGTAATAGGTGAGCGAGGCACAGGTAAAGAGCTTATTGCCGCGCGACTTCACTTCTTATCTAAGCGCTGGGATCAGAACTATATTAAGCTTAATTGTGCTGCCTTAAGTGAAAGCCTATTGGAGAGTGAATTATTCGGTTATGAAGCAGGTGCGTTCACCGGTGCCTCAAAACGTCGCGAAGGTCGCTTTGAAGTGGCCCACAATGGCACCTTATTTCTTGATGAACTGGCTAATACTTCTGGCCTTATTCAGGAGAAGCTACTGCGCGTTGTCGAATATGGCGAATTTGAGCGCGTTGGCGGAAGCAAGTCAGTAAAAACTGACGTACGCCTTATTGCAGCTACAAACGAAGACTTACCCGCGCTTGCCGATGCAGGTGAATTTCGTGCAGACTTACTCGACCGACTTGCCTTTGACGTAATTACCATTCCTCCGCTACGCGAGCGTAGGGAAGATATCATGATGTTGGCAGAAAACTTTGCTATTAATATGGCCCGTGAAATGGAAATGGAATTATTCAGCGGCTTTACAGAGAAGGCGAAGCGGACCCTTCTTGATTATGATTGGCCAGGCAATATACGTGAACTTAAGAACGTGGTCGAACGTGCAGTATATCGAACAAATAACCCTCATCTGCCCGTACATGAAATCGTTCTTGACCCCTTTGAGTCAGCTTATCGCCCGAAAGGTAGAGTGAAGACCAATGACAGAGTGAATACGCCCGACTCACCCGTTACTCAGTCCCCTTCAGAGGCCGCTGCCACCAATGAACGCATTGAAAGTGCAGACATTACGCCACTGGCACCAGTGAAAAAGCCAGAAATTGTTGAATATCCCATAGATTTGAAAGAACGTTCTCAACAACATGAGATAGATATGATAAAACAGGCACTTGCTGACAGTCAGTTTAATCAGAAGAAGACTGCTGAAAAATTGAGCCTGACGTATCATCAGCTGCGAGGCTATCTCAAAAAATATAACTTACTAGATTCTTCCGCGGAAAGCGTCGAGGCGTAAAACATGTCCCATGGTTTGGTAAAGCGTTTGTCATTATGTATATGTACAGCGCTTCTTGTTGCATCCTGTGCTAAGCAGAACAAACAAGCGTTTTACAATACGGGTATTATATACTGCTCTGAAAGCAATCCAGTTACCTTCAATCCGCAGCTAGATACATCAAGTACAACGTCAGATGCATCTTCACACCAACTCTACGACAGACTGCTTGATTTCGACCCTGAGTCTGGCCGCATTGTGCCGAGCTTGGCGAGTAGCTGGTTAGTGAGTGATGACGGTCTTACTTACGCTTTTCAACTGAGAAAGGATGTATGGTTTCACAATACGCGCTACTTCACGCCAACACGAAACTTTAACGCCGACGATGTTATCTTCAGTATAGACAGGTGGCGCCTACGCTCCCATCCATACCACTACGTATCTGGCGGGCGCTATCCCTACTTCGAAAGTATAGGCCTTGCACAAAATATCGCGTCGGTAGAGCGCGTAAACGGCTACCGCGTTGAAATTACACTTAAGCGCAGGGATAGCTCATTTTTGGCAAATCTAGCAACCGATTTCGCCGTTATGTTATCAGAAGAGTATGCTAACCAGTTGGCACAGACCGGCACGCCGGGCAAAATCGATGAGCTTCCAGTAGGTACTGGCCCCTTTAAATTCGATAGCTATCGCAAAGATCATTTCATTAAGTTCCTGCGCCACGACAACTATTGGCGTGACCAAATGGAAGATGCGCCTACGAGTGATGAAGTCCTAAGCGATAACAATACTGTAGAGAGTGCCAACCAAGAAGTTGAAAATGGCCAAGGTGGCGAAGATACTGTTCAAGATGGTACAGCACAAAACGGTGACGAAACGCGCCCTGTTGTAGAGCAGCTTATATTTGACATTACGCCAAGAAGCTCACTGAGACTGGCTAAATTAATGACAGGTGAATGTGACGCTACCGCTTTTCCTGCACAGACTGAACTTGAAGTGATTCGGGCAAAAGAAGATCTGACGCTAGCGGAAAAACCAGGACTAAACATTGGATTTTGGGCGTTTAACACTCAACGCCCTCCTTTTGATAACCCAGATGTAAGACGTGCGCTAGCGGCCGCAATCGATAAGAACACATTGCTAGAAGCGGTGTATTTTGACAGTGCTACTAGAGCTAAGACCCTGCTGCCTGAGGCAAGCTGGGCGTTTCAAAATGACGCAGACGATACCGCCTACAATCCAGTTCTAGCGCGCAAATTATTAGCTGACGCCGGAGTTAAGGCCGGCTTTTCTATGACGATATGGGCTATGCCTGTTGAACGCTCTTACAATCCTAACGCAACAAAGATGGCCGAGCTCATTCAGCGTTATTTGCGTGATGTAGGCGTAGAAGCAACCATTGTCAGTTACGATTGGACTACCTTCAGACGCCATCTTCAGGAAGGCCTGCACGACTCGGTATTAATTGGTTGGTCTGCCGACAACGGAGACCCAGATAACTTCTATCGTCCGCTATTGAGCTGTGGCGCTATACCCTCAGGTACAAATCGTGCCATGTGGTGCAGTGAAGACTATGATAAGTTACTCAACGACGCTCTTCAGACAGATGATATTGAAGAACGCACAGCCATATACCGGCAAGTTAACCGATTATTATACGAACGCCTTCCTCTTGTTCCCATCGCACATGCCTATCGCTATCAGGCATACAGGAATGAACTAGAAGGAATGACCATTAATCCCTTTGGCGGTGTACGCTTTGGTGGAGTAAAAAAAGCACTGTGATCCAGATCCTCGTAAGATACTGCACTTTATTTATATTAACGCTTTTGGTGTTAGCGATTATGTCGTTTTCACTCGCCTACCTTTTTCCAGGCGATACACTTGAAAACCTAACAGGACTCGTGCCGCAAAATGAAATTCAACGCGCGGCATTGGAGCGGCAATTTAAACTAGATCAGCCCTATATTTTCCAGTTTTTCTATTATGTAGGCAATTTGCTCACTGGTGACTGGGGATACAGCTTTACGTCAGGCCTGCCGTTAAGAGAAGAGGTAGGTATTGCGATGCCAGCCACAATAGAACTGGCAACCTATGCCATGTTGATGGCGTTATTCATTGGAATACCGCTTGGTTATTATGCGGGGATTCGCAGCTATTCAACGTCGGATCACCTAATAAATAGTGCAAGTATAACAACCTATTCTTTTCCTGTTTTTTGGTTTGCGCTCCTGCTTATATTGGTTTTCAGTTTGCAGCTAGACGCTGCACCGCTGTCGGGTCGTATCAGTTTGCTTTATAACATCGAACCCGTGTCAGGCTTTATTCTCATTGATATATTATTGTCTGACATAGAAAACAAGACCTTAGCCTTCAAGGATGCGTTATCGCACTTAGCATTACCTACGTTTGCCATTGGTGCTATCGCCACCGCTTCGATGATACGTATAACAAGACGTTCTGTTATAGACGTGAAACACCGCCCCTATATCGCTGCAGCAATATCTAGAGGCCTTTCAAGTTGGCAGATATTCTTTCGTCATATTCTGCGCAACGCGTTACTGCCCATTTTACCGCTAATGGCGATACAAATTACGACATTAATAACGAACGCGATGATTGTCGAAACCTTGTTTTCTTGGCCGGGGATCGGTAATTGGCTGATTCAAGCTATTTATCAGCGAGATTACCCCGCCCTTAGAATTGGTATGATGGCAGTATCCACGGTAGTAATTACACTCACGATTCTCGTTGATTTGTTTAACCGAATGATTGACCCAAGCAGAGAGAAATACGAACGTGCCACAGTTTAGTTTATACGACGAAGAATTCCATCCGTCGCCGTGGCAACGGACTTGGGCATCATTTAAAGCGAGCCACATCGCCATGCTTGGCCTGATTATGCTGGCGTTGTTTGTTGTTTGCGCGCTGTTCGCACCAATCATCACTCCCTATGATGCCGTGGAACAAAATATCGACGGACTGTTAATACCGCCTAGCTGGTTAGCTAATGGCTCTATATCGCACATTTTCGGTACTGATGCGTTGGGTAGAGACCTATTTACCCGCATAATTTATGGGTGTCGCATCACACTAGGCTCCGCATTCATTACTGTTGTGCTTGCCATGTTAGTCGGCGTTAGCCTTGGGACCTTTGCTGGCATGCTGCGAGGTGTTCGCTCAAGTATCGTCAACCACTTACTCGATGCACTTATGGCCATTCCCACGCTACTTATTGCGATTATTATCGTTGCAATATTGGGTACCGGTCTGGTTAACAGCATGTGGGCAATTACCCTTGCACTTATTCCACAGTTTGTGCACCACACAAGAAGTTTTGTGCGCGCCGAAATGAAAAAAGAATATATAGTGGCGTCTAAATTGGACGGTGCCAGTAGATGGCAACTTTTTGTTCATTCTATACTACCCAACATGACCGAAATGCTGGTTGTACAGGGCACGCTTGCACTTTCTATTGCCGTTATCGACATATCTGCACTTGGTTTTCTGAATTTAGGCGCACAGTCACCGCTTCCTGAACTTGGCGTTATTCTAGCTGATGGGCTAGATGTTGCTTATCTAGCACCGTGGAACGTTGCCGTCCCCGGCATGGCAATATTCTTCATGGTGCTATCTATCAATATTGTGGGTGACGGTTTGCGTTCAGCACTTAGAAAAAGAGTGAGTCATTAATATGCCAATGCTTGATATTAAAAACCTCACCTTGGAAATGCAGAGCAGCGATGGCGCAATTAAAGCGTTGGACAAAGTTAACCTGTCAGTTAGCAGCGGGGAGATTCGCGCACTGGTAGGAGAATCTGGCTCAGGCAAAAGCTTGATCGTGTCCGCCATTTGCGGAGCCCTTCCTAGCCAATGGAATTTAACGGCTGACCGCATGAGTTGGAATGGTGAAAACCTGCTGAGTATGTCTGTGCAGCAGCGTCGTGAGGTAATGCGCCGAGAAATAGCGGTCGTGTTCCAAAACCCACAGGCAAGTTTAGACCCATCGGCAACGCTTGGAGAGCAGTTGGAAGAGAGCATTCCCGATGAATTTGTTGAAGGGAGCTGGTTCTGGCAACGAGCACAACACCGCAAAAAGATCGCAATAAGCACCGTTCACAAAGTAGGAATAAAGTACCACAAGCATTATTTAAGCGCTTTTCCTCATCAAATACCGGCTGACATAGGTCAAAAATTCATGATTGCGATGGCCCTGGTTTCACAGCCTAAATTGCTCATCGCCGATGACCCAACTCGGGGAATGGAACCTACAACAAAAACACAAATTCTGAAGCTCTTCACGCGTTTGAATCAGACCCGCTCGCTCTCGATCTTGTTTGTTAGTCACGACCTACTGGCAATTGCAAGTATGTCTCACTCTATGACGGTGTTGTATGCAGGGCAGACTGTAGAATCAGGTAGAATGAAGCACATTAAGAAGCGCCCTCTGCACCCTTACACAAAAGCATTACTAGACAGCGCGCCAAGCTTCAGAAAAGATCTGCCACCGAAATCGCTGCTACCCACGCTTGGTGGCTCTATTCCCACACTACAGCATTTGCCTATTGGTTGCCGGTTAGGTCCACGCTGCCCTCGTGCACAGCGCGCCTGTGTACAAACGCCAGCCGTGCGTAAAATTCACGATCACAATTACAGCTGTCACTTCCCTCTACATATGGAGAAGCTGTAATGGATATCATGCAGGTTAAAGATCTCACGTTTATTCATAACGAGAGGAAACGTTGGCTAAAACGTCCTGAAGTTTTTCAACTTGGTCCAGTGAACTTAAGCGTAAAGCGCGGTGAAACCATTGCAATTATTGGTGAAAATCGCTCAGGCAAATCCTTGTTGGCTAAGCTCTTGGTAGGTGCACTGCCTGCTGATGCAGGTGAAATTGAAATTAACACGCACAAATATTTAGCCAAATACCAGTCTAAAGATAGCCAGCAAAAACGTACCCATGACATTCGTATGATCTTGCAGCATAGCTCCGAGTCGATGAATCCATCGGTTCCTGTGGGAAAAATTTTGGATGAGCCATTGCGTTTGAATACAGGCCTAAGCGAAGCAGAACGCAAACCAATTATAGAAGATATGTTGGTGAAGGTAGGCCTCTTGCGCGAACACTATTACTTTTATCGACATATGCTTTCTGATGGACAGCAGCAGCGCGTAGCGCTAGCCAGAGCCATTGTGTTAAAGCCCAAAGTGTTGGTGGCTGACGAACCCTTTGCAGCGTTAGACCCTTCCATTCGTTCGCAAACGGTGAATCTTATATTGAAGCTTCAGCAAGAACTTGGCTTGGCGTTTATCTTTATTAGTCACAACTTGGGTATTGTACGACACATTGCAGACAGGATTATTGTGATGGAAGGCGGTGAAATTGTAGAAGAAGGCAAGACCGAAACTATCTTTAGGTGGCCCCAGCATACGCGCACTAAGAAACTCGTTACCGCATACCAATCTCTGGTGCCACAAAACACAATTCGAGAATAAAGAGCTTATCGTTTGGGTGCTGTTTTCTTTGAGAAGCGCACTTACGTACCGAACTGGCACGCTCTACTCGTCACAAAAAGAAAACCCTAGAAAGCCTTTTTTGAACAAACGCCATGCAATAAAAAAGGGGCAAATAAATTGCCCCTTGTACAGCAATGCATTCGTGCTTTCTAGCCAACCAGAGCCAACAGAATACCTGCGGCAACCGCACTACCTAGCACGCCAGCCACGTTAGGCCCCATTGCATGCATAAGTAAGAAGTTATGAGGGTTAGCTTCTAGCCCAACTTTGTTCACCACTCTGGCTGCCATCGGCACAGCAGAGACGCCAGCTGCGCCAATCAGTGGATTTATACTGCCACCCGACAGCTTACTCATTAGCTTGGCCATGAGTACGCCTGCGGCAGTGCCTATACCAAACGCGATAGCCCCAAGCCCCAAAATACCTAAAGTCTCGACCGTAAGGAATGCTTCAGCTGATAACTTTGATCCTACTGCTAAACCAAGGAAAATGGTGACCGTATTGATGAGCTCGTTTTGGGCTGTTTTGCTCAATCTGTCTACCACGCCACACTCTTTCATTAAGTTACCGAAGCAGAACATGCCGACAAGCGGCGTTGCGGCCGGTAAAAACAAGATAGTCATAAACAGCACAGCAAGCGGGAAAATAATCTTCTCTCGCTTTGACACAGGTCGTAGTTGACCCATTTTTATTTCGCGCTCTTCTTTTGTGGTCAGCGCTTTCATGATAGGTGGCTGGATAATAGGTACCAACGCCATATAAGAGTATGCAGCGACTGCAATCGCACCAAGCAAATCAGGCGCAAGGCGTGAGGCGAGGAAAATAGCCGTCGGCCCATCCGCGCCACCTATGATAGCAATGGCACTCGCGTCTTTTAACGTAAACTCAAAGCCAGGTATAAGGTTTAGCGCAATCGCGCCAAACAAGGTAGCAAAAATACCGAACTGCGCGGCTGCGCCAAGTAACAACATTTTGGGGTTAGCAATAAGCGCACTGAAATCAGTCATTGCGCCTACGCCCATAAAGATGAGCAGAGGAAATACCCCTGTATCTATGCCGATTTTGTATATGTAGTGCAGCAACCCACCCGCTTCTGAAAAACCAGCAATAGGGATGTTAGTAAGCAATGCACCAAAACCAATGGGCAGTAAAAGCAATGGCTCAAACTTTTTAACAATGGCCAAGTACAACAAGCCGAAACCCACTGCCATCATTATAAGCTGGCCGGCTTCAAAGTGCGCAAGCGCGGTACTATCCCAAAGTACCATTAACTTATCCATGTACTACCCCAATAAGATTAACGGTTGACCACTGGTTACGGCATCGCCCTCACCTACGGTAATGTCTGTGACCGTACCGGTGTATGCGGAGCGGATCTCTGTCTCCATTTTCATGGCTTCTAAGATCATCACCACATCGCCTTCTGACACGCTGTCGCCGTTTCTCACCAAGACTTTGAAGACGTTACCTGCAAGCGGTGCATCAATAGACTGAGAAGAAGTAGAGGCTGATGACGCAGCACTCTTAGTTTGAGGCTGTGCTTGCGTCTGAGAGCCACTAGCAGGTGTAACGCTCGTCAGCGTACCTGAAGGCGCCACTTCAACGCGATACACTTTTCCATCTACATTTACATCGTAAGTTTCACTCGTTGTAGCCCCCTGTGAGCTTGACTTGGCTTCAGCAGGCTTAGGCGCACTCGAGCTTTGCGACTCTTGCGCGCTAGGTGCAGGTTCAAACGCATCAGGGTTGCCGCGGTTTTCGATAAACTTTAGGCCTATCTGCGGGAATAAGGCATAAGTCAAAACATCATCAATTTTATCGTCTGACAGCGATAGTTGCTTTTTCTCAGCCAGTTCATCAAGCTCTTTACTCAGTGTATCCAGCTCTGGTGCAATATTGTCAGCAGGCCGGCATGTCACGGGCTCTGCGCCATCAAGCACACGCGCCTGCAAATCCTTGTTTACTGGTGCTGCGGTAGCGCCATATTCACCTTTAAGAACGCCTGCGGTTTCTTTTGTAATGCTTTTGTAACGCTCGCCGGTGAGTACGTTAAGCACTGACTGCGTGCCCACGATTTGTGAGGTTGGCGTAACAAGAGGAATGAACCCAAGATCTTCCCTTACCCGTGGAATTTCTTTTAACACTTCTTCGAATTTATCTTCAGCGCCCTGCTCTTTAAGCTGACTTTCCATGTTGGTTAGCATTCCGCCCGGTACTTGAGCCAAAAGAATACGTGCATCTACCCCTTTGAGACTGCCTTCGAACTTGCTGTATTTCTTTCTTACTTCCCTGAAGTAACTGGCAATTTCTTCTAGTTCGGGTAGTGCAATACCCGTATCGCGCTCTGTACCTTCTACGATAGAAACCATGGTCTCAGTTGCACTATGACCATAAGTCATGCTCATTGAAGAAATAGCCGTGTCCAGCATATCAATGCCGGCATCGATAGCTTTTTGATACGTCGCCGTACTCAACCCTGTTGTGGCATGGCACTGCATGGCAATAGGTACATCAACCGTTTCTTTTAATCCGGTAATCAATGCCTCGCACTCGTACGGTTTTAAAAGCCCAGCCATATCTTTTACGCATATAGAATGAACCCCTAGGTCTTCAAGCTGTTTCGCCATTTCGAGCCAAAGCTTAAGATTGTGCACAGGACTTACCGTATAAGAAATTGTTCCTTGCGCGTGAGCACCACTGTCTATGGTCGCTTTTATTGCGGTTTTCAAATTCCTAATGTCATTCATGGCATCAAAAATTCTAAATACATCTACGCCACTTTCGTGAGCACGCTCTACAAAGCGAGTGACAACATCGTCAGCATAATGGCGGTAACCCAATAGGTTTTGACCACGCAACAGCATTTGCTGTTTCGTGTTAGGCATGGCTGCTTTTAGCTTTCTGATGCGCTCCCAAGGGTCTTCCCCTAAATAACGAATACAGGCATCAAATGTAGCACCACCCCAAGATTCAACTGACCAAAAGCCAGCTTTATCTAGTTTTTCCGCTATGGGAAGCATATCTTCAATACGCATGCGCGTAGCAAGAAGGGATTGGTGGGCATCACGCAGAACCAGCTCGGTAAGGGCCAGAGGCTTAGACATGGTAACTCCTGATTAGGCTTTATTTTTTAGAATTTTGGCGATGGGTATGAATTGCGGCAGAAATAGCTGCGATAACGTTTCCGTCTATTCCTGGTTGTACCGCTTGATTGTTTCGACTCAAATTAGCTGAAGGCCCTTTTAAATTAGCTGAAGGCTCTGCTGTTTCACCGGGAAAAGCTTCACAAAATCGGGCAATGAGATGAATACCCACAATAAGAAGCCCTAAGAATGAGAAAACAAATACCATTCCTATAAGCATAAGAGAACCTGCTTCAAAGAGCAGGCTAGCGACGGATCCCGAATCCATATTCAATCCTGTTGTTATTTTGTACCTGAATAAGTATCACGTGGTTTTTCAAAACACAACAAAGCAGCATAAAAAACCACTTTAAAATGAGTAAACCCCGCCAAAATGAAACTTAATGCATTATTCTTTAATAAATTTGCAACAAAAGTATATTTTAGGAATTAGCATAAGCGTTGCCGATGCCAGCAATCTACGTTTACGTTCATTTATACTCACGCCTTAATGAAAGCCTATATTTTCCGTAAAGTCACTGTCTAGCTGTTTAGCGAAATCTTTCGCATGCATCGCCAACAATACCAATCCGCATAGATAATCGCCCACTCAGAAGGCGCTGGCAAGTTTCCTAGCAAAGCGTGGGAATGCAGGAATGGCTGTTCCCTTTCAAATTCCCAGAATGCAGCTAGGAAGCTTGCCAGACCTTCCCGAAGGGCGAGTTTAAAAT
>NZ_JAKREZ010000080.1:0-1837 GCF_022348345.1 Alteromonas sp. CNT1-28 | reverse complement strand
TGGACTGCCTAGAGCAGCTCAGCAAGCCCGAAACCAATATCGATCAACTACTACCATGGCAGTTTACTAAGCGTTAGGTGGGATTAGCGGACGCTTACGATCGACGCAATACTACCTGCATTAGGCAGCCCATTTAAAAGAGTTTTGACTACCGCTTTGCTTGGCTTACCACTTTCGACTTGAGCTTCAACTGCATCAATAACTTCATAGGAGGCCAATTGCTCTTCTTCAGGAAGACTTAGTCTATCAATTTCGTTACGTAAAGCAGCGATATGCTCTTGAAGTTCAGGATTTGAATTTACAATATTGACCGAGTTATCTGTAGAGTGTTGGTTAATTCTATTGTTTGTGCCGGATATATTGTAAGTAATATGTTGGACAGCTGCTTTTGCTTCAGGAAGACCGAGTTTGGTAACATCCATTTGGTACCCAGCAGGAATACCATGAAATTTTTCGTGAAAACCCGGGTCTATAACTTTGTATGTTTCTTCTGCACCGTTACTCATTGAACGCTTAATTAAGTCACCAGTCTCTATCAAGATATCAGAACGCTGAATAAATATCTTATCCTTTTGAACGCTCGATTTGATATCCGGAATTATTACTCCGTCTTGTTTTAACACTTTCACGATGTCATTCATTAGATCATCAAATGGCATTTTTCGAACTCTCCTTGGTAACTTAATGCCTAATTAACAGGTAAAAAATGGTTGGCTAAAATAAGTAAACGTAGTGAACAAAAAGCCAACTGTTTTTTGTCATTGTTGAATTTCTTGTTAGGGCTATTGTTTACACAATATATGAGCTTGAACTCCAAAATCTTTGCAGGAACTAATAAAAGTATTTATTAACCAGATTAACTGTACATAGTGTGGTTTACACTTTTGACCTAAAGATAACTTGTTTAGCTCTTCAGCTAACTTTTTCTTACTGAGAAAAGGAGTCGCTAATACTATTCTTTTTATAGCGTTTGGGTTTTGATTAACAGTATCAAGTGCTACTTCTATTTCTTGCCAATTATTAGCACCAATGACCCTGCTTATATTCGTGTTTTCATAAGTTTTATGCCATTCATTATCGTATTTTACTTTAAATAATTGTTTTTCTGCTTGAGTTCGCCCAATATTCTTTAATGCTTGTGCAACAACATCGTGAAATGCACTAGCTCCATATGTATCTTTTTTTACAAATTTAGAATGAATAAACGAAATAGATGAAGCAGCACTATCTATAACAATATGATCAGCCCACTCATCATTCATATCATCACAAATAACAATATTGTCATTGACACTAAATTGATCTTCAACTTTTCTAAATAAAGAAGTGATAGGGAATCTAGTGAAGTGAGGTTTATGCGGTTTCTCTTTCTCACTGCCAATTGAGCTAAAGTTATAAGTATCATCAAAGACGTTAAGTATCGACGGGATGTTATCTACTAAACGCTTATCTTCAAAACATGATTTTGAATAATATGCGTAATTTGGAGAGTCGAATACTGCAGAAAACGGCTTTTCCTTATTTATATAGCTACCGATAGTATATTTTTCAGAGCCATTTTCAGTTACAAAAATATCGTCAAGACTTGAATTTCTGATTGTAATCAAGTTTTTGGTGTATGAAACCTTCCCTGCTAAAGTAAGCCATTTCACTTTCAATAAGTTACCATCAATTAAAATAGGGGATTTAAGTCGATTGAAAAGCTTATTGATTTCCCTCTGTTCTAATTGGGAACCATCCAGGGCGAGATCGCGAACATTATTTGATCAAATTTAACTGTTAGTTGACGACCTGGTCTGGCTATGATCATATGCTCTCTTTTTGGGAGCACCACAAT
>NZ_JAKREZ010000079.1:0-2348 GCF_022348345.1 Alteromonas sp. CNT1-28 | reverse complement strand
GTAACCGTCCGGTAATTCCCACATTCAAGTATTAACGCCGCTCCTGCATGGTGTCCTTGTAAAAAGGAGAACACGCATGCGATATCAACGACGAGACGTAAATACCTGGCTGGCGCTTTTCGAACGTCAGGAACAAAGTGGATTATCGGCGGTTGCGTTTTGCCGTCAGCATGAGATAAATATTCAGACGTTTTATGCCAGACGCAGTGACATCCGGCTTCAGCGAACCAGCAATAAGTTTGTTCACGTTAAGCGCGAAGTCACCACGTTCGAATCCCGTATTGAAGGTGACTCGCAGACCCTTTCGCTTGAATGCGCTGCTTCGACATTGCGCATACCCGCCAATGTCAGCCCGCACTGGTTGGCCGACCTGATGAAGGCGCTGAACGAATGAGGATGTTCGTCGAGCCCTCTGACATTTATCTTTACCTGGGCAATGTCGACTTCCGTAAATCCATCAATGGCCTGATTGTCGTGGTGGAACAGCAGATGGAATTGAATCCGTTCCGGGATGCGTTGTTTGTGTTCTGCAATAAAAAGCGGGATAAACTGAAGGTGTTGTACTGGGATAAAACTGGCTTTGCCCTGTGGTATAAGCGCCTGGAGAAGCATCGCTTTAAATGGCCGTCAGACACTGAATTACAACACATCAACCTGAGTGAGCAGCAGTTGCAGTGGCTGTTGTCGGGCTTTGATGTGATAGGCCATTCGCCATTGAACTACACCGCTTCCGGCTTATAACCGGTGATCATAAACAGCATTTATCGATCACGAAATAGTCTGAATAACATCAGGTAATCAGTACCTTAATCGGCGATAATAGTCTTATGAACGAAGAAGATTATCAACGCCGCATCGCTGAACTGGAGCAGCAGCTCCAGGAACTGAATAACCGGTATCAATACCTGGAAGAGCAGTTCCGTATCGCACAGCAAAAACAGTTTGGTAAAAGCACCGAGGGCCACCCTGGTCAGGGCGAACTGTTTAATGAGGCGGAAGAACTGGCTGCCGATGTTGAAACGCCAGAGCAGGAAGCCATCAGTTACACACGCAATAAACCTAAGCGCAAACCACTGCCTGAGGACTTGCCGCGTGAAGTCATCGTCCACGATATCCCTGATGAAGATAAAGTCTGTGGTTGCTGCGCTGGCACGCTGCACTGCATCGGTGAAGATAAGTCTGAGAAGCTTCAGTTCATTCCTGCTCAGGTGAAAGTGATTGAACATGTACGTCCGAAGTATGCGTGCCGTACCTGCGAAAAAGAGGGTATCAGCAATACGGTGAAACAAGCGCCGGTACCACATAGCGTTATCCCCAAAGGCTATGCAACGCCGAGCCTGTTGAGTCAGATAATCACCAGCAAATATCAGTATGGTCTGCCACTTTACCGGCAGGAAGCTATGTTCAAACAGCATGGCATCGAACTCAGCCGTAAAACCATGGCAGACTGGATAATCCGTTGTGCTGAGTTATTTAAGCCGCTTTATGACCAGCTTCATCAACATCTGCTACAACAACCGGTTATCCAGGCGGATGAAACCACGTTGAAGGTTGTCGATTCTGACAAAACGACCAGTTACATGTGGCTGTATGCAACCGGAGCGGACTCACCGCAAGCGACCATCACCGGTTCTGCGATACCTAACATCGTGCTGTACGATTATCACAATAGTCGTGCCGGGCGATGTGCCGTGGACTTCCTTGATGGTTATAGCGGATATCTGCAAGTGGATGGCTATCAGGGCTACGAACAAACGCAGGCCACCTTAGTCGGTTGCTGGGCCCATGCCAGACGCAAGTTCATGGAAGCGAAAAAAGGCGCTGGCAGTAAAGGCAGTGGCAAAGCTGATTGGGCACTGAACCACATACAGAAGCTCTACCGTGTCGAGACGCAGTTAAAAGAAGAAAACGCAGCAACCCGCTATACACAACGACAAGAAAAGAGCCTGCCGCTACTTAATCAACTTGAAACCTGGCTGACAAAATCAGCCCAACAGGTATTACCGAAAACAAAACTCGGCGAGGCAATACAGTACTGCCTCAACCAGTGGCATAAACTGATTCGTTACACACTCGATGGCCATCTCGCCATCGACAACAACCGCGCAGAACGCGCCATTAAACCGTTCGTCATAGGCAGAAAAAACTGGCTGTTCAGCCAGACCGCAACCGGTGCCAATGCCAGCGCCATCCTCTACAGCATCATCGAAACGGCGAAAGCCAACGACCTCAACGTCTTCGAGTATGTGATGGACTGCCTAGAGCAGCTCAGCAAGCCCGAAACCAATATCGATCAACTACTACCATGGCAGTTTACTAAGCGTTAGGTGGGATTAGCGGACGCTTAC
>NZ_JAKREZ010000078.1:0-2403 GCF_022348345.1 Alteromonas sp. CNT1-28 | reverse complement strand
CGACTGTGACGCGATAAAATGGCGTCCCCTAGGGGATTCGAACCCCTGTTACCGCCGTGAAAGGGCGGTGTCCTAGGCCTCTAGACGAAGGGGACTGAATTCTTTCCTCGAAACTAAATTTTCGAATTTTTCAGTCCGAAGCTGCGTTAACAACTTCAGCCTATATCAAACCACATCTCAATGTGACTTGGTGGAGCCAGGCGGGATCGAACCGCCGACCTCCTGCATGCCATGCAGGCGCTCTCCCAGCTGAGCTATGGCCCCATCATGGTACCAGTCATTTTGTGTGACTGTTCCGTGACAGCGGGGCGCATTCTAGGCATCCCCCCCTGTCATGTCAACGCTTTTTTTATGAATTTTCTCTGTTTGCTATAAAAGTAAGCGCTTTGTCGATTCTCTCGCCAATTTTCTCTTTTGAGATAAGATTCAACGTGATATCTAATGACGGTGAATTACCGCCACCTGTCACAGCTACACGCAGCGGCATACCTACTTTCCCCATGCCCACTTCCAATTCTTCGGCTGTACTATTTATAGCAGCCTGAATATTTTCTGGGTTCCACTCTTCAATTGCCATTAATTTATCTTTAGCAAGCTCTAATGGGCCGCGAGCGACTGGACGAAGGTGTTTTTTCGCTGCGTTCGCATCAAAATCTTCATAGTCTTGATAAAAGTACGTAGAAATCTCAGCTAATTCTTTAAGCGTTTTTACTCTATCGGCCTGAATAGCGATAATAGATTCGAGCGCAGGGCCTGTCGTTAAATCAACATTCAACTCTTCAAAGTGCCATTTGGCGTGTGACGCAACTTCACTTGCTGGTAATGTCTTAATGTAGTGTTGATTCAACCAGATTAGCTTTTCTGTGTTAAATGCCGATGCAGATTGCCCAATGGCATCTAAGCTGAATTTCTCAATCATTTCATCAACTGAGAAAATTTCTTGGTCGCCGTGAGACCACCCCAACCTAACAAGGTAATTAAGCACAGCTTGCGGTAGGAAACCATCATCGCGATATTGCATCACGCTTACAGCGCCATGACGCTTAGATAACTTCTTGCCGTCATCACCCAAAATCATAGAAACGTGAGCATATTCTGGAACAGGTGCACCAAGCGCTTCAAGAATATTGATTTGACGTGGCGTGTTATTAATATGGTCTTCACCACGAACTACGTGAGTAATACCCATATCCCAATCATCAACAACTACACAGAAGTTATATGTAGGGGTACCGTCAGAGCGCTGAATAATAAGATCGTCTAGCTCAGTATTGCTAATCTCGATTTTTCCACGCACGTGATCATTAATTACCACTTTACCTTCTAAAGGGTTTTTGAAGCGGATAACAAAAGGCTGACCTTCTGGATGATCCGTTCTGTCTCTCCACGTACCTGGGTAACGAGGCTTCTCACCACGTTCTTTTTGCGCTTCACGAATCGCATCTAACTCTTCAGAGCTCATAAAGCATTTATACGCTTTACCTTCATCCAAAAGCTGCTGAATAAGTTCTTTATATCTATCGAAACGCTCAGTCTGATAGATTGGACCCGTATCCCACGTTAAACCTAACCATTGCATTCCGTCTAGAATGGCCTGCTTTGCTTCTTCAGTTGAACGCTCGATATCTGTATCTTCAATACGAAGAACAAACTCGCCGCCTTTGCTTTTAGCAAGAAGCCAAGAATAAAGCGCAGTTCGTGCGCCGCCAACGTGAAGATAGCCTGTTGGGCTGGGTGCAAATCGTGTAACAACCGACATGGTCACTCTCTATTGTTAATGTATTTCTAAAGTTGAGCGCATTCTACCAGTGTAAGCGCGACTTCAAAAGTAAGATAAGAATAGAAGGAAAAAGAAATCTCTTGAAGTAGTTTAGATGGTACGAAGAAAGTGAGTTATAAAGTGGACAGACACTTATTGTTGAAGCCCACTTTTTCAAAATTCATTTCTTGCTGAAGTGGACACACACTCAGATAAGTCCAACGATCAGAGAGTGACAGAACCGATAATAGCTTCAAAAAAGTAAGTGGGTGTCCGAAAAGACCAGGTACTTTGAATAAAAAGATACTGCACGCACTTTATCAGGTTTACGGAGCCTGTAACAGATTCTGTGTAACTGCCATTAGTTAATATGTTTTTCGAGGCGTTCCTCGAACTCGATAATAAAACGACTCATCGCCTGACGCCAGTTTTGAATCGGCATCGACCATTTCTTACTGGCGTCTTTTATTGCTAGGTACACCATTTTTCTTGCTGAATCATCGCTGGGGAAGATTTTCCGTTTCTTGATGGCTTTGCGGATAACGCTGTTCAACGACTCAATGGCGTTGGTGGTATAAATCGCCTTGCGGATGTCCTCGGGATAGTTGAACAAGGTATTGAGATTATGCCAGTGCGTGCGCCAT
>NZ_JAKREZ010000077.1:0-3060 GCF_022348345.1 Alteromonas sp. CNT1-28 | reverse complement strand
CCACGCCAACAGCAACGAGCAATCGAACACCGCGCATCGCCTGAACGGCTTTCACCACCGGATAATAACGCCATTGGTGCACATGGTGGGTTAACTCATTGTCGAGCCTTTCCAGTCGCCGGATACGCTCTTCTATAGTTTGTAGGTGCTCCTGCAAGACTATTTGCTGGGCCGGATGAGGCAATATTAACTCAGTGAGCCAGCGAAGGTGTTTCTTCGACCAGTTGGCTGTACCTTCATAGCGTATGTTGTTGCGCAGCAGTAGTGCTTTAAGCTGGTACTTGGCTTCCTTTAAATCTTTCATTGCCGGGGTGTAAGGTCTTCAGACTTTAATGACCTAACGAGCTTAAGCGCATCTCGACGGTCAGTTTTAATTCGCTCTCCCGGCTTTTTTGGAATAAGAGACGGTGCCACAACATAGCAACAATGTCCCAAGCTTGTTATCAGACGATAAATCCAATAACCACAAGGGCCAGCCTCATAAACAACGTGAAGTGTTGCACCAGGATATTTAGATTCAAACTGACGAAGCAGCTTTTTCACGCTGACCTTAGACGAGGAAATACGGCCATAATGAACAGGCACAGCCCCACGTTGTTCTTCACAATAAGCAACCTAAATGATTTAGTCTTAAGCAAACTAATTATGGCACTGGCTTTCAGCTAACCCACGAAAATGCGGAGGCTAGCATTTCACAGGGAGTCATTGTGTCTATAAGGCGTCAGCCTAAACTGCGTTTGGCTTTATAAAAAACCCAGTAAAACTACCCTCACCTGTTTTCATTAGCATCGCTCTGGCTTGTGGTAAGTGTAAATCCGCCGCTTAAAATTCAAAGGTGGTGTAATAGGCGCTTTATCGCCAAGTTCTTATTTTGAGTCAGCAAGCGCCATTACACTTGTTAGTTCAAATGGCGGCTAGCTTCTGCCAAATCAAAAACATTACTGCACAGTCGTTTCGCTTGTTTGTGTTAACAATCAATCGTATGCTGGCTTCATTAGTTTTTAAAAAGACCAAAGGAACTGGTTCTGCTTCTAACAAAGCGCTTAAGACCTCTCCCTTCGGTCGCTCGGACGCATTTACGCGTGGCGCTTCGCTATTATGCCCCACGCAACTGCGCCGCTTAGCTTAATGTTATATGCTTCGAGGAAAAGTATGACCAAAGACGAATTTTATACTTTGACCAAAGGCTCTATTCAAGAAGCTATAGATAAAGCGAGCATAATAATTGGAAAAACCGTCCCAAACGAAACTGTGTCGATTGTTTCGTCAACATCAGTTCTCGCAAATGGTTGGGAAGAATCATGTAATTTCCTAGTGTCACAGATGTACTTCGGCGAAGATAAAATTAAACCGTGCGCTGATTTAATAGTTTATGAATTTGATGACAACACCACTTTCATAAAGCTATTTATTGCAAGCTATGAGCCGGCTCCATTCGATCTAAATTGGTCTAATGGCGTCGGTCCATATATTAAGGGAGTTAGTCAAAAACTGTTATCAGGCAAAGGTGGCTAGGTTGTTTATAAGCGCACATAACACATATGAGCCTCCGGGCTGTCAATGAAAAAAGATAGCCCTTTGACCACTATTTCAAGATCAATACCGTTGCCTTTTTAGAACTCGTTTACTTCGTCTGTCATGGTCGATGTTAAGCGTATTGCCTACGTCAAACACATATAGAGGCTCTTATTGTTGCTCTTTTCAATTCCTTTTGACTGGCAACGGCACTAGACATTCATCGGTTAACCTTCCTCTGTCCTATTCAAACCTAAGTGGCTGCATTGACCAGTTAGTATCAGGTTCAGTGAAGGTGTAAGCAAATTCGTAAAAAGGTAGAGATGCGCAACAGTGGCATGTCTAATCAAACGCAGCAGGTTATGACTTGTTGGTATACTTATCGATGCTGCTTAATGCAGAGTACTGTGCGATAAGTCGATACTCGTCGTTTAACCAGTTAGACGCTAAAGCTCATGCCACTGCGCGACTTACCCGTTTAAAAAGCGTTCTTCATCGAATACCTGCTGATTCTTCAACATAAAGTAAGTACATCTTCCGATTTTGTGAGCGAGTGCTGATAAGGCCTTCGCCTTGCTCATTCTCTTTTGTAACTTGGCTAGATACCGTTTGGCGTTGTCATTACCTTTGAGGTACAACACCGCTGCTTCACTGAATGCCCACTTCAAGTGTGCGTTGCCAATCTTATTACCCTGCGTGCCATGTGTTTTACCGGCCGACTCAGCTTTGCATTTCACTAACCGTGAATACGAGGCAAACTTTTGAACTGATGGAAACCGCTTAATATCGCCAACTTCATACAAAATGGTCAGGGCTAAAATTTTTCCGATACCTGGAAACGACTTAAGGATATGTAAATCTGTTGCACGGTGTGTTTGTGCCTGAGTCTTTACATAATGTTCAATCTTGTAAAGTTCACTCACCATGGTTTCGATAATATTGAGATTTAAATCCATGCTCTTTTGCACAGCTTCATCGGGAAAAAAGTGATGCATTTTTTCTCGGTCAGGTGAATTTTGCAGATTCAAACGAGACTCCAGCGCAGGTAGATTGTATTGACTAATCGTACTGGACACGTGCGCTTTCAGTTGCGCACTCATTCTCATTATGTGGGTTCTACGACGAAGCGCATCACGTATTGAGCGATGCTCTTTTGAATAGGCATGCGCGAGTGGGAAGTTCCCTCCCCGCATGAGCTTGGCAATCTTAAGTGCATCAATCTTATCATTTTTGGTTTTACCAGCATGAATGGCTTTCATGTAAAGCGCATGGCCAAGAATAAAATCAATATTGTGCTCTTCACAAAAGTCAGACACCCAATACCAACAGTGCATACATTCCACACCAACAACAATATTGCCCAGATAAGGTTTTAGAAGCGCTAACAGTTTGTCGGGTGAATCATCGATTTTTTCGTGAACGAGAATATTGTTTTCATTATCAATAATGCAGACATAGAGCAGTCTTGTGTGAAGATCGATTCCACAATAGTACGGATGTGTATTAGTATAAAAGTTCATTGAGTTTTCTCCCTTGGTTTGGTCG
>NZ_JAKREZ010000076.1:0-2578 GCF_022348345.1 Alteromonas sp. CNT1-28 | reverse complement strand
TGCATGTTCCGGCCCATTCCGATCACCCATTTCGGTTCAATCCGATCACTGATTTCGGTCTAATCCGATCGCCTATTTCGGTTTTATCCGATCAAAAATGACGTTTTTCCGAAATCACTGATCGGAATCCCGAAATCTTCTTCTTTTTCTCACTAAATCAATTGGTAAGCTCATCTTCATAACTTTATTGAAGGAACGAGCAGCCATGGCGAGAAAGAGAACCGATATGAGAAAGATTAAAGACGTCCTGCGTCTCAAATTCGAAGTAGGATTAAGCCATCGAGACATCGGCCAATGCTTAAGTCTTGGCCCTTCAACCGTGAGTGAAATACTCTCGCGCTTTAAATCCAGTGATTTATCGTGGCCGTTGCCAGAAGCAATAAGCGATAAAACGCTCGAAGCACATTTGTATAGCACTGGTCCCGTTCAGCGCCAGAAACGGCTGCCTGACTTTATGCTTATGCAGCAAGAGTTGAAGCGCAAAGGCATGACCAAGCTGTTGCTGTGGGAAGAGTATTGCACCGAGGATAGTACGTCAGCCTACGGTTACACGCAGTTCTGCGAGCACTATCAGCGGTGGCTTAAAAAGCAGAAACGCAGTATGCGTCAGCACCACATCGCGGGCGATAAGTTGTTTATTGACTACTGCGGACCAACGGTACCTATCATCAATCCTGATACGGGCGAAGTTCGTTATCACGCACAAATCTTTGTTGCGACCTTAGGCGCGACTAATTACACCTACGTTGAAGCAGGTCGTTCTCAGCGTGAGGAAGACTGGATAATGGCGCACGTAAGAACGTTCCGCCATCTTGGCGGTGTCCCCCGTTTGCTTGTGCCGGATAACCTGAAATCGGCCGTTACCAAAGCCCATCGTTATGCTCCCACGCTGAACGAAAACTACGCCAAAATGGCGCGGCATTATGGCTGTGCCATTGTGCCTGCACGCCCATATAAACCGAAGGATAAAGCCAAAGCAGAAAATGCGGTGCTGATTGTTGAGCGTTGGATATTAATGCGATTACGACGTGAGTGCTTCTACACCTTAGCCAGTCTAAATGCACGGATTAAAGTGTTAATGGCAGAGTTAAATAATCGGCCACAACGCTTACATCCAGGCTCTCGTAGTGAACAGTTTGAACTGCTCGATAAGCCTGCCTTAATGCCATTACCTGGCACCACGTATGAGTACATCGACAGTAAACGGGCGAAGGTAGGGCCGGATTACCATGTGCTGTACCAAAAGCATGCTTACTCTGTACCGCACACCTTAGTGGGCAACACGGTGACCATAGAGGCAAGTGGCAGTGTGGTTAGCATCTATCATCACAACCAACTGGTGACACAGCACGCTAAATCATCAAAAGACGGCAGCTTCTCAACCCAGAAAGAGCATATGCCTAACAGCCATGTAAAACAGCGCTTCAGTGCAGAGCGCTTACTGCATTGGGCTGAGAATATCGGTGTGGGTACGCGCGGTGTAGTGCAGTGGCACATCCATAGTCGTAAACACCCAGAGCAAGCGATTAAGAGCTGCCTGGCCATTTTAAATCTTACTAAACAGCATGGTGCTGCGCGACTCGAAGCGGCTTGCCAAAAGGCGTTGCTGCTAGAACGTCCGCACAGAAGCGTTGTAATGAACTTACTCAAACATCATCAAGAAAGCATACCGAGCACCGCTGTTGAGCAGGATGAGCAGCCTGTTACCCACAACAATATCCGCGGCCAACATTACTATCAATAGGAAAACCCATGACACAATCTCAATTACAAGAGCAACTACGTAGCTTACGGCTTGGGCACTTCGCTCAAGCGTTACAGCAACAACAAAGCCAAGCGACAACTTACGACGAGATGAGCTTCGAAGAGCGCTTAGGATTGCTGGCACAGCATGAAATCCATTGTCGGCAAGACAGCAAAGTAAAGCGTTTACTGCGCCAGGCAACCTTGCGCTTAGAGGCTCATGCCAGCCGATTGGAATACCGTGCAGAGCGCGGTCTACGCAAAGATAAAGTCGCCACACTGCTGTGCGGCCACTACTTGCATCACGCCCATAACATTATCATCACCGGTGCAACGGGGTGCGGTAAAACCTATCTTGCGTGTGCACTCGCCAGACAAGCCTGTGAACAACATCATACGGTGCGATATTACCGACTTGGGCAGCTTCTTGATGAACTGAATATCGGCCACGCCGATGGCAGTTACCGACAACAGCTTGCACAACTAGCGAAGAAAAAGCTGCTCATCCTGGACGACTGGGGAATGGAAAAACTCAGCGCACGTCAGGCTAATGACTTACTTGATGTGATGGAAGAGCGATACCAAAACTCCAGTACCATTATCGCCAGCCAGTTACCCGTTACCGAATGGTACAAACTCATCAGTAACCCCACTGTAGCCGATGCATTACTCGACCGTTTATTGCACAACAGTCATCGAATTGAACTGGCTGGTGAATCGATGAGAAAACTAGACCAATCCGATCACTTACGGTAAAACTGGCAGGGACGAAAAAGAAGAAGAAAAAGCGATCGGATAAAACCGAAACGACCGATCGGATTCACCGAAATACGCA
>NZ_JAKREZ010000075.1:0-4836 GCF_022348345.1 Alteromonas sp. CNT1-28 | reverse complement strand
GCGGCGGCAGTTTTGCCAGAGATAGCCTTCTTAGTTCAATTAGGTGGTATGGAAGTCGCATTTGCTCTCGTTTTTGCTAGCCTAGCTCCCATCATTTCTTGGTTCTCAGCAAAATACCAAGCAATTAAAGAATGTTTACAAACCTCAATAGTGGCTTTTAGGCATAGTGCATCTGCTAAACCTTCCGTTTTCTTCGTACAAGCTTCTTTTTGTGCAGCCGCACTTATATTTACAAGTTCGGGCTTATTGGCTTTTTACTTTTTTATGCCTAGTATGCTGCTAAATGGGGTCTTGGCGTGACCGCACCTAACAAGCCAATAAACGCACTCACTTCGTTCGCTGGGACGCATACACGAGGGGCGGCTTCGCCATTATGCCCCACATGTCTGCGCCCGTTATTGGAAAGTTATGTGCAGGTTTAATTTATGAGGGTTAAATGGATTATTTCTCTTCATGCTCATGCGAAGCTGTTCGCGTAAAACTATCACTTCCTAAGTCAATCGAAAGCTATCAACCTAGAGAATGTGACTGCGACTTTTGTAAGCATCATAGTCTTGCGTACATATCAGATCCGCTTGGAAAGTTAAGCGTTAACTCAAGTGCCTCAGTCAATTTTTTAAAGCAAGGTTCAGAACAAGCCTCCTTTATTCAATGTTCTAGATGCAACCAAGTCGTGGCGGTTTTTTACGATGCAGAAAAAGTTAAAAAAGGTGCTGTATCCGCTACTCTATTTGCCAATCGTCATTCTTTCAATGAATATCAAACCACTTCACCTAAATTGTTGAGTTCGGCAGATAGACGTGAGCGTTGGGGTAATTTATGGTTAACTGTGGTTTTAGAAATAAGCGAAAACACATAACAAAAAAATCAAGTTCGCCCGCTGCGCGGGCTGGGACGCAAACATGTGGGCTGCTCACTTCGTTCGGATTTTAGCCCACATGTCTGCGCCCCTTATTTAAAAGTTATGCGCCATGGAGGTTAGTTTGGAAAATTCGGATGTCATAGCTTTGGGTTCTTCTTTTGTGGCACTTTCGGCCTTAGTTGTCGCTGTGTGGCAAGGCTGGCTGGCTCGAAGGCATAACAAATTATCAGTACAACCATTACTACACTTCAATGTAAGTAACTTAAATGGCTTATTCATAAAACTTCAATCAGTAGGACTAGGCCCCGCGGTCGTGAAGAAGGTCATTATTGTATTTAATGGTCGAAGATACGAAAACCCAAGTAGAGACCCATATCCTGAGATGTTTTCTCAACTTTCAAATAAATATCATTATTTATTCCATATGCCTGTAGTTGGCTCATCGTATTTGCCTGGGAGCAAAGAAACTATTTTGAGTTTACAGTGCAATAATTTTTCAGAGGAAAATAAACAAGAGCTATCAGGATTCTATCATCAAATCTATTTTGAGATTCATTACACGTCATTTTATGGTGGTAAAACGCTCATTTGTAAGAACAAAGATGGCGCATAACAAACAAATAAAGTCACTCGCTGTCGCTCGTTGGGACGCTAACACGTAGGGCCGCTTCGCTATTATGCCCTACGTGCTATCGCCCCTTATTTAAAAGTTATGAGTCTTAAGTATGGATAAAGAACAGAAGAAGAAACTGAAGGATCAGTACAAGCAGAATGAGCAAGACGAAATTCGAGCATCTATTCCAATGGGTATTGATGAGCTTAAAGATCTCTTGTCGCACCTCAACCGTGAGTCAGCCCCAGAGTGTGATCACACACTTAAGGAAACAATTGAATTCCTTAAGTCCAAGCAGTTAAACCCAAAGGTGGTTGTTCCTTGGCTTGGTGAGCACGGCGGGTTTTGCGACTGCGAAGTAATTTACAACGTCTACGATGATGTAGGTGATATTGTAGGGTGGCACCTTGACGAAAACTCATAACAAGTTTGTCAACGATCGCCCTTCGGGCTGGACAGCCTTAAGCGTGGCTTCGCCACAAGGCTGCCCGTTACAAAAGCGTTATAAGCCACGGAAAATTGTGAAATGGATTCTCTTTTTATTTACTCTGCGTTAGTCACATACTTAGTACTTAGCATTGCAGTATCAGTATTCTTAGCCAAAAGAGAAGACTTAGACTCTGTTCAAAAAATTGCTCAAATAATTATTGCTTGGTTAATTCCAATCATTGGAGCAGTTGCTCTTTGGCAGTTTAATAAAAGTCAGGATCAACCAACTAAGAAGTATTCTGAATTTGGTGGTGGCAACACAACTCAATAAACTCACTCACTTCGTTCGCTGGGACGCATACACGCGGGGCGGCTTCGCCATTATGCCCCACGTGCCTGCGCCCGTTATTGAAAAGTTATACGATTCACGGAAGGACACATTTGTGCGCGCATTCTTACTCTTTATTGGTTGGTCTTCAGTTATTGGAAGCTTTGGAGATGGTGGGCTAGGTATTTACGCTTTTTGGGTGGCTATGTCATCAGACCTCGTCTCTTTTGGTATATCTTTAGATGAATTTCTAAAAAACTATGTAGAGGTTATATATTGGGTAAAAAGCGTCGCATTCGTGGTTATGCCTAAAGACTTTGCAACTTGGTTATTTTCTGTTCCTGCTTTAGCATATTTCCCTACGAGGATTGTGATGAGTGCCGTTATAGGTTGGTGGGCACTAAAAAAAGCTTCAGTATTAAAGGTACGCGATAGAAATCGTATAACAATCGCATAAACTCGCTCGCGGGCTCGCTGGGACAATAACACGTAGGCTCAGTCGCATCGCTCCAATTTTAGCCTACGTGTTATTGCCCGTTATGCGGGTGTTAGGTGCTAGTAGTAATGGAAGACATCGTAGAAATTGGGATAGATAACAAAGAACACCTTTATTTAATGCCATCAACATCCTCTTTTCCTATGATTTATCGAGAGGCTGCCGGTGTTCACTGGGATCAGAAACGGAGAGCTTTGGTTGGTCAGCAAAACCGAGAATGGGGTTATCCCAAGTGGTTCACACATATTTGCAATTTGGTTAGCAAAACTGGTTGTCAATTACAGCTAACAGAAACAACAAGGTGGGTAAACATTACTTGCGAGCTTCGGAGTTCGATTATTCAAGCTCATAGTAAGTTACGCACCTAACAAACGCATTAACACTCGCTGCGCTCGCTAGGGACAAAAACACGTAGGCTCCCTGCGCTTCGCTTAGTATTGTAGCCTACGTGTTTTTGCCCGTTATGCGGGTGTTATGTGTTAAAAGTGCCCTATGTTGCATTTTCGATCCGTAGGGCGCGAATCCTCATAACGCTTTAGCAACTTAGCTGCACGTCTTTCCGTAGTGTCATTCGCTTATCACGAAAGAAAACCGATTCTAGGTGCGCATCCAGTGGGTATACTCCCTCTAGTCCTAGCGATACCTGTAAATTCAGGTCTAAAGTTTGCGCATCGTTGAGAGGCGTTCACGGTCAATAATTCACATAACAAAGCAATCATACGGATAAACCGTATATTGCGGGGGTTATACGCAAAAGGAAACCTGTGAGTAAAAAGGAATTTATTGGTCTTGTTGTATTAGTTTGCTTACTCAATTTTTTACTTCAAATTTGGTATGTAGGTAATGCAGGCGATTTCATTGCAAATTATGTTGGTTATCCAATGAGCATTTTCATCATTCCTATTTTCTTATCACAATTGCTCCCTTATATTGCTCTTTCAGCTAGCTCAAAGTCTTTGGCACTAAAACAAAAACTGCAGTTATTTGGTATTCCTTGCTTTGTTTCGGTATGTTTAGTTTGTGGCTTTTACTTAATAATGCAATATGGCGGTTGATTTTGGCTATTGCGTATAACAAACAAATTATGTCACTCGCTTCCGCTCGCTGGGACGCAAACACGTGCGCGGCTTCGCCATTATTGCACACGTGTTTGCGCCCCATATTTGGAAGTTATAAGGCGTCAGCCTAAACTGCGTTTGGCTTTATAAAAATCCCAATAAAACTACCCTCACCTGTTTTTATAAGCATCGCTCTGGCTTGTGGTAGGTTTAAATCCGCCGCTTTCAATTCAAAGGTTGCGCATTAGGCGCTTTATCGCCAAGTTATTATTCAACGTCAACAAGCGCCAATGCGTTAGACAGTTCAAATGGCGGCTAGCTTCTGCCAAATCAAAACCATCAATGCACAGTCGTTTTTCTTGTCTGCGTTAACAATCAATCGTATGCTGGCTTCATCAGTTTTTAAACAGACCAAAGGAACTGGCTCTGCTTCTAACAAAGCGCTTAAGACCACTCCCTTCGGTCGCTCGGACGCATTTACGCGGGGCGGCTTCGCCATTATGCCCCACGCAACTGCGCCGCTTAGCTTAATGTTATGCGCAAATAGGAATCGACCTTGGGTAAAGTAATAGGAATTACAATTTTTGTCGTTTTTGTTTTTGTCGCCGGCTATTTGACTGCAAGTTGGCGGTTTGTGTATTCAACCACTTATGTTCTTACTGAGCCTCTTTCCATAAAAAATTCGCAGGGTTCTGGCGAACTACCCATTGGTACAGAATTACACTATCAGTCAATGGCACACGGTGAAGTAGATTTCTATACTTTCATTCGGGTTGCCCGAGAAGAGGCTATGGCCAAAACCAAAGAAGTAGAAGTCGATACGTATAATGGAATCAAGAGGTTGAAATCGAGTGCAGAGTAAATCGCATAACAAGTTGCTGTTGTCGCCACTGCGTGGCTGGGACAGCTTACACGTCGCTTCGCTATGTTCCAGCTGCCCCAAAGCAAAGCGTTATGTACTTTGTCTCATAAAATGAAACTAATAGAAGTAATTGAAAAAATTGACGACCTTGATGACGAAGCAACGATCTGGGTAAAAGTCGATGAGGA
>NZ_JAKREZ010000074.1:0-2807 GCF_022348345.1 Alteromonas sp. CNT1-28 | reverse complement strand
AAGCTTCAAGCTCTTTCTTATTCATGTTCATCTGCCTATCCTTAACTCTCTATAGAGTAAATTGAGATAGGCAGTTACACAAAATTAGTTACAGTCTCAAAAGCTTAGAACTAACCTGACAGGTAGCGAAAGCTCTTTAAAATCTCAAGGCAGGCTTACTTTTCTATAATTTTGAATTGTTTTGATTTAAAACGTCCAAAACTTATGTCGGCAATTTTATCGAGTCTATAACCGCGGAGTCCATACTTATCTAAACGGGTACTTGAAACAAGGGGCACCGAAATCAAGTTGTTTTTTAAAACTGTTACATTACTCCATTGTTTAGTGTCTATTTCTAAGGATGCAATGATAATTTGGCTTCCTGGAGGACCAGATATGCCCAACAATAAAGTCGGAGACTCATCTTTGTCAGCAATCCAATTCTCAAGAAACTTTTCCCCACCAAGTTGCCAATATTTCTGAACCCTATCAACAACAGCTTCATCTTCAGGGGGGCTTACTTGGTCATATCCGACCCTATTTTCAAAGTCTTCCTCCGTTATCCGCACGAGTAAGATTTTGTTTGTTTTACCTTTAAAGAGGTCTTCTCGAGTTAATCTGTTTTTCTGCAATCTAGCAATATACTTTTCAGGAACACCTATTGGTCTGAAAACATACTTTGATGACTCTTGTCGCTTATTAAACGTGGGAGAGTGAGAAGATATCAAAGCAGCTTCCACAGCTTTTGACATACCTTCTGAGTCGAATGGTCCAGCTATTTCTAATTTGAAATTCGCCTTTCTTAACCAAGACTCTAGATCTTTATTATGTGACTTAAGCTGGTGTGCTGAGGCTCTCGTTATCTTTGCCCCTCTCCCAATGTACTTAACTGCGCCGCTTTTGTTATCTCTGTATAGATAAACATAAAACAAATCATTCATTTTACTTCCTTATTCAAGCCGAGTCGCTCTAAACGCTAGCATACTGGATAGACTTGTCTAGGCGAATTCCCCCCCTTAAATTCATAACGATTCAATTGTTTACACTAACCTTTGGCAATGAGCCATTCGTTTGCGTCACTTTCGAGCGTTATCACTTTCCGGAATAGAAAGGTAAAGGGCGTTCAAGGCTGCCAGAAACGCAACAGTTTGCAAGATTTCCTGAGCATTAAGAATGAATTTAATCTATGGAATTGTACTTGCTAACCATTCTCTCTATTCTGTCTAGGAAGCGAGTGAAATCACTTTTACTCCATTGCTTTGTGTAATCTTCCCTTAACGTAAAGCTCATTAGAATACTTCCGACATCTGCTGACAAATGTTTTAGAATGTAAAGCTCTCTCCGTATAGAGATCAGTTCCTGGCAGACAATCCCCCCGAAACTAACAATTGAAGCCACTCCGTCAAGAGCTGATTTATAGAAATGCGCGTGAATTGCACTCAGAGTATTCTCTTCATACCACTCTGACACACACGATTGTTGAGTGATTCGCCCTAGTGTCCTATTTGACAGCTCTTCTGGTGAAATATTAGGAGAAAGCTTCCGTTTAAGTTCCGCTTCTAGCGAATATGCGAAGGTCTTCGAGTCTATCTTTAGTAAAAGTGAATGAGGAGATGGGTTACGCACTAACGAATAAAACGCTTCCTGTCGTCGTATAGGAAATTTGGTAACTCCTATTTTGACTAACCCAAAATCATTGTATTCAAAGCAATAAACATAAAAGCTCATTTTCACCTCCAATCATAAGAACTTTGAAGGTGACACAATTACAACGCGTAAGCAATTGTATTAATTGAACTTTATGTATTATAGCATTGACATTGAGAACTTCTTCCCTAATTCCAGACTTCGTAAAGAGCAAATTTCAATGGATGTCGTATTTGCTTGAAGGTAGAAGTTAGCATTGTCCATTTTTGACTGATGGATTCACGAATAGTTGAATGGCGAACGCCTGACTCATATTTGAAAAAGCAATTTTAAAGACTACTGATATCACGATTTGAGCGTTGCCAATCAGATAACATTTTGCACATTTGAGGCTAGATCAGCATATAACGCCATTATAGAATGGTGAGTGATAAAAAATTTAATAATGTTAAAAAGGGAATTTTATGTTCGGAAAGACCAATCCTAAAAAGGTACATCCAAGCAGGTGGTATATAAAGACTTTCAACCCATACACTGTGACCGACTCATTTAACAAAATTGACTATGACATCAACTCCTTATTCGCTGCATACGAAAATAAAGCGCTAACTCTGTGGCATGAAGGAAGATATTTAACAACTCTCGAAATTTCAAAAAACGAGGCCAACCGACTTTTTGAAGTTCATAAGTTAAATAGGTGCAAGACGTCAGTGCCTTTAAACTTTTCAGTCATTTTCACATCTAGGAATGGAACAGAGTTTTTCTTTATTGGAAAAGACTTGTGTACGAAAGAGCATGCGTTCTCCGTTGAAAGGTTAAGTTTTACAGAGACCCAAGGTTCGTTAAATGTGTCCGTAGATGGTAAAAACATCGCTGTTTTCGAATCAGATAACGAAAAGGAAACGTTTTACAGAGCCCAAAAAGATGCAATGTCCATCGCAGAAGCGAAAATGGATAGCCAAAGCTTAGAAGATTCAAAAGCGATTTCGGCTCTTAGGACGGCAGAGAGAGCCAAAGCAGAAGAAGCTGAAAAGAAAAGTGAGCAAGAGGCCGAATTTAGAAGAAATGGATATAACCACATAATTTGAATTAGTCTCGACTTAATCTGACACTTCTTCTTGAAAAGATGAGAGTTACCCGTTTTGATAAAGGTGTCGAATCTTTAATCAAAACAAAATAGG
>NZ_JAKREZ010000073.1:0-4078 GCF_022348345.1 Alteromonas sp. CNT1-28 | reverse complement strand
CATCCAGATAGATGTTCGCTATGAGCGGGCTTATTACCCCGCCTTGCGGACTGCCTGTCTCTGTCTGCTGCCAATGCCCATCAACCATTACCCCACTTTCTAAGAACTGAGTAATTAACTTCAACACGCTGCCATCGCGCACCCGCCTTTTGATGCTCTTAACGTCCGTATCGACGGATGAACATCGTGGCTTTATTGATGGCATCGTGACAGCTCCGCTTCGGTCTATAACCAAAGCTTGATGGATGGAACTGCTCTTCGAAGATGGGGGTAAGGAGGTCATTCAAGCATTGTTGAACCACTCTATCCCTGACTGTTGGGATACCCAATAGACGCTCACCGCCCCCGTCTTTCGGGATAATGACCCGCCTTACCGGTTGCGGTTGGTAGCGTTTGGTTTTGAGTTCAAGAAGAAGCTGCGATAGTTCATTATCCAGATTTGAGGCAAACGCGCTCAGGCTCTGCCCATCTATTCCGGCCGCACCTTTCGCTTTGAATACCTTTTTAAACCCTTTGAACAGCCTAGATAGTGTGCTGTGTGGGGGCCGATACTTTCTCTTCGCGTTGGTCTATTTCACATGGTGGTAGAGCGTGCTAGCCCAATGGCAATCTACTCAACGTTCACCACGTTACTCCCATGTACCGTTTCGTAGCCAGTCCGTCGCTTCCGCGACAAACCAAGTACGAAGACGTCGATAGCTAATCGATTCGTGTACCACTAAAAAAAAACACCTGCTCATCACAGACTGACTATGTACTTCCGCCCTTCGCCATCCCTATCAGCTTTTGGCTGATAACGATGCCACCAAACACTGCTGATGGTCAGCTCGGTTTTACCCTCCACACCATTACTGGCTTTCACAGGCCGAACTTTACTCACTACTACGGCATCATCTGCCACCTCGCACCAACACCTACCTTGAGTCGCCTCTCGCATAGATGCTTCTGGCTCACAACCAGAAACGGTGTCAGGCTTCCCCAGTTACTGCACTAGCGCCCTGTTAGAAATGCCACCCTCAAGCACAAAACAGGACTGACTGAGTATCGGGCTTTGCGCTATTTTGCACGCTTACCCTCCTGTCTTGCCGAATCAGGTTCACTTGCGTTGTGTACCTCTAACTTCCTATGGCTTCCTTCGGACCCTGTCGTTGGCCAACAACGCCCTTGCCATTCGGATTATCTTCCCCTCAGTCAGGGTGATTCAGGTTTCTTTCAACCTGACGGGTTTGCCAGCTTCGCTGGGCAAACAAAAAAACCGGCATAAAGCCGGTTCTTTGTATTTGGCGGAGAGAGAGGGATTCTCCGCCAGACATTTTTTATCACATAACCTATTGATTTGTGGTAGCAACATAGCAGTTTTGATACATTGTGGCAAAGTTTTGTGGTAAAGCTCATTGCCCCTTTGCTTGCGCTTTCACTGCCCCATTAGTCGCTTCCATTTGTTCATCAGCGGTTAAGAAGTTGAACGTATTTGTCATCATTTTCAAAGCGAAGACCAGCATCAATGACCTCTGACAGACATGGATTCCACGCAACGAAAAAAACTCACGCTTTCGAAATCGCTGACCCAGCCATGTCAGAAAATGAGGTTGTAAAGTGCACTAACGCGATTGACGCAATGCGCATCAATGCCTTAGAAGATAACGTCATCAAAAAGCCCAATAAAGTATAGGTTTAGTGCCACTATTCCCCCCTCACCTTCGTCGTTTGATGTCGATTTCGCGAAGCGTATGCTAAAGGTAACGACACCTTCTTTTCTCTTCTACTTCGTGGCATACTCATTTTAGACGCAGTGTTAGGGAAGTCAGCACAATGAGAGATAAAAGGATATGTCTGAATTGCGGTATCAGTGTTTTTATTTTGCTGAGTAGCTGCCTGCCTTTTATGGCGTTCGCTGAAAGTGATATTGAAAAAGAAAACCGTTATTACCGTGTCTCTTCCAAAATCTGCTGGAATTGGGAAGATAGTGCAGCCCCTGAAAAAAATGCGCCGCTAGCGGCGTTATACCAAGAGTCTGGTATAGCCACAGACCCATCCCCCCTTGGCGTAATCTATCGAGCTTTACAATGGGAATGCGAGCATTGGTCCTCTTCGGCATCAAATGTCGACACCCCACACCCCATTTCTGGTGACGATTGGGCGTATATGAAATCCCTTAACCCTGTTCATTATGCAGCGGTAAGAGTAGGGTTAATGACATACGAAATTGGCATTCCTCGTGACGTAAATAAAAACATATTGTTCGGTTATATCGAAATGCTGAGAATCTTGAAGCGCGAGATGCTGAACGAAAAAAACTCATTAGCGGTAGCCATCTTAAGCGCCCGGATTGGCTATTATTTATCTTTCGTCGGAGTAAAGGCTATTGAGGAGTACGAGTACGCATTCCCCCACTTAAATTCAAATACCACTAATGAGCAATGGCTGTGGGAAGACGCTATTGTTAGAGAAGACTTAATGTTGAACTTAGCAGACGAGTATAATGATGTGGGGATGCACACAATGGCGCTGCCTTACGCAGAACAATTGATTACATCGACACCTTATGAGGAGCGCAGCCCTGCTACATACAACCCTGCTATTTATGCGTTGGTAAAACTTAGACGGTTTGATGAAGCATTTGCATATGCTAGCGAGGCCTATGAGATAGCGGGAAACAACCCGTCATACCAATTTGTTGCATTGCTGCTGAAGTTGTCCGTATTCACTCACAGGCAACAGCCTAGTGACAAAGAAAAAATGTCATTAACCATAGACCAAGCGTTGGCTCTGAAAGACAAGGTAGACTTTGAAAGAGCGGAAAAATATATAGCACTCCTTAGGGCATTCCACGCGGCAATAAATAGTAAGAGATCAGAAAGATTTGAAAGCATCGTTGCTGACTACATAGACACTGTAATGGATGACCCAGAGAGAAAATGGCTAAATGAAAGAATAGAACAAGAAAGCCTATATAGTAAATTAGCCAGGGTTTATCAGCTTCGAGGCGACTACCAAACCGCGTACGAGTACGAACAGCGTTTAAAGCAGACTATCGTAGATTTCAACGCATTGGAAAGCGAAGCCCGTGCGTCGAGTCTTATTGAAGATCCCCTGATGCAGGATATCAATATAATTGCATTGCGCCAGCTCGAAGCGCAACAACAACAGCAAGCGCTTGAGCTTCAGTCACAAAAACAGCAATTTATCATTGTTGCCCTTCTTGCGTTAATGCTTGCATTACTGGCATTTTGGTTTTGGCAATGTCAGCGCATTAATAAACGGCTCGCTGAGCACGACTCGCTTACAGGGGCAATGACACGACGTGCATTTTACTCCTGGTATGACAAAGCACTTAGCCACGATTCTGCGGGCTGCGTAGCGCTGATTGACCTCGACCACTTTAAACAAATTAACGATACCTATGGACACCTGACCGGGGATGAAGTGCTCACCACGTTCACACGCATCGTTCAACAGCGAATAAGAAAGACGGATAAGCTTTGCCGATTTGGCGGCGAGGAATTTTTGCTGATCCTGCCAGATGTCAATAAAACCGAAACAGAACGACTAATCGATGATATTCGGCAGCAGATCAAGTTACATGCTAAGTGGACTTCTACCGACGCTACCTTTTCAGTTAGCTTCTCTGCTGGCGTGATTGAAGTCACCCGAAAAGGGGAATTGAATGCAATTATTAGCCAGTGTGATGCTCTACTTTACGATGCAAAAAGGAACGGACGTTCACGAACAGAGTCAGCGGTATTTGCAACAAGCTTATAGACTTACCTAGCTGTAGTTTTTGGCCATTACCCACTCACTGTTTGTTTAACTGCCATGTTAACTTCTTCCACTTGCTCGACAAAGAGTAAGAAGACGAATGTATCGCGCATCATTTTCAAGTCGAGGTTCCGTCGTTATGATCTTGACCAAAGATTGACTCAACTCATTTTGAATACAGTCTTGTTCACCAATCAGTAGACTCAGAAACATTAGCGATTGCGTATTTCGGTGAATCCGATCGGTCGTTTCGGTTTTATCCGATCGCTTTTTCTTCTTCTTTTTCGTCCCTGCCAGTTTTACCGTAAGTGATCGGATT